>JBBQGK010000021.1:0-42599 GCA_038322885.1 Bacteriovoracales bacterium | reverse complement strand
TTCTTCTGGAGTAAGGTACTGCTGATCTTTTCCTTTCATCACGAGACGAGAGAATTCGCGTGAGTTCAAAAAGGCGACAACAACTGACATAGATTCTCCTGGGACTTAAGGGCCATTCTTGAGATTTAACATCTCTTTATCGAGCTTCGAGATTTCACTCAAAACTAAATCAATATCTGTTTGCGAAGGGAGCGACTTTTGTTTTTCAACGAGAGTCTTTCTCTTCATTTTCAAATGGTCCATCTTCAGCATGAGGGTGTAATCCCGAAGCATGCGAGCAATGACCTTTTCGTTGTACCGGTTTCCGAAGTTAAAGAGGGCCTCAGTTCCGATATCGCGAAGCTCTTTTGAGTAACCACCATCACGGAGCTCATCCTGAACAATGGTGACGTACTCGGCGTCGTCAATTTCTAAGTAAATTTTGACGAGCCATTCAACTAGTTTTCTTACCTCAGTATGCCCGATAGTGGCAAGAAATTCATCACCCTTCAAATGCGTCAAGAACTCGGGATGACAGAGGATTTCCCTAAAAACGACCCTCTCACTCTTGCTCATGGGAGTGGTCACGACCGGACTCATTTCTTCCTGCAAATTTCGCGCCTCTTCTTCATTTTTCTGGAGAATTTCTTCCTGAACCTCAAGCTTTGGACGCTCAATCAGAACTGGAGCCTTTTCTTTTTGGCGACTTAAGAAGGTTTTATAATCTTCAAGAATAGTGGCTGAATCTGATTTTAGACCCAGATTTTTCGCAGCATTGACGATTCTCTCAGTGGCAGAAAGGTGATCACGCAAAGGAGCAAGAAGTTCAGAGATGCGTTGAAGAGTCCCTAATTTAAATTCCAAATTGTCAGGAATTTTTTCAGGAATAAGCTCCGCGATGAGGACATCGATCAAAACCGGTGCTTTTTCAATCCGCTCAAGTAAGGCCAGGCGCCCCTCAAGAAGGAGGAATTCATCGGGATCTTTAGCGGGTTCGAAGTTTAAAAGCTTCGGTAGCACTTGATGGGCCATGAAGTCGGCGTTGATTCTTTGCATGGCCTTTTTTCCGGCCGGATCGGAATCCATGCCGAGATAAATTTGTTTGGTCATGTTGGAGAGAAGCTTGATCGAGCCTTCAGAGAGTGCGGTGCCCATGGTGCCTACGGTTTCTAAAAAACCAAACTGATGCATCATGATCACATCCATGTTTCCTTCAACAATGATCACGCGCTCAGTTTGTCTGATCGCATTTTTTCCAAAAGTAAAACCGAAGAGGATGGATTTTTTATCAAAGGCAAAGGACTCACCTGAGTTTAAATATTTGGGATTCTGATCTGGGAGGACTGCCCGCGAAGAGTAGCCGCGGATCTGGCCTGAGTGATCATGAATGGGAAACATCACGCGGTCGCGGTAGAAATCATAATAGCTATCGCGGTCAACGTTGTGACGAACGATCCCGATCTCCATCGAAACTTGCTGAGCAAGATCTCTTTCGGTCTCAGGAATTTTTGTCAGGTAATTCATGAGAGCATTATTTCCAGGGGCATAACCTATCTGAAATTTCTCAATGGATTCTGCGTTCAGTTTTCGTTTTTCAATGAATTCGGAATAGGGCACAGGTGCTGGAGTAGAGCTAGCGATTTTTTGATAGAGTTTTTGAGAAGCATTCAAGACTCTGAAGGCCATTTCAACTCGGGGGTTTTTCTTTTTTTCTTTTTGATACTCTTCAAAAGGAAGACCAAGAATTGCGGCAATGTCTTTCATCGCTTCCACAAAATCAACGCGCTTAAATTCTTTTACGAATGTAATTGCATCTCCACCAGCGCCACAAACAAAACATTTGTACATACCTTTGGCATCGTTAACTTTCAGAGAGGGTTTTGTATCTGGATGAAAAGGGCAGAGGCCTTCGAGGTTGGCCCCTTTTTTATTTAAGGTCATGAATTGACCGACCACCATCGAAATGGGCGATTCTTTAATCCGGTCTTTCAGTCCCTCGTAGGCCACAAGCTTACCCCTTCAAATTTCGAAGTTCGATAGATTTGATGAGTGTTCCTTGTGATAAAAAGATTTTTTCGAACTTCGTTTTGTACTGGGCAAGAAAATGCTCGGGAAATTCTTTGCGAAGATCTCCACTCTGCATAACGACCTCAAAGCGTTTTTCTTCTTTCAAATGATCAAGCATCCATTCGTAGTATCCATCGTGGTCGGTTTTCACAAATAGAGTTCCACCGTGCTTTAAAACCTTGTGGCAGTCATCCAGAAAGTTTTTCTGAAAGAGGCGTTTTTTATTATGTCTTGTCTTGGGCCATGGATCAGGAAAGAAGTAGAAAATAGATTGGACTTCGCTTTCACCGAACATGTAGCCCAGGCGTTCACCACGAGCTCGGATATAGCGGAAATTTTTGTTTTCGATTTTGTTGAGTTTATGAGCAAGACCATAGCTTCTTTTAAAACGGTGATCGAGACCAATAAAATTAATGTCCGGAGTATTCTGACAATACTCGATCATGAACTCGCCGTAGCCCGTTCCAATCTCAACTTCGATGGGTTGATTATTTTTGAACTGGTTTTCGTTCCACTTTCCCACGTTGGCCTCAGATTCCTGATCGCGCAAAACGAAGGAATCGAATACCTCTAACCGGTCATGGTAGGGATTACTATGTCGGTATTGGAAGTCGTCACGGTGAAAGTGACTTCCCACATTGGTTTTTCTTATTTTTTCGATAGTCATAGAGGGAGGAGAAGTATCAAAAATTCATTGATGCGTAAAATAAAAACCCTCTCTGTTTCCAGAGAGGGTCATCGTCATTTCGGACTTTTAAGACTTTTAAGATTAGCCAATCAACTTAAGTGCATTTTGACCGCTCATGTTGGCCTGAGCAAGTACTGATGAACCGGCCGCTGAGATGATAGAGTTACGAGCTTGCTTCGCAGACTCTTCAGCAAAGTCAGTATCACGGATACGACTGTTTGCTGCTGTCATGTTTTCAGAATACGTCTGCAAATTGTTCGACGTACTTACCAAACGATTTTGGAGCGAACCAAGAATCGCGCGGTTTCCTGAAACTTTTTCAATGGCCGCATCGAGGGAGCCAAGACTTGATTGCGCTCCATCTTTACTGCTCACATCCAGACCACCAACTTCGAGTGATGAAAGTCCAGAGTTGATCAATCCTGGTTCAAAAGAGATTCTGTCCTGAAACTCATCTCCTCCTGTACCAATTTGAAACTCTACTTTATCACCTTCGCCGTTCAAAAGGTTTTTCCCGTTGAACTGGGTCACTTGTGAAATACGCTCAATTTCTTGCTTCAACGATTGGTATTCTAAGTTGGTCATCCCACGCTCAGAGTCACCTACTGTATCAGACGAAGACTGGATCGCAAGTTCTCTCATACGAGTCAGGATCGACGATGTTTCATTCAAGCCACCTTCGGCAACTTGGACCATCGAGATACCGTCATTCGCGTTTCGATCAGCTTGCTTCGCAGAACGGATTTCCGCTTTCATTTTCTCAGAGATCGCTAAACCTGCAGCATCATCAGCAGACTTCGTAATTCGTGATCCTGAACTTAGTTTCGCAAAACTCTCTTGAGATTCGCGATTCACTTTGTTCAGTGAATTTTGAGCTGTAAGCGACGCCACGTTTGTGTTAATTCTAAAACCCATAAGACTACCCTCCGGTAAACTTCATACTATCTCCTTGTAAATGTCGGGGTGTTCAATTCCCAACTCGGGCAACCATGCCCTTTGATTAATTTTGACTTCTTCACTATGAAGATGTCGTTGTTGACCAACTATTTCGGTTTTAGCATCAAAAAACATGAGGAAAATTTTTCCATTTCTCGAGTGAAAAACTTCGATTTCACTTTTTGATAAGGTAGCTTGCTGAAAGAATAAGAGAGACCGACAAGCGTGGTCGGACATAAAAATAGAAATCTCTTCATCTGTTGTTTGAATTTGAGTAAACTCAAAACACAAATCCAACAGTGAGCAAAATATGAAAGTGCCTTTTATCGATATTCTCCGCTATGAAAACGGTTTTTTTGAGACGGTGACAGCAAAAGCTACTGAGCTCATCAAGAATGGTCATTTCGTCGGTGGCCCGGTGGTCGGACAATTTGAAACAGCACTCAAAGATTACACCAAAACGAATTTCGCTCTAGGATGCGCCAATGGGACAGATGCGATTCAACTCGCACTGCGTGCTGCTGGTGTTGAGAAAAACGATAAAGTTCTTTTACCCGACATGACTTTTTGGGCAACGTTTGAATCGGTCGTCAACGTTGGCGCAGTTCCTTACACGATTGATGTGTCGAGAGAAACTCTTCACGTGACTCTCGCTTCTGTGAAAGAAGGGGTTGAGAAATTTAAGCCAAAAGCACTTCTCATGGTTCACCTTTATGGTTGGGCATGTCCAGAAACACTAGAGATTAGAAAATACTGTAAAGAACAGAATGTTCTTTTGATTGAAGATTGTGCTCAGGCGATTGGAACAAAGATTAAGGGTGAAAGTTTATTGGGAACTGCTTTTGTAACCACGACGAGTTTCTATCCAGCAAAAGTTTTAGGTGCGAGTGGGGATGCTGGAGCTGTCTTTACAACCGATCAAAAAATTGCAGACACGACAAAGATTCTTTTGAATCACGGTCGCACTGGTCATTACGATCATGGAATGATCGGATGGAATTCGCGCCTCGGTGCCTACGAAGCAAGCTTCATGCTCGAGTCTTTAAAGCATCTCGATGCAAAACTAAATTCGAGACGTGATACGTGTGACCAATACAGAAACAAGATCAAACATCCTGCTCTCAAGATGATGAAGCCATCTAGCGATGTTTGGGAAAATGGATATCTTTCAGTCGCGTTGATGACGCCAGAAACTCGTCCTGCCTTCATCGAATATCTCAAGGTCAATGAGATTGGTTACGGAACAGTTTATCCTGGAGCCATGAGTATGCAACCAGGTGCTGCTGCTCATCTCGGTGGAAAAATTTCTCATGGCCATGCTGATTGGGTCGCGAAATCAGTGATCAATCTTCCGTGCTTTGCTTATATGAAGCAGGAAGAAGTTGATTATGTGATAGGGAAAGTTAACGCTTTTTCTGGTTAATCCAGTCAGAAAGAATCATGGCGGCCTTCTTACACAAAACCGGATCTTTTTCTAATTGAGAGTTGAGGCGCGATCTGAGCGCCTCAACCAATTTTTTATCACGTAAATTTAATTCTTGTTCCCCGGGAAACATCCTGTTTACCTGTGGACTTCGATTTTTTGGTGAACTCATAAAATTTAAAAATTAAGCAACAGCTTCTGGAGCGCGACGCTTGTGAGAAGCAACTTTAGTCATGTGCTCTTCGATGATTTCGAAAAGTTCAAGCTTAGTCGTTTTAGGATCCATCCCAGCAGGCATCACTGAATACACAACTTCGTTATTCACTTCAGAGAAAATAAACCATGTGTTTCCAATTTTCTGGAAGAGAACGTCCTTAACTTGGCTTTTTACTGTTTCGATGTTTTTTGATGTTGTTGTCATAAATACCCTCCATGGTTTTTTTAGAGAGGCAAACTTCCTGTTTGTCTCGCAGATAACTTCTCTTCGGAGGAAAGCGTAGAAACTTTAGACACTTTTTTCAAAGAGTGAAAAATAATTCGGCAGGTACCTGAGTGATTCAGTAGACGCTTTGTAACCCTATGTATCCAGTGATGTTGAAGATGGTTCGAGGGTTAAATCGATCATTTCCGTCGTGCCTCCACCAGTCTTTATAGCCGGCGCCGTTCTGGGCCCTGTAGGCACTGCTGATCTCACTTTCAACTCCTGTACCTATGACAAGGTCGACGTCTTCTAAAATGCTCTTACGGTGGTACTGAAACCCTATGGTGGGTGTCGCACTAAATCCAAGGTAGCGCCTTTTATCAGACCTTCCATCAACATCTTTTTGTTCTATCGTCATGAGGTTCAGTAAATAGAAATTAACTCTTCCATAGATGGCAATGCGATTTTTCTCTCCCTTGTGAACATCGTAACTCACGACCGGACCAAGGCCCGCTTTGTAAGCTTCTTCAGTTGAACTTCTATTACCATCTGAAAAGACGTATTGATTCTTGAAATTCCTAAATCCAAAGTTGAGTCCATAGTAAAATCTATCGTGGAGATCTGATTTCACATTTCTCATGACGGTAAAATTAAGATCAATCGGGCTCGAGTATCCCTTGGCCTTTATTTGATTTAGGTAAGGATAACTTTTGTCATAAGGCTGCAAGAGACCAAGGGTAATTTGTCCTCGTAGTCCTCGGTTTGTGACCACTGGATAGCCTCGCGGAAGTGGCTCCTCGAGACGATAATCGGTAAGATCCTTTCGATCATAAACACGGTGACGAAATTCACGTTTATCATTAAAGAAAACCTGAATATGTTCGGAGAGAACGTAACCGATGTGTCCCCCACGAGTAACGAGCGGAATGAACTCATCTTCAATGTGAGCATTCTGAGATTCATCACCTTTAAAGACTTCATCTTCTTTCCATTCTGGAGTTGCGGATAACTTTTTATGAACTTGCTCGAGCTTTTTTTTAGAAGGAGAGAGTTCATCATACTTTGTTTCATTTGCAACAGACGGATGAATTTTTATGACGTCACCTTTTCGGAGATACTGAACGACTTGCGAGTATCGACTTTTCTCGGCCAGGATAGGTGCCTCTAGCACCGTCACGACTGCTTCTAGGGCGAAGGCACTTGTGCTCAAAAAAATAAAAAGTAGGAGCCATTTTTTCATTCGAACACCTGTGAAAATGAGGCACCAAAACTATTATTGGTTTGATTATTAGAAATGATCTGGACTGCAGTTGATTGATGGCGCAAATCAAGCCACTGGGCCTGAAAAAAGAGGCCCAAAACAAATTCACCCCAGCCATTTTTTTCAGGATGCTCAACCGAAATGACGAGATCGGAGGAGTTAAAATTCAGAGTGAGATCACCCCCGCGTGTATGGACATCTGTCCGAGCATAGGGACTCAAACGGTATTGCATCTGAAAACGATAGGGAAAGTCCAGCACCACAAAATCTTTGGTCCTGAAAATGGGTCCGATCGAGGGAGAGGTATAAATAACTCGGCCATCGTTTTGGAGATTGTAGGTCGAACGCTCGTAATGAAATGATCCGCCTATTCTAATTGGCCAGTTCCATTTCGTCATCACTTGCATACCAAACTGAGTCGTTGTTCCGTAGCGAGCACGACGATCGTTAAAAAGATCTTTCATGTAACTTCCATCCACAAAACCTGCGTAAAAGACAGGCTCCGGAAGAAATCTCAGCTTAGGATTATAATCTGAAACAATTTTATTTGTCGGTGCGGGAGTGTATTGATCTGGCGGCTCATAAAGGTTAGTTTCGAGATCAGTATTTTCAAGAGAAGTGCTACTTATTTTATAAGCAGGCCGCCCCTTGGCCTGCAGATACCGAAACCCGAACTCATCTTCTAATCTGTAAAACTTAACGAGAAAACTTTTTTGTGCCTTATAGACAGTTCCGTCTTCAAGACTAATAAGCCTTGCTCCTCGTCTCACGGCCCCACTCAAGACTCCACTTGCGAGAAGTTGAGGCATCGTCACGTGATAATTTGGATAGATATATTTTCTCGGGCCCTGAACACCCTCAGGGGATTTGTAAACATTTCGTTCCGGCTGGTAGTCCGGCATGTTTTGATCGAGTTTTTGAAGGATATCAAGATCGATGTCTTCATTTTGAGCGAAAACGGAGAATGAAAGCATGAGTAGCAAGTACCACATGCCTAAAGTCCCCAGTGCTTAAGCATGAAGGCAGATTTCTCAAGTGTTTCGAAATTTCCACGATGTTTCACCATATCTTTATGAATTTTTTCAAGCTCAACCCATTTAAAATCTTGATGTTCTTTAGGATCAATTTTAACAGTGAACTTGTGATCGAGAATGAGGAGAAAACTTTTTTCGTGGCAATTTCTTTTTTTCTCATCAGTAAAATCATGAGAAATTCCAAGATCGATGATATCAATGATGTGTTCGACCTTAAGTCCGGTTTCTTCTATGGCCTCACGAAGGCCGCCTTCTTCAAAAGTTTCATCTTTTTCAATTTTACCGGTGATGTTTTGCCAGAAGCTTCCGCGGCGCTCGTTCGTTTTTAAAAGCAGAAAATCAAAGGATTGACGATCTGAGTCCAATACGGCCAAAACGACCTGAGCTTTTTTGGTTTTATTTTCCATAATTAATTATGAAAGAGATGATTCACAATGTCCAAAAACAAGATTGAGATTTTAGGCACTTTGCTTTGCGTAACCGACAGAATCGATCCACTTATAAATTGCGTCATCATCCTCATTTTTGATATGAATTAAGGATGAACGATTTGAATGCGATCCTTCTCAATATTGCCCAGTCTTTACCGGGTTTTCTTCTCGCCATTGTGGTGCATGAAGCGGCCCATGCGTGGATGGCCAATAAATTCGGAGATCCGACCGCTAAAAATCAAGGAAGACTCACGCTTAATCCAGCAGCTCACTACGATCCACTTGGAACGATATTTTTCCCACTCCTTGCTGCCTTTACAAATTTCGCCATGATCGGTTGGGCTAAGCCAGTGCCGATCGAGGTCAGAAATTTTAGAAACATGCGGAAGGGGATTTTCTGGGTAAGCTTCGCGGGCCCTCTCTCAAATCTTATTCTTGGAACTCTCTCTGCTCTGATCCTGGCGATCATTGCGACGAAAGTCTCTTCAGATTGGGGTTATTACCGCATCTCCATTCAGATGCTGCGTTTTTCTGTATTCATTAATTTCATTCTCGCTTTCTTTAATTTAATTCCTTTGCCGCCTCTTGATGGATCGAAAATGGTCTCATCATTTTTAAAAGGTCATGCTCTTAGAAAGTATGAAGACTTCGCTCGCTTCACGCCGATTATTTTTATCGCCACGATGGCCTTGAGCTTCATGGGAATCCATACCTTGGGTTATATTTTGATGCCGGCACAAATGCTTGCTAACTCCATTCTTTTTGGATTCCTCGGAATCTTTGGTGGGCTATGACTGAAAACGAAATCTTAGTAAAAGTTGACCGCTTCGACGGACCACTTGCCCTACTTCTTCATCTTATTCAGAAAGAAGAGATGAGTATTCGGGACCTCGAGCTCAACACAATCACTCATCAGTACCTGGATTATCTCCAGAAAATGCAAGATTTGAACTTCGATGTCGCCGGAGAATACCTCTTCATGGCGGCGACTCTGCTTTATCTGAAATCACAAAGTGTCGCCGACGAATCTCAGGACCAAAACCTGATCAAGATCACGGCCGGAGAGTTGGGGCTTGAGATTCAGTCTCGCGGAGATCTGATCAAGCGTCTCGAAGAGCTTGAGCGCTTTCAACGCTTGGGTCAAAGACTCTGGGCCCTCGAGAAAAAAGGTCATGAAGTTTTCGTGAAGCCGAGAGTGGATCGTAAAGCGATTGAGAACTCAATCCTCACTCCAATTGATCTTCAGCAATTAACTGAAACGATGATGGATCTCATTCGTCGTGAAAAACGAAAATATACGATCGTTCGCCGCGATCGTCTCTCCATCAAAGAAAAACTCATCCGTTTGAAAAGTATGTTAAAAGTGGGAGAGACCACTCAGTTCAATCTTCTGTTGGACGAGAACGAAACAGGAATTATTGATAAAGTGATCACGTTTATCTCGCTTTTAGAGCTTGCTCGCTTGAAAAAATTACAAATATTCCAGAATGAAGATAAAGGTTCGATCTACATCGAAGTAAAAGAGAGTCTCGATTCATTTGATCCAGAGACTGCCGATGGTTTTGAGCCGGAAGAAAATCAAAAGAAAGAAGCGTTATTGGCAGCTGCCGATGCGACGTTGCAATAAGGAAGAGACACATGGAAGGTACAAGCGACATCAATTTTGAGTGGGATCTTTCGACTGAAGAAGTTCAGTCAGAGGAAACATTAGAAATTGAAGCTCCACCGGAGTTTAATTTTGACGTAAGCCATTTTGATCAGAAAGAGCAAGAGGACATGTTGTGGCAAGCACGCACAGGTTTGAATGCTCACACACTCTGTGGCGCCATTGAGACCATTATCTTTATGTCCGATCGTCCAGTTTCAATTCAAAAAATCAAAACTCAAATTGATACGGAACTACCTCTTCGCGTGATCCATGAGTCTCTAACGAAACTTCAAGTGGGCTACGAAGAGAAGCACCATGGGATTCGTCTCGTTGAAGTGGCCGAAGGTTACCAGTTCCGCACGAAAGCGACCTATTCGAAATTCGTCCAAAATCTTTTCAAAATCAATTCTCTCGTTCTCACGCCGACGGCCCTCGAAGTTCTTGCCATCGTCGCTTACAAACAGCCCGTTTCAAAAACGGATGTTGAGAAAATTCGCGGTGTAGATTCTTCTCACATTATCCGTGCTCTCATGGACAAGCGTCTTGTGAAGATGGCCGGCCGCTCAGAAGAGCTTGGTCGTCCTACATTATTTGCGACTACCGAAGAATTTCTTGAGGTTTTTAACCTACCTGATATTTCAGCTCTCCCTCCTGAGTTTGAGCTCGAGGAGATGGCGACCAAGAATAACATCGGAACCATTGCTGACATCAAGTCCGTGGTTTGGCGTGGCGAAGGGAGAAAATTCAATGTGGATGAACTTGAAGAGCTCGATCAGCTCTCTCAAAGCATCAGTGACATTGCTTCTGAGACAAGTTTCACGATGCTCTTAAAATCTGAAGAGAAGAAAAAAACCGATGGCGATAGTTCTGTTCGTAAATCTGCCTTTGATATCCTGGAAGATTTTGTGAATCGCGATGAAGTTCAGAAGCAAAACCAAAGTGCCATGATCTCGAACACGCTTTTGAACGTCGTTGAAGCGAAGGTCGTCGATATCGCCGAGGAGGGAGTTGTTTTTAATTCTCCTGAGATCGACGAGGAATTTGAGGCCCTGAGAGCGAAGGAAATTGCTGACGTAGAAGCCGAGATGTCGACTCGTGATGGGACGGATCTTGAGAAAGAGGCCTTGGAACTAGAAAAGGCTCTCGATTTCGCTTTCGAGCAGCTAACTGGTGAAAAACTTGAAGAAGGCGAGATGGACTTTGAAGTTGAAGAGGATATCGAGAACCTCGACCTCACAATTGGGGAAGCTATTACGAAGGGGAAAGACTTTGATCTTGACCTCTCGTTTCTGGGCGATGTATCAATTGAAAACACTGAGACTGACGAGCAATAAATCCTTCCAAGGTGGCTCGTCTTTCTCTCTAAATAATTTGAACTGCCGTGAGGCAGATTGGAGCCCGGGATGAGTAAGACTCAAGATCTTTCTGTACGTTTACACAAATACATTGCTGACTGTGGTGTCACTTCAAGAAGAAAAGCTGAAGGCTTTATCCTCGATGGTCGTGTCACGGTAAATGGTCACACAGTGACTGAGCTTGGCATAAAAGTTACAGCTAACGTTGATACCGTTCAGGTTGACGGGAACACAGTTGAGCTTTCTGCCGTTGATAAGGTCTACATCGTGATGAACAAGCCCCGAGCTTACATGACGACTCTTTCAGATCCTGAAGGACGTCCGACAGTGATGGAGCTTATCTACGGGGTTAAACAAAGAATCTTCCCAGTTGGGCGTCTTGATTATCTTTCTGAAGGTCTTTTGATTCTCACGAACGACGGTGACCTCGCCAACATGATCATGCACCCGAAATATGAGGTTGAAAAAGTTTACGAAGTAAAAGTTTTCGGTCACGTGAATGAAGGGATGCTTGCCCGCATTCGCCGCGGAGTCATGACTGAAGACGGACTGATGAAACCAAAATCCGTGCGCGTGATTGAACAATTGCCAAATAAGACCTGGATTGAGTTTCGTTTGAATGAAGGAAAAAACCGTGAGATCAGAAAAATCTGTGATGCGGTTGACCTGACTGTCGATAAACTTCGCCGAGTCGCGATCGAGGCCCTTAACATCCAAACGTTGGGTGTTGGTAAATACATGTTCACAACTCGCAAAGAGCTCTTGAAAGCTTTGGGTCTCAATGAGCACGGTGAAAAAATATCTAAACGATCATTCGTATCAGCTAAGAAAACTCTTAATGTTGTGAAGATGGAGAAAGTTCTTCGCGGGACTTCACGTCCGGCCGATGACAAACGCTACCAGGCCTTCCGCAAAGAAAACTACTACGAAACTGTAGCTGCCATTAAGGAAGCCAAAGTCAAAGAAGCAGCTGATAAGATCATCGAAGTTCAAGAAACGGAAGCACAAGCAAGAGCAGCTGACTTTGCCCGAAAGATGAAACACGATGCCCCTAAGCGTACGCGTGGTTACGGCTACTAAAAATTCCTGATAATTTTATTTCTTGATGGGCCTGACCGTGACTGTCGTTGCGATCAGGCCTAATATCTCAACTGTATGGATATCCGAGTAAAAAAAGGCAAGATCTTAGTCTACCGAGTCTTCGACATCGGCTCTGAGATCAATCTAGAAACTCTCGAAGAGCTCATCGAGAATCAGCACTCCAAAGAGCGCTTCAGGCTTGACCGAAAACCTAACGTATCCTTGATGATTTCTCGCACGCCTGTTTCGGTGAGTTTGGGCTCAGTTGAGATTACGATTGAGGGTGAGAAAGTTTCTTCTGAGTTAATCGCAAGAGTCTGGCACTTCGGAACTGTCTCGCTCTCGTTTCATATTCCAATGCGAGAGGGCTTGAGCTGGACTGAGCTTGTTCGATTGGCGAGCTGGCTTGAGAAAGACAATGAGATTGATGAACTTGCGAGAGAGCGTTCTCGAGCTTTTCAAACTCAAATCCGTCCTGCAATTGTTTCACTGACCGAGTGGAGCATGAACGAAGACTACGTTATTTATATGATCAATGAACTGGATGGGATGGATTCTCCTCTTTCAACACTTCCAGAGAAAGTGGATCTGGCAGCTTTGATTCTCGCGGAAGCGAAAGAGAAGCTCGCAGACTCGATCAAGAAATCAACTCTCGAAAATTTGTATCAATATTCAACCGAAGATCTCGTTGTTGTGGATTGGAACTCGGCCTTGCTCATCGAACCCTCGGGATCCATGGATGTCCCGCTTGTGATTGAGTTTGCCCTGAATCAGCTCTTAGAAATGCGCTTCTATGATGATCTTCTGGATAAGAGATTGAATACAGTTTACAGTGCTGTGGTTGAACGCAAGCGTGGTTTGTTTTCAAACTTTTCAAATAAACATAAAAGACAAGCTGAAGAAGCGGGTCAGATGTATATCGAAATTTCAGAGATTGTTGAGAACGTTGAGAACTCGTTTAAGACTGTGGGAGATTTTTATCTCGCAACAATTTTCAGGGCGACGACGAAGAGATTTAGATTTGATGATTGGCAGAGGAGCATTAATGAGAAGCTCTCAAATCTTGCAGAAGTATCTAAACTCCTTCACTCGGAAGTAAATGAGTCTCGAAGCCAGATGATGGAAATTATCGTGATTCTTTTGATTGGAGTGGAAGTGCTTCCACTTATTGTTAAATACGTTTTGAATTAGTTATCGACGTTGCCGATCTTGTTTCCGTTTAATTCTTCATTTAGAAAATCAACAGCAAACTCTACTGCCTGATCGCCGTAATTCATTTGCTTATTTTGATGAGCGAAGTTTGATTCCTTAATCACGTCAGCAGTCTTTTTTAATAGATTAGAGCTCGCCTCGAAATACTCAGCTTCGTCTTCAGCAGAGAGGACATGGGCCATCAAAGAGGTGATACTTTTCACAAGGCGAACTTGAAGGGGTGATAATTCTTCGACGTTAAGCTTGATCAGGAGGTCTTTTTCTTTCTGATTCAAATCTTTCATTTCCCATTCCCTTTGTGATGCGTACTAAAGAGTTTATCGGGCAATCGCCGTGGAAATTTAGCTATTTATGTCGGAGTAAAAGAAAGGGTTATTTTGGATGTTGTAGGATTAACCCTTTACAAAGAGGCTTAGGGAGGTATATAACTCCTTTAATTTCCTAGTTTCTCTCAGTCGCGGGATGGAGCAGTCTGGTAGCTCGTCGGGCTCATAACCCGAAGGTCATAGGTTCAAATCCTATTCCCGCAACCAAATTTTTTAATCACTTACATTACAGATTCAGATACCACAGATTCCGAAGCGGGGATTTGGCGGGGTTCTTCTTTTTTATACTAGATAGAGAAAGGAATTAGTCTTTGTTCGCCAGATAAACTTCAATTAGACGGCTCATAACATCTTCGTGCTTCTTTCTTATATCCTCAAACTTCTCTTTTCCGTTAAATCCTTCACTGGAATCAATAACTACTACAAAACACTTATTTCCTTTATTAAAAGGTAATCCACAAATTCCTTGAGGAAATGAAAATGAAGATTCTTTTTTGGTTTTGTTAATTCTTACCTTTAAGCCTTCCAGATCCATATTCAGTGCTTTGAGGTATTTGCCAAGATTAGGATTGTTTGAGTCTGAGATTGCACGAATGGCCTCATCTCTAGTAGGTAAGTCTCGATGCATTAACTTTATCTTTTCTGCTTCCCATACTTCTCCTGCAATACCTTTGCAGTGATCTGTATGGAATTTGCTTATCTCCCAAGAGGTGATTTTTGAATTTTTCACCTCATCATGAATCCTAGCAATCCCAATCAATTGAGTCTCATCTTCATTAGGAGCATAAAGAGTAAAGCGAAGCTTCTTTTTTTTCTTCCATCCTTTGAGTTCTAGGATGTCGTCCCTAATTTTATCGAGGGCACTTTTAAGAATAGATTGAAAGTTTTCATCAATAGTATTTCTGTAAATGTGAATATCGAACAAAAAGATAACTAGGTAGATAAGTGCAGAAAAGAGACATGTCCATATGAAGGGAGTGACTTTTTTACCTTCGGCAAACACACCTATATCTGAAATATAACCGATTACTACTGACGTAGCGACAGAGTGGAGGAGATAAAGTATGGCGATAAGCCTTTCTTCTAAAGCTTTCTTGAAGGTCATTATTTTACCGTTTTATTTAAAGCTTCTCGGACATGTACTAAATTACTTAACTAAAGAAATTTAAAGTGATTTAGATAACAAAATCTGAGTTTTTAAACTTAAGAGTATTCAAATAACTTCAAGAACCCCTTGCTCTATCTCTTCTCGAGAGTTTTTTACCCTACACTCTATTAATAAAGTCTGGGATCAATTAAGTCGATAAATATTCAATAAAAATTGGAGATTAAGAATGGGACAGATAAGAAATGAGGTCACTTTTTGGGATTTAAGTTTCAAAGAGAAAACAATTGTATTGAGTATCTTTGTCGCTGGAATTGGTATTGTTATTTCAATAATTAAATATCCATCTTCATTTTATCTGTTTGCGGTCATGCCGTTGGCTTATTGGTTATACACTTTAAAGAAAAAATATGATCTGAGGCAACTTCGAAATAAACAATACGAGAATTAGAAAGTATCTCTCCTTGATGTGAGATCTGAAATTAATAAAGTTCTTTCAAGTGTTGATGACGAAGTTATTGCAACTTTTAAGGAAAAAGAAATTGAAAGCATTCTTAGTCTTTATAAAGTTAAGGCAGAGGGAATTGAAAAAGTAAAAGGAAACAGGAAGCTTAAAGTGCTGGCAACAGGTAACAATATTTCAGTTGAAGAATATGCCTCATTACTGCTTAAGTCTTCGGGCTGGAATAGTATTCACGTAGAATCTAGCTTGTGGAACATGACTATGTATTTTCTTTATTTTCAAGTTATTTGGGCTAATGAAAAGCCTGGAGATGAGTTGTATAATGATATTCCACAAGATTTCTATTCTGGATATGAATTCTGGAGCGCTCGTCATGACTTAATTGCATTTACGACACACAAACTATTGTGTCTAAGCAAAGAAGAAATAAAGAAGTTTGCTTCAGACAACATTATACTTGAATCCAATAGAGCTAAGAAGTTTCGTGTTTTAACAGCAGATCCACACGCAAAAAATCTCAATAAGGAAAATATCCTTTTATTTATTGATTCAGTGCCAAGAGCAGCATTATTAAGCTGTTTACTGCAATTGATGAAAAATCAATCTGATTTTCGCAAAGGCCTTCCTGATTTATTTGCTTGGAACCCGATTCAAAACAGTATCGCATTTTTTGAAATTAAGTCCACTGGCGATAAATTTTCAAAACATCAGTTGTACTGGGTTGGTAAAATGCACTCTTTAGATATTCCCGTTTCTGCGATGAGGATTGATTTTGACTTTAGCTTAGATGGAAATGTGGAAGATGAAAGCGCATGATAGTTTCATATCACTACTACTTTTTGAAGGGTATCTCAAATAAATTTGTTTTACGACTTTTGGATACCAAATTCCTTTTTTCACCTTTGTTTCGATTTTTTGATCATTTAAAATGTCTGCAATTTTTTGATATGTGTTTCCTTCATTTCTGTAGGACCTGATTAGAGATATGAGCCCTTGCTCCTTTTCCATTACTATGCTTTTTGCGCCATATCTTCTAGAGCCATATCGATGGCCTCCATTTGTGCGTCTTGTAAGTCTTTTTAATGGGATTCCATGCTTCTTCAAATGATTAGTAACTGTTGCTCTTGAGGAAAAAACGAGCCTAGCTATTTCCATCGAACTAAGACCTTCTTGAACATATTTTTCTTTGAGGAAAGATTCTGAAAGTGTAGGGTTTGTAGGGGGTAAATTAATGGTATCAATAACTTGGATACTGAAGGAGAAATCGGCTACTATAGGGCTAGATGTCCAACCAAATCACAATTTAATTTATAAAATAGCCGTTAACTTAATACCAGCGAGTTCACGTTTATTTTTTCCTCCAGTCTTTAGTGATATCTAATTTCCCCATCGCCATATCAATGAACATCTTGCGACCAGCCTGCATGCTCCAAAATGGATAGCCGAAGGTTGATGGACGGTTTTTCTCGAAGATGAAGTGGCTCACCCAGGCTGATCCGTAGCCTAGAACAATTCCTACTAGGGGGAACCACCAGAGTCTAAAGAAAACTGCTAGAAATATAGTCAAAATAAAAAAACTCGATCCTGCTAAATGAATCTTTCGTGAAGTTGGATGCGAATGCTCATTCAAATAGAACAAATAAAATTCATCAAAAGTTTTAAACTTATCTGTCACATTTTCTCCGGCGAAGTTAAGACGTATGCGAATTGCTCTTGTAGGATATTCATGAATCCTTTGTCGAAATGAGTCCAGGAATGCATCTCTGCAATCTTTGCATTCTCAGCTCCCATTTTTTTTCTGAGGCCTGATTCTGAAATGAGTAATTCAAGTTTCGCTGCGATGAGATCTTCAGATTGGTTTGGAACGATGAAGTCCTTTTGAATATCAGAAAAAAGTTCGGAGCATCCAACTGTCTCGGTTGCGATGATCGGGCGCTCTAGCGCCATGGCCTCAAGAACACTCATTCCAAATGCTTCCATTTGAGCGGCGTGAACGACAATATCGGTCGCGAGAAAGAGATTGGCCACATCTTCTCTTGGGTTCATCCAAAGGACTTTTTCTCTGATGCCTAAACTCTCAGCTAACTGATAAAGTTTTTCCGGATGCCCTTCTTTTCCAACGATCAAGACAGCCACTTCACCTTTAATAACTGGAGAAAGCTTTGCGACGGCTTTTATAAGTGCATAGGCCCCTCGATTCAGAAGGTCTCCTGAAGTAATAACTCCGATGACAATTTTTTCTTTGCCTTTCGTGACAGTGTTTCTTATCTCGTTAACCTGGATTTGATTGATGGATTCTTTTATTTTAGGGTCATAACCTGGATGAAGAATATAAGTTGGTTTTTTAATTTCAAATCGACTGACGAGATCATCACGCATCATTTTAGAGTTGCACACGAGTGTTTTAAAACTTCCTTGTTCGAAAATCATTTTGTGAAAAGGAACGGAGAGATTTTTTTTGTACTTTGCGGGAAATAATTCGGTACCTTTGTGGACGCAAACGTGCATGAAAAGGAGATCTTGGTGGAGGATTTCACCATGTCCGATGACCAGGTTGCTTCCATTCATTTTGATTTTTCGCTGAGCTTGCCAATCAAAAAAGCGGCGTTGAAAAAGACTATTCTTTGGCCACTTATACACTCGCTGACAGTTGATCTTTTTATTCGATGAAAGTTCTGGGTGAAAGTTTTCAGAGATGACGGAAACATTAGTTAGGTTATCAAGCAGTTGAACCTGTCTTCTGAGAATTCGAGGGGTACCAGATAGAGAATCAGTGTTTCTTAAAGCCAGGTGAATATTGCTTTTAAGGCTTTTAGTCATTATGCTACTTCACTGAATACAAATTTATAAAAAAGAACAATATGAAATTTGGACCACACTACTTACCGATACTAATGTATCATCAAATTTTGCCAAAATCTAACCCTCATTTCTCTAAGCACATTGCTGTTTCCCCCGAAAACTTTCGTGAACAGGTTCAATACTTAATCGATCATGGTTTTAATATTAAAACCGTGAAGGAATATTTCTCTCATGCTGAACCTTTCTCGCAGGAAAAGTGTGCACTTCTGACGTTTGATGATGTTTCATCTTCATTTGTAGAATATGGAAAACCGATTCTCGATTCTCTAAAAGTGAAAGGGAGTGTCTTTCCAATTAAAAATATGTGCTTCGATCAAAAGTACTTTAACCTGTCTAATGAAGGAATTTCGCCTTTGGCCGAAAATGATCTAAGGCTCCTTCATGCTGAAGGATTTGAATTGGGCTCTCATGGCCTCTCCCATAGAAATCTTCATAAAATCTCATTCGATGAAGTGAAACAAGAACTCTCAGAAAGTAAGACCTGGCTTGATGGTTTGACTGGAGGATCCACTCAGACAGTTTGTTATCCGATTGGTGGAATTGACAAGGACATCGTTGAGTTCGCTAAATCGATTGGTTATATAAATGGCTTATCAACACTCAAAGGAAGCCTGCAATTTGAACAGGATCGTATGTCGCTTCGACGGGTGGATATTAAGAATAATGTCGTCGGAAAAAAACTAGGATCTCATATCAGCCCATTCTATGGTTTCAGAAGATTTATCACTCGACCGTTTCGAGCTAAGTACCGGGTTGATTTTAGGCATCCAGATCTGGCGCGCTAAAAAAGATTCTTCGCTCGGATTCCCGGATTGGATAGTCATTTGCACTCATATCTCTTCTCGACATTAAACCTTCGGTCGTGAATTCCCAGTGCTCATTTCCGTGAGTGCGCATCCAGTTGGATTTTTCCACATCAAACCATTCATACTCAAATCGAACAGAAATGCGATTTGAATCATAGCACCAAAGCTCTTTCATTAAATGATACTGAGTTTCTTTGACCCATTTTTTTGATAGAAAATCTTTTATCTTTTCTCGCCCCGTGAAGAATTCGGTTCGGTTTCTCCATTCAGAGTTTTCGGTGTACGCCATGGACACTTTGCTAGGGTCCTTGGAATTCCAGGCATCCTCGGCCGCTTTGACCTTAGCTCTCGCCGATGCTTCGGTGAAGGGCGGGACAGCGAAGGGCTTTCCATTTTTTTCGATAAACATATCTTGGTCCTGCTTAGTGATTTTATGAGTCGGGATAATTCGCATCCCAACTCATAAAATTATTTACTCTTAACGTTTGCTGGTGCGGATAACCGGAAAATCAATTTCGGTCTTTGCGACTTCATTGATGTAATTAGTCCAAGTATTCAAGGCAACGTGCTGAACGATCTCGACAATCTGTGCGTCGTCGTAGCCAGCATGTTTTACCGCCCGTACATCGTCTTCGGTTACATGCCCGCGCTCACGCACTACCTTAGAAGCAAACTTCACAGCAGCGTCTGCCTTGGGATCATTTGAAGCTCCATTTCTATTTGCCGTAATTTCCGCATCGTCGAGCTTTGCGACATTCTTGGCGAGGTAAGTGTGAGCGGAGGCGCAGTAGTCACAGCCATTGAGTTCTGACACCGCAAGAGCTATGCGCTCACGTGTTTGAGCGGGGAGAGTTCCATGACCAAGGGCCCCGGACATGCCTAGATATCCTTCAAGCGCGGCCGGACTGTTAGCGACCAATCGAAATAAGTTGGGGGCCATGCCCAATTGCTTTTTGACTGCTTCAAGCATCGGTTGAGATTTTGTGGGTGCTGTTTCGATGTTAGCTGGGACGTTTAGACGTGACATAGGTTTCTCCTTGTTCGGTTAGTGAGCTACAGAATACTCCTTCCAAATAATTTGGGTATTCACTGATTTTGAGATAGACTATTCCAAAAAATGGAAGAATTATGGACCGTTTAGAGGCAATGTCTTTATTTGTTAGCGTGGTAGATGGCGGAAGTCTTTCAGCTGCTTCACGCAACCTTAGTATGCCTCTTGCAAGTGTGAGCCGCAAAATTTCGGAGTTAGAAGGTCACCTCAAAATTAAGCTTCTTAACCGAACGACGAGACGAATTGAACTCACTGACTCTGGTCGAGTGTATTTTTCGGCCTGTCAAAAAATCTTAGAGGAACTTTCTGAGGTTGAGCGAGTCGTCACTGGAGAATACATAATCCCCAAAGGGCATCTCACACTGACGGCACCGGTTGTTTTTGGACGACTCCATGTTCTGCCGATCGTGACAGACTTTCTTAAGGCATATCCCGAGATTGATGTTCGTCTCATTCTTTCTGATCGGGTCGTAGACATGATGGATGAACACATTGATATCGCACTTCGGATTGGAAAGCTGTCTGATAGTGCTTTGGTCGCACGTGGAGTAGGTTTTATTCGCGAAGTTGTTTGTGGTAGTCCTGCTTATTTTAAAACTCATGGCAAACCCAAGAGGCCGGATGATTTAAAGACCCATGACTGCGTTACTTTTGATAGTCTTGGTGAGGCTTCTCAATGGATGTTTCGTAAAGGGAAAAAAAATCAAATGGTTTCCGTTCACTCCAGGCTGACAGTCTCTACTTCTGAAGCGGCGATGGATGCTTCAGTCGCTGGAATTGGAGTCACACGCGTACTTTCTTATCAAGTGAAGTCCCACCTCGCCTCGGGTAAACTTGTGCTGGCATTACAAGAATATGAAGCCGATAGTTTGCCAGTGAGTCTCATATATTCACGGGAAAGAAGTTTACCCCTTAAGATGCGTGCATTTATAGATTTTACGATTCCAAGACTTAAAAATGAATTGCCTCAGGTTTGAATTAATAATAATGGGATGTGAAGAATGAAAATTTTATCTATTCAAGTTGGACAACCCCAAATTTTAAATTTTCGAGGCCGTGAAATAACTACGAGCATTTTTAAAAGTCCTGTCCAGGGACCGTTAATGGTGAGGACCTTAAATATCGATGGAGATCGTCAGGCAGATCTCACCGTCCATGGCGGGATAGACAAAGCCGTTTATGCTTATTCATTTGATGCTTATTCTTGGTGGAAAATGAAGCGTCCAAGCGACACTTTCAATTATGGTGCTTTCGGTGAGAACCTCCTCATAGATCGAATAAATGAGAATGAAACTTTCATTGGTGATACTTTTGAAGTAGGGGAGGCGATCCTCCAGGTCGCTCAACCTCGAATGCCTTGCTACAAGCTAGCTGTAAAATTTGAAGACCCCAGTATTTTGCGAACATTTATGGAATCAAAACGACCTGGTATTTACTTCCGAGTTCTTAAGGAAGGATTAATCAACGTTGAGCAAGAATTTAAATTAATAAATCGTGAAAAAATTCAACTCTCAGTTTCTCAACTTTTTGGCTTTACCCAGGGCGAGAAGATTGATCCAAAGATGGTTAAGGAATATTTGAAAATTAAAACGCTTCCTGAAGAGTGGCGAGAACAATTAAAATCGGTAGAAGATTAATCAATATGTTAGTTCTTTTTCATTTCTTTAATAAAGCCAAGTTTCGAATACTCAAACAAAGAGAGATGGTGATTACGATGTCTAGCACAGTAGCTGATATTTAGAATTTTCGTTTCTGGATCAGAATGATCAGCGGAGAAGTTCATCGAAAATCTATCACTGGGTTCTGTACACGCCAAGAGTTGGTAATAATTTTTTCCTGAATTATCCTCATAAAGAATTTTCATTTCTTTATATTCGCATTTACCTATTACCCATTTTTCAAAGATAGGCTGATAGTAGAAAAGGAGTAGTACGAGTACGGTAATGATGATCCCGAAAGGCAAAAATCCAAGGCCATAGATTACTCCGATGGCAGCAGTGACCCAGATTCCTGCGGCGGTCGTTAAACCGGAGACACGATTCTTATCATAGAATACGGCACCCGCCCCAATAAACCCAACCCCCGAAACGATCTGTCCTACAACACGAGCAGTTTCTTCATGACCTCCAAACTCTTTTGAGACCAGTGTGAATAGCGTTGATCCAAGACTTACGAGGGCGAATGTCCTAAGTCCTGCCGGTTTTCCAGCTTTTTCTCTCTCTCGGCCAATCAGAAAACCTGAGGCAATCGAGCTTAAAACGGCAACGATATAAGTAAGAAATTCGGGAAGGTCGGTAAATATGTTGAAGACAAAAATCTTATTCAAAACCATATCGGATATTCAACCTTTTATTCATATATGTAAAAAAAGTTTATAACCAATTCGCGACAGCGACAACTGGTTTCCCTTCTTTCTCTATCCAGACTGCCAAGACTTTTAAAGGTGCTGGACTTGCTGAAGGACGCACAAGACTGATCTTCTTCTCGGAGACCGAAGTGCTTGGACCAAGAACTGAAACAACAAAATCATGATGTAGATTTTTTCCTGAGTTTTCCCCTCGTCTTACATCACTATTCACATCCATCGAAACCCATGCATAGTGAATGCTTCCCTCTTTTACTTCTGGAGTTGTACTCCAAGTGAGTTCTTTTCCATCCCAGGCAGCACTAAGTTTGATGGGAGACATTTTATGATCAAAGCCTCCTCGGCTGTCCTCGCCCTGGAGAACAAATTGTGGTGTGTAGACGTTAGATGATTTAAGAGTCGTTGCTATGTCTCTTTGTCTTTGAGTCGTCTCAGGACTGGCAAAAGGATCTTTCCATCCTAAATTGTCCCAGTAGTTCACATGAAATGATAATGGAACAAAGGTCTTCCAGAGATCGGAGCTTTTTGTGAGCGTAGAAAGATAAGCATCCGCCCGCGGGCAAGATGAACAACCCTCTGAGGTGTAGAGTTCTAAGAGTTGTGCCTGCCCCTCTGCCTTCCAGGTCTCTGACCATGCAGAAGAGATGAACAGTAATGATAGAAGTAAATATTTCATTTAAAAAGTCCTTGGTATTCGCCGTAGCCTTTTGACTTGAGCTCATCTTTAGGAATAAAACGGAGAGATGCCGAATTCATACAAAATCTTTTTCCTGTAGGCTTTGGTCCATCATCAAACACATGGCCCAAATGGGAGTCAGCTAAAGCTGAGCGAACTTCGACTCTCTCGGCGAATAATTGGGAGTCCGATTTGAGGGAGACGGCTTTTTCATTGATCGTTTTAGTAAAGCTAGGCCATCCTGTACCGGAATCGTATTTATCCAGTGAACTAAAAAGAGGCTCCCCGGAAACTACGTCGACATAGATGCCTTCTTTTTTATTATTGTGAAATTCATTCTGAAATGGCCTTTCAGTACCTTCGTGTTGGGTGACATTATATTGAATTGAAGACAGTTTAGACTTCAAGGCTTTATCATCCGGTTTTTTAAAGCTCTTCGCGTCCCAGGCAAAACTACTAAAGCTGAGTAATGTGATAAAAATAATATTGAACATAGTGTCCTCCGATACTAGTTATTCGCAGGGGAGGAGCAAGAAGTTACATCGATGACTCTATGGCATTGATTTTATCAAGATGTGACTGAATCAAGGGTAGATTTTTTGAAGAGAATTGTTGAATCTCTTGCGAAAACCCCTGAGAGTCTTTGCTTGCGTCACTAAAGGCCTTTACGTCGCGTTCGTGATCAATCGTGATCATTGATATGAATTTTTTATCAAACTTCGTTCCTCTGAGTTTCCTAAGCTCTTTAAGCCCATCTCGTTTTTGGTTACTAAGCTGCTTAGGTAGAACGATTTCTTTTTGGGTTGCGAGATTTCTCATTTGTTCGAGAAGTTTAGTCTGATCCTGAACCATTAAGGTCCCATAGTCCCTAATTCTTTTTGTTGTACCATGCAGACTAGCAAGTCGGCCCTCTTTGCCGTCCATCATACGCGCATCGGCCATCTCAATCAAAAAATCTGAGTCTCGTATGGTTGATGTCGTGCTTTTCATTTCTGTCAGCTCCTTCGCACTCATGACGGGATCTTTTCGATGTGAGCTTGAACATGAGATGAATAAAGAGAGTAGGGAGAGAGGAAGTAAAATACTTTTCATCATAAAACCTCGAGAATAGTTGTGTGCAAGAATACATCCTTGCACACAATCATATTATTTTTTAATTTTTCAACATTTTCTCGTGCTTCATGATCTTTCTATCTTTCATCATTTTACCATGTTCCATTTTGCTATGCTCTTTCATTTTTCTTGCTTCCATTTTTTGGGCATGCATTTTGTCGTGTTTCATCATGTTCCCAGCGTGAACTGAGCTAATCAGAAGAGAAGCGAAGACAAATAATAAAACTTTCATAAAACTCCTTTGTGTGACCACATGGTCAGCTATTTAGAGTTAGATTATTGAGGGCAATTTTGGGTAAATCAATTGACTGTATTATTCTGAGAAGAAAATTGAGTTGGGATTCATTCAGGACATCAAGTGCGGCATATCCGACCGAGTGCAAATAGAGTCTATGAACTAGTTGTGAGATCCCAGCCATTCGTTAATTTCTTCAGGTGTCAGATAGGTTGCGCGTTTAACTGCCAATTGTTTCGGATTAAGCCTCTCGTACAACCAGACTCGATAGTCTATGAGGCCTTCGCCTTCATGACTTTCTAAAACTTTTAAATCAGTCGCTCGTTCATAGCGTATGCGAAATTTTTTAGACAAAAGATAATTTTTCCCAAGACCGGCCACATGTACCGCAGACATTCTTTCGTAATCTAAAAAATGCTGACTCTCATGGAGAATGATGGAGCGAAGGGCACTTTCACTCGGGGGACATTCGAGCAAGCGTTGACCAACATCTAGGCGATAAGATTTTTTTCCTAAAAGAAGTGGTCCCGGCAAGACCGTGGCCTGAAGGAAGTAAGCCGCTGAGTGGTAAATCTTAAGCGGAATTTTTTTCTCAAGCAAAGTCGGTGCATGGTTCGATAATACACTTTTAAAAAGATCTCCGACTTGATCAAGAGTCGTGGGGTGGCATTCCTGTGCATGAGTCAAACCGGAGAAAACGGAAATGATAAAAAGAATAAAAATTTTCATAACGAAATCATAAAGGATTTCTAGGGCAAAATGTGGTGAGTAGCTAGAATTTACACGGTCTGACTAAGACACTAGTCCGTAGACCGTAATCTCCTTACTGAGACCCTTCATTTTTACATTCTCAAAGACTTTAAAACGAGGTCTCAATTCTTCTTCCAGACAGGCCCAGACGTCATCGGTAATCACAAGTGGAACTCCGAGCTCTTTGCATAAAGATTCAAGCCTGGCTGCCCGATTAACTGTATCCCCAATGATGGTGTGTTGGAGTTTATTGGTAGACCCGATGTATCCTTTAATCAGAGGGCCTCTACAAACTCCGAGACCGATCCTGATCACGGGCATCTTTGAAGTCTGATTGTGCAGTTCGAGGCGTTTTAGCATCGCTAGAGAAGCGGCCACGGCCTGGCGGTTCTCTAGATCTTTTTGAGGTTTATCACTTTCCACATAAGCAAGAATGCCATCTCCGATAAATTTATCGACGACCACAGAATGCTTCACCATTTCATCGAGCATAACCGTAAAGTATTCATTGAGAAGATTCACAACCTTGTCAGGAGTCATCTCTTCAGAGAGACGAGTGAAGTCTCGAATATCGGACATGATGACCGTGAGTTCTTCTTGTTTCCCACTCACAGATGTGATTTCGTTTCTGAGAGCATGCTGGGCAACTTCGCCTGTCACAAAGCGAGAAAAAGATTTAAGTAATTTTGTTCTCTCGCCAAAGGCCCTTGAGAAATCATTTAGGTAATGGATGAGGGATGCCCATAACCCCCAAGAGCCCTCACTCTTTGAGATGTAGTCGAAGTCTTGGGCCTCGAGTTTTTTGAGATGTTGATTGATGTTCAAAGCATTCTCGCGTTCTGACATGAAATGGAAGAAATAGGTTATACAGAGCCACACTAAGATAAAAAGTATGATGTACTTCGTTTGTCCGATGATTTCATCTGTTGTAGCAGGAATAACATCAGTTCTCTCTAGCAGCATTGATTGGAGAATCAAGAAATGAGTTAAAAGTCCCATGGCTATAAGTATGGGGGCCATCGTTCGTGAACTATGCTGAAGCCAAGATTTATCAAAACTCATTCGAGTAGAAACTTTTGAGGGGTACTTATCGCCCAATGCCCAATTTAATCCATAGGCCTGAGTGACACAAAGTACAGCACTCGTGAGGGCTAAAATCTCAGGTGCACGTGAATCACCGGAGAGGTGATTGAGGTCAAAGAGCCATTTGAGAATAAGAAGACCCAATGCCGTAGCGATAACATATGAAAGAGCATAGACGAGATACAATTTATTTTTTAAAAAATTTGGTAATTTATCAGTTCCTGATTTTATAAAAGTATAAATGATCAGAAAGTTTGTGAACAAAACACTAATGATAAATGACCCCGTATAAGCGCAGCCAAAACGAAATCCAGGAACGCGTAGGATTGGGCAAACACTTATCCCGTAAAGGGCCATCAAGGGAATAAAACTTAAGTTCAAGAGCGTGAAAACCAATACGAAAATAGACAGCTTTTTCATAATGCCCCAGCACTTATGATGGCCTCTTCAATGGCCTCAGGATGTTGCCACGGAATGAAATGATTCACACCAACGAGAATATTTACAGAATGAGGATGAGTCATTTTTTTTAGAAAATCCACATTTTCCACTGGCACTAGGGGATCCTTATCGCCATGAACGATGAAAATGTTGGCCTTGATCTCGCTCCAGTGGGGAAGAAGTTCTTCGAGCTCTTTTTTCAAGGTGAGAATTTCTTCATTACACACACGGAGGGGTTCTGGAATTAAAGATCTAATTCCCCATAGACCCCCTAATTTTTGAATGAATTTTGTCTCTTCAAGTTTTGGATCAACTGAACTTGCAACAAAGATGAGAGCAGAAACTTCGTCAGGATGGAGCATCGCCATTTTCGCAATCACGGGTCCTCCAAAAGAATGGCCAACCAAAATGGGCTTTTTTCCGCTCTTATTGATTTTCAGAACACTCCAGAGATCTTCCGCCTGTTTTTGTAATGAGCTCTCTGTAACACCGGGTGCTGACATCCCGTAACCAGGCCTGTCCACGGTGATCAGTTGGAATTGCTTGATAAGCTTTTCGTTCATGAGAAAAGCGTACCACCCATCTTTGGACCCTGGAGATCCATGCACAAACATGACCGGTCGATGCTCCGGATTTCCGACATCAGCATAGCCTATTGTTCGATGGAAACCCTCTAGCGTGTGAATATGATCCTTACCCGTAGTCTTAAACAAATCAATCTGAGACTTGGCCGGTTTCATCGGATTGAAGGTACATCCGAGGATTGCAAAAAATAAAATGAGGTAGCTTCTCATGACTTTATATTAGGGGTGAACCCCTTTTAGTCAAAGAGAATAATTTTTTAAAAAAGTTGTAACTTCTGGTGAGGCTTGCACGAACTAAGTTTTCAAGAGGCAACTAATGATCGTCCAAGCTTCATTCGAAGCAGCAGTGCCAGAAGTTATTTTTGCTTGAATGACTGAGCCTTCAACAACGAGGAGGATCTTAGAGGCGAGTTTTTTTGAGTTCGTAGTTTTTGTGAAAAACGACATGAGTAACTGGTGATGCTCTTTAATTTTCATTTGAACGGGATGGTTTTTATCCGGAAACTCTGCCATGGCTTTGTGGAATGGACAGCCATAGAAGTCTGGAGAAACGAACCATTCGTGATAGTTTTCGATAAACTTTTTTAATTTTTTGGGAGCCGTGAGATCGCTTTCAGAAATGGGGGTCAGGACCTCTTCTGAAAGAATCCGAATGAACTCACCTAGCACATCGAGGACGATTTCATCTTTTGATTTAAAATGATGATATAGAGTCATCTTCGCAATCTTCGACTCTTGAATAATTCGATCAATCCCAACGGCCTTGTATCCATATTGGTTGAAGAGCTTTGAGGCGGTTTGAATGATGTCGATTTTCTTTGAGTGGGTTTTCACGAGACCAAATATAGGCCTAAGCTAATTATCCAGCAAGCCCACTCTTGATGGATAATCTTTGCGAGTGATAAACCCCTGTTTTTAGATGGCCAAAAGAGTTTCTAGCTTCCTGCCTGCGGCACAGTGATAAAATGGTCTTTTTTTTTGGTTACTTTAATCATTTTTGTAACCAAAATGAGAGTCCTAACGAAAAGAAAATAGATGAACCGAAGCTCAGATTTTTTTCATAAACTTTTTCACTTTGAGTACTGGCCTGCCTGGGCTTTTTACTTACCCGTGTACTTGCTTTGGCCTTATTTTTCATGGAAGGGAAAGTCATTCCTTTTTTTTACTTCCGCTAATCCTTGCATACCTCATGGTGGCTCTTTTGGAGAGTCGAAGTCTGGCATTCTTCAGATCTTGAATCCAAAGTTTCTGCCTCGAACTATCCTAGTTACTTCAAGCCACGATATACCTATAGGTCTGGAATATCCCATCATCGCGAAGCCAGATATTGGTGAGCGTGGTGATAATATCTCCTTGGTTCAAACTGAGGAAGAACTGAAAGCTTATGGCAAAAATTTAAAGAGACCTTTTCTCATTCAAGAGTATCTTCCGTCTGGTTTCGAGGCCGGCGTTATGGTCCATCGAGACCCAGATACAAAAAAATTAGAAATAACCTCCATCGCCATTAAGGAATTCCTCTCTGTCACGGGTGATGGTGTTTCAAACCTCGGGACGCTTATGCTCTCTAAACCTCGTGCCCGTTTTCAGTGGGAAAGATTAAAGAAGAATCTCCCGATGAGCACAGTTCTTAAGGCCGGGGAAAAGCTGATGCTTGAGCCCATAGGAAATCATTGCAGAGGAACCACTTTTATTAATGCAAATCACCTCGCCACACCTGAACTCGTGACTGCCCTAAACGAAGCTTTAAATCCAGGTCATGAATTTTATTTTGGACGCTTTGACCTCAAAGCAGATTCATCAGAAGAATTCAAAAAAGGCCGCACCATTAAAATTATGGAATTAAATGGCGCTTTCTCTGAGCCGGGTCACATCTATGATCCGCAGGAAAATCTCCTCAAGGCTTGGAGAGATCTTTTGCAGCACTGGAAAATTCTTGCACGCATTAGTGGAAAGAATAAAAGCCGTGGATTTAAAACAACATCTTTTTCTGAATTCTTTTATCTTTATTTGGATTACCGAAAACTTAGACACTTGAGTAAAACATGAAAAAATCTTTTGAAAATTTTTTCCTCCAGGAAGAACTTTACCCGTTGCCTGTTGACGGAGAAAAAAAACGTTATCTCTTAGAAAAAGATCATGAAAGTGAACTTATTCTCATGGTTTGGGCCAAAGGCTCAATGACTCCCATCCATGATCACGCTGGAAGCGGTTGTTGGACTCGATTGCTGAAGGGAGATCTTAAGGAAAAAACTTATGAGAGAGGATCCTTACGTCTTATCTCGGAAGAGTCCTTTAACCACGACGGCATTACCTATGTCGACAAAGACGAGGGCCTTCACCAGCTGATGAATGAATCAGGATCATTCGCCTTCTCGCTTCATCTCTATGTGCAACCACTCTCTCACTGTAATGTTTACGATGAGAGCACGGGGCTCTGGAGTATTATGGGAAATCACTACGATTTTTATGAGGGATCAGAGAATGAATTATCAAGATTCTATTAAACTCACTCATGATATTTTAACTGAATATTTGGATCAACATGATCTCAATGTGGGGAAGCGAGTTTCTCCAGAGCACTTAAAAAAAGCGTTTGATTTTTCTCTACCTTCTGAGGGGCTCTCTCAAGATCGACTTCTCAGAGATCTCAAGAATTATCTCTCTCATACTCCGAACGCTACAACTCCACATTTTCAGAACCAATTATTTTCAGGCCTTAATCCGTACTCACTCGCCGCAGAGTGGGTTTCTACTTTTCTGAATTCAACTATGGCGACTTTCGAAGTTGCTCCGGTTGCGACTCTCATGGAAAAAGAGTTAATTAATCATCTGAATAAAAAAATTGGATGGACCTCTGGTGATGGCATTATGGTCACCGGTGGATCGAACGCCAATTTTTCAGCGATGCTAGTTGCGCGAAACACAAAATTTCCTTCAACTAAGCTTGAGGGTAATCGAGATATGAAGCTCGTGGCCTTTGTTTCCGAAGAAGCTCATTACTCGTTTGATAAAGCTGTGAACATGCTCGGGATGGGACTTAGCTCTCTTAAAAAAGTGCCAACCGATGAACTGGGAAGAATGATTCCGTCAGCTCTGGCCCAGATGATTGATGACTCAGTTCTTGCTGGAGAGACTCCCTATTTCATTGGAGCGACTGCAGGCACGACAGTTTTAGGGGCCTATGATCCCATCGATGAAATAAGCTCGATTGCTCGACAAAAAAATCTCTGGTTCCATGTTGATGGCGCCTGGGGCGGAAGTGTGATCCTCTCAACTAAATATAAAACCTTAATGACTGGTCTTGAATTAGCAGACAGCTTAACTCTCGACACTCACAAGATGCTAGGGACTGGACTCATTAGTTCTTTCTTTCTCACGAAGCATCAAAACGTTTTGAGAAACTCAAACCACAGTGGTGGCGGAGATTATATCTTCCATGAATCAGATGCCTCTGCTTTAGATACGGGCCCATCGTCGCTCCAGTGTGGCCGCAGAGTTGATGCTTTCAAGGTCTGGTTGATGTGGAGATCCCTCGGTGATCACGGCATTGAGAATCTCATCGATAAAATGTTTGCCAATGTTCAGCTAGCAAAAGAAATTATTTTATCTCGGCCTGAGCTTGAGCTGCTTCATGATCCACAGATGTTAAATGTGTGCTTTAAGTTTAAGGCAGGATTTGAAAAAATTGCAGTTGCGCGTGAGCGTCTTCTTGCGAATGGAAAATTCTACGTCAACATCTCTAACCGCAGGGGAGAAACTTTTTTTAGAATGATTCTTGTTAACTCCGAACTCAATAAAAATATTATCTTTGAAACCATTGACCAAATTATTAAATCAGGAAAAAAAGTATGAAAAAACTAGACATGGTAGCTGCGTATCTTTGCGCGATTATTTTTCTCCAGACCTTGTTCTTCAAATTCACTGGCGCACCGGAATCGATTTACATTTTTAAGACGGTAGGAATTGAACCTTGGGGAAGGTATCTGTCTGGTGTCGTTGAACTGATTAGTGCAATTCTTCTTGTGAGAGGTAGCACTCGAGTCTATGGGGCACTTCTCGGGGCCGGAACGATGGGGGGAGCCCTCATGAGTCATCTCTTATTTTTAGGAGTTGTGGTTCAAGATGATGGTGGCTTTTTATTTGCTCTGTGCCTCGTCGCTCTAATCGGATGCGCGTTTATTATTTACTACCGTTACAAAGAACTTCCACTCAAACTTATGGGCCTTGGATTTCTTGCACTTCTTCCTTTCGCTAGTTTCGCAAAAGTCACCTACAATATGGAGTCAGACTTTGGGATTCATGGCTATGATCCTGTTTCTTATTTGAGCGTAAAAAAGGCAACTGAAGGTAAAAAAGAAATCAAGCAAAGTTTTGAAGGCGTGACTTACCTATTTTCAAGCGAAGAAAATAAGGCTGCATTCAACAAAGAGCCGCAAAAGTACATACCGGCTTACGGAGGATGGTGTGCATACGCCATGGCAGAGGGTGATAAGGTTGACATCAATCCAGAGACGTTTAAAATCATCGATGGCAAAACCTACCTCTACTACAATGGAGTTTGGGGCAACACTCTTAAAAAATGGGACAAAGACGAGGCAAATCTCAAGAAGAATGCTGATAAGGAATGGGTAAAATTGATCAAGTGAGCTCCCCCTTATCTTTTCTAAGCATCATCATCGGAACTTTTATTCTAGAAGACCCCACTACGGTGGGGGTAGGGACTTTGATCGCGAGCAGTAAGATAAGTTTCGTGTTTGGTTTTAGTGCTCTTGTTATTGGGATTTTTCTAGGTGACTTGGGCCTCTATGGATTGGGTTTTCTTTTTAAACGAAAAGTTTTTGCCACCACGAAACAATTCTATCTTCCCTCTGACCTCCAGATCGGAATGGCCAGATTCCTTCCGGGTGCCCGAACCATGACGTTTCTCGCTAGTGGGTTTGAAGGTTATCCACTTTTAAAATTCATCCTGATTATTTTCCCTTCCTCTATTGTATGGACATTATTACTACTCACATTCACTGATCAAGTGATCGCCATATTTCATATTCTTCCGAGCTGGTTGAACTGGATTGTGGGTCTTTTTCTTCTCGTTTTTATTTCAAAGATTCGAACGATAACAAAGATCATGGGGATGGCCGCATTAGTTTTGGCTGTTATTATTCATCACTCAATCCTCAAGGCCTTGGGAAAGAAGAAGGAACTACCAGTCTCTCTCTCGCGCTATTCTCGCGTCGCTTTAAAAATTTTAGACGTGTCTCTTGAAACGACTCTGAAGAAGTCTCAAGTATCAGGAAATCTCGTTCTTTCAAATCACATGTCTTACCTCGACGTCATTTGTCTTTCTTCCGTGTATTCAGGATTTTTTATAACATCGGTTGAGATCCGTGAAACGCCTGTGCTGGGTTTAATTTGTGATTTGTGTGGCTGCCTTTTCACAGAGAGGAGAGCATCACTCAGGACTAGAGAAAGAATGGATCACGAGATCAGTGAAATCGAAGCGGTACTTAAAGATGGATTTTCACTCACTCTTTTTCCCGAGGGAACTTCATCAAACGGTGAGAAACTACTACCTTTCAAAACGTCATTGCTCGAGGGGGCCTTTCGGACAAAGTCGAGTGTCCGCCCCGTGGTTCTTAAGTATGAAGAAATTAAAGGAAAGAAGTTTTCTCCGGAAAATCGAGACGTGGTTTGTTGGTACGGAAAAATGGGATTTACCTCTCATTTCCTGAAGCTCTGCGACTCCCAAAAGATCAAGGCCACCTTATATCCCCTTGAGATCTTAGACCCTAAAAATTTCCTCGACCGGAAGCAACTTGGGGCGCAGGCGCATATAGCCATGAGCACCCAGTTTGAGGGCCTGAAATGTAACCTTTCTGCCTCCTCAAACGAACAGCTTATGGAGGGAATTTTATGAAAAAAATACTATGGATGGGGATGTTTTTGACTCTTTCAATATTTGCAAAAGCGGGGAAGCCCATGTCGAGCGAAAATAAACTCTCTAGCACAACTGAGACGGCCTACCTGGCTGGCGGTTGTTTCTGGGGTATGGAGGAGTTGATTAAGCATCTTCCGGGAGTAGTCTCTACAGATGTTGGTTACTCTGGGGGAGACCCAAATGTTACCAAGTACGAGCTCGTGAGAACGGGAACTTCCCGCCACTCCGAGGCCGTGAAAATCGTTTTTGATCCAAAGAAATTGAGTTACTCAGCTCTCCTTGAATTCTTTTTCAGGATTCATGATCCGACGACTTTAAACCAACAAGGAAATGACAAAGGGACACAATACCGATCTGCGATCTTTTTTGTTTCACCGGAGCAGCAAAAAGCTGCCCAGCTGGTTAAAGAGAAAACGAATGTTTCTGGAAAATGGAAAGATCCTATCGTGACTGAAATTACGCCGTTCACTGTCTTTAATAAAGCGGAGGATTATCACCAGGATTACCTGACAAAAAACCCTACGGGATATACTTGTCACTGGGTGAGAAATTAATCAACATGTATAAATCAAATGACGATCTCATTCAGGCCCTCGCCAAAGATCATGCAGCCAGACCATGGTGGCAGTCGTTTCATGCTTTGATTGCCCTGTGGTTTAGCTTTCAGGTTTTATATTTTGTAGGCCTGTCGCTACTTAAAATAGATCTCTTAGACATGCGATCCTCGGTTCTCTATCCGGCCTTTATTTCAGCAGGAGTTCTTCTTTCGGGTTGGATATTTTTCTCACTTTCTCAAGGGAGAGAGATAAAGACTTCTTCTCTCAAACTTGGATTCGTCAGTATCGTTATACTAATCATGCTCGGACTTTCCATCGAGTATGGAATGATGGGAACCATTGAGCACCATCGCGCTTTGAGTGTCACAAGCAGTGACGTTAGTTGCTTCTGGCACTCTCTGGCATCAACCGCTGGTCCTTTATTAATATTTCCTATTCTCTTTCGAAAGTTCTTCTTCGCCCGCGTCGGTTGGGCCATGACTTTCATGACTCTTCACCTGGCGTTGATGGCAAGCTTACTGACTGAACTTAAGTGTCCAGATAGAGAACTTTGGCACTTACTGCTCGGCCATCAGACTGTGGTTTTAGGGATTGGATTTTTTATGCTTTTGCTTATTTTCGGTGGTCGGAATTTTGCTTTTTCAAAAACTTCAGGGCCCGAAAAATGGAAACCTTAACATTTGATTCGGTCATTTTCATCTCATCAGCGATCTCTTTATTCGTATACCCTTCAATCTTAGAAAGACGGATGATACCTGCTTGTTTAGCTGGAAGTGAGTTAAGAAGTCCGAGTGTATCTTGGGATTCCACCGGATCTTGCTCTGGTTCTGCTTCCCAAAAATCCTTGATGGTCTCAAGATCAACTCCGCTCATTTGAGTACGGAAATCCTTGCGCCTCAGGTAGTCGATGGTCTTATGACGTATAAGTGAATTGATCCAAGGATAAAATGATCTAGTAGTATCAAATGTTTGGTGAACTTGGTGAAAGGCCAAAAGAACTTCTTGGGTAATGTCATCCCTAAGTTCCTTGGGAAAGTTTTTATAACTTCTGAGTCCCGTCTTAATCTGGGACTGGCAATGACCCTGAAGCCATTGTAAGATTTCATGATAAGCGCCTGAATCACCTGTATAGGATCTCAAGAGGAGAGTCAGGATTAGGTCTTCAGTCATCATGCTATACAGACTAGTCTAGATGCTGATTTATAGTCAATTAAGGAAGCGACATGCCAAGGCCAAATATAAGCATTGATTTTGAGACGGCACGCTATCATGTCAAAACTGCGACCACTTGGAGCGAATTTTTTGCGGTGCTTAGACTAAGGTATCAAATTTTCTTCCAAGAATTCATCGGGGAAAGTGGCAAAAAGAAGATTATACCCCTCGATTTCGATAAGCACGATTTCGGTTTCGATCACCTCATTGTAAAAGATCGTAAAAAAAATAAAGTGATCGCCTGTTACCGTCTCCAATCATCTAAGTATAAAAGATCTTCGCGAAAATTTTATACCGAAGAAGAGTTCGTCCTCGATGAATTCTTAAGACTTCCCGGTCATAAGGTTGAACTTGGACGAGCCAGTGTTCATAAAGATTATCGCAAGGGCACAGTTGTAATCCTTCTTTGGAAGGGTGTTTATCAGTACGTAAAAAAAGTAGATGCGAAGTTTCTCTTTGGATGTTCTAGTATTGGGCGGCCTCACTTTCATCGGATACCGCAGATCTTAAGCGAAATTTCAGGCGATCAGTCGCTTGATGATGACTACCGAATTGGCCCTACCAAAAAATATGCTCTCAACTCTTTAAGCGATCTTAAGGGTCTCGCCAATTCCTCTGATGAAGAGGAGGAGAGTCTCAATTCTTTAATGGGAATGTACGCTCTTGCTGGTGCAAAGTTTAGTCGTGAACTCGCATACGATAAAGAGCTCGACTGCGTGGATGTTTTCACCTGTCTTGATTTCACAAAACTTCCCAAAGTTTTCGAAGAAAAGCTCAAAAGGAATTAATGAAAGACATTACCTTCCTTGGTATTCCGTATCGATTAGGCCAACGCCATGATGGAGTCGCTCAAGGTGCCCATCATTTTCGCACTCACGGATACTTTAAAAAATTCTCAGCAGGGCGATCAGTTCACGATTTAGGGGATGTGTTTTTAGAAGATGTGAGTGAAAGAACATTGAAGCAAAATTCCAAGGCCAACGCTCTCATTTCTGCCAGAATTGAAGACCTGAGTCTGGGGAAGAGTGTACTTTTGAACATGGGTGGAGATCATGGAATGGGACTCGGTACCGTCCACGGAATGCTCTCGCACCATCCGAATCTTATTGTGATCTGGGCCGATGCTCATGGAGATATCAATACAGTCGCATCCTCACGCACTGGTAACTTTCATGGGATGCCGGTTTCATTCTTGCTGGGTCTTGGTACTCAAGAGAAAGATTTTTCCTGGTTGAAGTTCCGGCTTCCGACTAAAAATCTTATCATTTTAGGCGGCAGATCTCTTGATGAAGCAGAAAAAGTCATCATCCAAGAAAATCATATTAAGCACGAACAAAGTTTGTCGGTTGAAAAGCTTCAGGCGATGCTCAGAGACATAGACCCATCCTCGAAATGTCCCATCCATCTAAGTCTTGATATCGATCTCTTTGACGACGCTGATGTTGTTGCGACTGGCTGCCTGGTGAAAGAAGGACCGAGAAAAGAAGATGTGTTTGCTGTAGGAAGATTCCTCCGAGAAACCGGACGGCTTGTGTCGGTTGACGTCGTCGAGTTGAATCCTGATCTTGGGAATGAGCACGAAGTAGAAAGAACTTTTTCTGTGGCAACTGAATTTCTGGATAACTGTCTTTAGACGTAAAAATCACCAAAAAAATTATTCCTTTATAATCTTTGAGAAATTATGGAGTCGAAATACCGATCCAATTTACCCGATATAAAATCATTTAATTCCATGAAAAGATCCAATCTTCTCGAAACAATTTCATGGAGGAATTTAAATGAAGAATATTTTTTTGTTGGGTTTAATGATGGCCTTGATCGTAGCCTGTAACTCAAGTAAGGGTGGAGGAACTTCAAGTGCAAGTCCTGATCAAAGGAGCTCTCAAGCGGCGCAAGTTGCAGATACTTCTACTTCCGTACCAGTTGAGGCAACAACCTTTGAAACTCATATCGCAACAAAGGGCCTATCTGTTGAGCAGGAAACAGATGTCCAGAAAGCTTCAGAGATCATTAAACAAGTTGTGGCCACTCAGGAATTCAGGGACCGCATTTTAAATCACACAGTAAATGGGGTGAAAACTTTCTTGAATAACAATGGCCTCTCGAATGAGGAGATCTATCAGAAGATTCTCGATGCTGCCGACGACAATAGTCTTACAAAAGATAATATCATGAATCTTGAACTTGAAGTCTCAGCTTCATCATCAGGAAGTGGAATCCTTTTTCAAATCGTTTCAGGTATTAAAAAAATTCTTTCGCTGTTTAATCTTTTCAGCAGTGCTACGCCTGCAGGTATTGCGCAAAATTTATTCCAGATGTGGTTGGGAAATCTTGGCTTCACTATACCGACAGGTAGTACAGGGGCCGGGAGTGTTCAGTCTGTTATTGCAAATCTCATAGGTGAGTTGGGTAAAAAGTTTCTTTAAAGTTCTTTTTCATTCCCCGAATCTGGCGTCTGCAATCCGAATAGGGTGGACGCCAATATCTGTCTATTCAAGAGACTCAATGACTTCTTTGATCGTTTCTTCATCGATCTCTACTTTTCTTAATAGAGATATAATGAGTAAAAAATTATCTGAGTCGACGGCTTCAAAGAAATCATCCACGAGATTATAGTCAGCAAGTTTTTCAAGGATTAGTGAACCCTCTAGGGAGCTTTTGGTCATGGAAAATGCTACCTTGGGCATTACTTACGAAGCAATCTTTTCCAATTTAATTATTTAACTACATGAACTTATTCGTTTTATTACTTGGGTCGGATTGACTACTAACTTCTTAGTAGACATCTACTAAGAAGTTAGTAGATAATCTTCAAAAGGATATTTAAATGAAACTTTTAAAATTAGATAAGCCACTGACTGAAGTTGAACTCCAGCTCATGACCGTTATTTGGATGCTTGGGGTTTGTACCGTAAAAGAGGTGCAAACAGAAATTTCCAAAGACCGAGACCTGGCCTACACATCCATCGCGACGATCATGAAAATTCTCGAGAATAAAGGAATTCTAAAAAATACCAAAACAGATAAGGCGCATGTTTATGAGCCTCTGATTTCAAAGGAAAGTTACGAGGCCCAGAGTCTCGAGCATCTTGCAGACAATCTCTTTCACGGAGATTCATCGATGATGGTGATGAGACTTTTGAATGATTCCAACCTCTCAAAAAAAGATCTTGAGGCCATCCGGAAAGTTTTGGATTCTAGGCTCGCCCCATGAATACTTTTTTGCAGATCAATCTTCTACTCGCTATATCAGGCTTCTGTTTCATCCAGGTGGACAAGCTTGCGACGTTTTCAAAAATTAAAATTAAATCGGTGTCTGTCCTTCGATTTGCGCAGATTTTGCTGGGGATTTCATTTCTCTTGCCCTTTGCTTTGAAACTGATTCCCGCCTCTGAGCTCGAGGGATCTTCAAGTGCGGTCTTAAGGGTGTATGCGGAGGATTTATCGAGTCAATCAACCTTGACTCGGGCAAAGGTTCAGACTGCCAAAATAGTAAGAAGCACTGAAGAAGCTGCAGAGAAGGTAGGGACGAATGTTTCTCTTCAAGATCTCGCGATGGCGTTCTGGCTTCTCGGATCAGTAGTCACGTTTGGATTTTTTGTCAGAAATTTTTTAAGGATAAAGAAAACGATTCAAAAATCTATACCTTTTCGAAAAAGTAAAAGATTGAAGATCGTCGTGAGTTCAGAAGTCTTTGTTCCATTCTCTGTCCGCATGCTAAGTAGTTGGGTTGTTTTACCTGAACATTTAGTCGCCAATAAAAAAGACTTCGATCTCGCCATTAAGCATGAATTACAACATCACCGCCAGGGTGATTGTCTCTGGGCCATGTGCCTTGAGTTTGCAGGAATTTTCTTCTTTTTCAATCCTGCGTTTTCCTGGTGGAAAAATATCATCGTCGAACAACAAGAGTTTTCATGTGATGACGCCCTGACTGGCCAGGCAGGAGTTTCATCGCAGGATTATGGAAGCTGTCTAATAAGGGTGGCAGAGACAGCACTTCTTCATCGTCAAATGTATGTCGGTACAACATCCATGGCGGCGATCATTAAGGACTCAAACTATTTTAAGAAGTTTCTTATGAGGAGAATTGAGATGATCACGGAAGACAAAACATCCAAACGTACCTATTTGGCTTGGATCATGGCCTTGAGTTTAGCGTCCCTTACAGTTGGTCTGGCGATCGGAGCAGAGAAATTTGTCCGAGGCGGAGAAGGAAAGATCAACGAAGGAATAGTGAAAACGGATCCTGAGATTCAAAAAATCACCGACGACATTCTGACTCGTGCTTTGCAAAGAACTAAGGCCACGGCTGGTTTCATCATCGTCGCCGATCCGAATACGGGAAAAATTCTAGCCGTTTCAAACATGGACAAGGCCCAGAAACGTGAACCTTACTGGATTTTAAGTCAGCTGATGGAGACGGCTTCCATTGCGAAAGTTTTTACGATGGCAAAAGCGATCGATTTGGGTGTGACCACTACAGATGAGAAACACAATTGTGAGAATGGAAAATACATCTACAACGGTGTCGAATATCGTGATTGGAAACAAGGAGGCTGGAAGGAGCTTACAACTTCCGAGGCCTTTGAAAATTCAAGTAACATTTGTAACATGAAAGTTGGAGAGAAAGCCGGTGAGAAGAATCTCATGAAAATGCTCGAAGATTTTGGTTTCGGGGTGGGTGGAAGTGCGGAGAGTTTCCCCGCAGCGAGAGTTGGAGAAAGACCAGCTCCTGGTCCACAGTTCGTTCCTCAGGTGACAACAGGTTTTGGATTTAAGAGCTCTCCTCTTGAAGTGGTAGCGGCTTTTGGGGCCATCGCTAATGGCGGAGAGTTGATGAAGACGCTGAATGGGGACGAAAAATTTTCTCAAGTAACTCGAAGAGTAATGACGGAGAATAAAGCAGAAATTATGCGGTTGATGCTTTCCGGTGTGGTCAAGAGAGGGACCGGGAGACGGGCCAAGAGTGATCTTTATTCAACTGCCGGTAAAACGGCGACTTCACGTTTTAATAATGTCGTGAATAGCGAGAGCTACGGCGGAAAAGATATTTCGAATTACGCGGGTTTTATCGGATTTGCTCCAGTTTCTCATCCAGAAATCGAAGTGTATGTCGGAATAATCAATCCTAATACAGACAGAACAGGAGCTCATGGTGGTGAACACGCAGCTCCGGTATTCAAGGAAGTTATCGAGAACGTACTGACTCATCTGAAAGTTATGCCAGATAAGATTTAAAGTTTTACCGGGCCTTTGGGCCCGGTCTATAATTTCTCATGTTCGACGTTTCTCAAAATCTTAAACACTTATTTAAGCGACCAAACGGAAGCATTGAATTTCTCGACGGACTTCGTGCAATCCTCTCCCTTTGGGTTTTGACCTTCCACACGATTTGGTTTTGGGGGAATTATTATACAGAAGCAGATCTACCAGGCTTTTTTGCTGATCCGTATTTAAGAATTTTTTTACGAGGTGTTTTTGGGGTGAATGGATTTTTTGTTCTGAGCGGTTTTCTGATTACGAGGATTCTTATTAAGGAACTCGAAAAAACGGGAAAAATCGCATTCCAAAGATTTTATGTGAGAAGGCTCTGGAGGCTGTGGCCGGCTTATATCTTTGCGATAGTAGTCTACTTCTTTACCATCGGTGACCACTCTGAGTCACTATGGGCGAATCTTTTCTACTTGAATAATTTCTTACCGTTTGAAACACAAGCTTTTCCATGGGGATGGTCGCTAGCTATTGAAGAGCAATTTTATCTAGTTGCACCACTCTTCATCTTTTGGTTTTTCAAGATTAGATCTTTGAAGAAAAAAATAGTGTGGTCGATTTCTCTTCTTGCTATCGCTGTTTTGATCAGGGCTACTCTTAGCTACCTGAATCCGGATCAAGGAGTGTCTCTTCATCCAACTCTTCAACCAGAATTCTATAGATGGCACTTTGACCATCTCTACGACAAACTTTGGGTTCGTTATGGTGAACTCCTTCTAGGTGTTATGATTGCTTTTTTTCACGTTCATCCTATTTGGCATAAAATCAGAAAATTTTTAATTATTTTAATATTATTTGTAATCGGAACCTTATTTATTAACTTTCCTCTCGTGTTTGATTTTTCAACGAGCGAGGCTGTCTTTAGCGTGACAGTTGTTCAGTTTATTGTTCCGGTAGGAATTTCGGCTCTAATTCTCGTGGGACTTATGAATCAAAAGAGCTGGCTCTTTAAGATTTTAGGACAGAAATTCTGGTACCCAATGGCTCAATTGTCTTACTCACTTTACCTCATTCATCCGATAGTTATTCATCTGTATTTTCATTACCTAAAACCGGACACTCAATCTCTTGTAAATTACTCTTCAGTAATGGTGAGTTTAGGCATTGTGACAGGTCTGAGTTTATTGAGCTCAGTCTTGATTTATCTTTTCATTGAGAGACCATTTTTGAATTTTCGCGATAAGATTTCGTAACTAATTTTTCGACTTTGAAGCATACTTGAAAATGACCTTGATGTACTTTGATGGAACACCTCGAGCGAGCGCGGCCATTCGGATAGAACAATAAAAGCTCACTCCAAAATTCAAGCATCCAATCATCAAAATGCTGATCATCATCGAAAAAATAATAGGAAGGATTGAGGCGTCCCAAGGAAGCGAGTTGAGTGCTAGTGTAATCGTTCCGGTTGCAAGAGTAATGTGACGAATATCAAGTGGCAATCCTGTGACCTTTCCAATGACTCCAGGTATGGCGAGAAGAAGAGCAATTGAAATATTACCGACTGTCGCACCAACGATAGGTGCAAGAGATTCAGTGAGAGATTTTGCTTTTTCTTTTCCGAAGGCAGAGATGAGAACATGACTTTCACGCAGGATTTGAGGAATATTCCTGAACACTATCCAATTCTCGATCCATCCGCCTATCACACTTGATAACCAGAGCAGAACTCCAGTAAGAGCGGCATATAAAAGAGTAAAACTATGTATAAGATTATGTTTGAGTAAAACTTCTTGAGCGTATTTTGCAGGTATGATGTGACTCTCTGAAGAATAAAAATAAATCCAATCAATAACCATCACCATGGGAATGACCCAAATGAGATTGGCCACTGAAGCGATGACTTGAGAGATCGTAATTTTTCTCACCTCGTTGGCAATATCACCGAGCTCTTTGGTATGCATGAATTCTTCAAACTTTCGAGAAAGGGCAGAGGCCATTACCGCAGGCTGTTTACTCGAGAGTGCGAGATGCCACCTTTGCATGAGTAAGAATCCAACGGCGTAATTGAAAAAATAAAAAAAGCCCTCAATAAATATCGGAAAGTGAACCAAGCCTATGAGGACCTTCAGGATGGCCGTGAATGCCGTTAAAATTCCTGCCCATGAAGCCGCCCAGAAGAGTGTTTTTTTTTCTTCCGGAGTTGAAGCTATGTAGTGATCACCTTTCTCTCCAGATCTTTCGACAATTTTCTTCGTGAGCATCTGTAGATGTTCATAGAGGAAGTCC
>JBBQGK010000020.1:0-42623 GCA_038322885.1 Bacteriovoracales bacterium | reverse complement strand
GATGAACAACGTTTATTACCGCTATTTGCACCTTTTGGAGGGGCAAGAAGAATTGAAAAAATTACCTGCAAAGCTTCGCATGACCGTGATTGGTAAGCCCGGAATTGAGAAAGTAAATTTTGAAATCTACTCTCTGGCCGTCTCCGCAGTTGAAGGATGTGGGATGTGTATCAATGCACATGTCCATGAAATTCAAAAGGCCGGTATAGAGAATTTGGGTATCCAATCCATCATTCGCATTGCCGCCGTCTCGAATGCAGCGGCCCAGGCATTAAGTATAGGTTAATTTCTAAGGGGGCCAGAGGAGAGTCAACCTGGCCCCTTTATGAAGTGCTTTTAACCAAAGATCTGTAAAATTCTGACTACTCGCTATTCTCTTTTGCCTGTGGGCGCCTTTCTTTGGTAAGACTACTGAGTCTATTCTTAAATATCAAAGGTAGGAAAAATGAAAAAGCTTCTTCTTCTCGCTGGTGCGCTTTCAATGTCTCTCAGTGCTGTTGCTGCTGACCTAACCATCAATGCTGCTGAGTTCGGAATTGGTAAATTTCACCGTCAGGACAACAAAGTCCATAAATACGAATCCAACAATGCTTGGGCGCCATTTATTCTTCCGGCCAATGCTTCGACAAAACAAGCTCTGGTTATGAATACATCCCCAGACACATACACAATTTTTTTCACAAACCTTGAAGAGCTTTTAGTTAAAATGGTTGAGCTTTCAGCGAAGACCGGCAAAAAAATTGAAATCTTAAACCTCAATGCACACGGACTTCCTGGTGGAATGTGGTTCCCAAAAGATGCTACAACTCGTGATTCTTTTGAGTGTGCAAGTTGGCGATCAGCTGCCAACAACGCCGACATGGACAACTACAATCAATACTATTCTCCAGTTGAGAAGAGCGAGATTCTCTCATTCAACCAACTCTCTAACAGCTCACGCATTCCTTCTTACCAGTGTTTGACTGGTTTGAATGAGTGGACGGCGATGGTAGCAAAAGTACCAGCGATCAAAACAGCTTTCTCTCACGATGCTCAGGTTCACATGCTTTCTTGTATCGTAGGGATGGGAACTCTTGGTGACGCTTATACAACTGGACTTGCTAAACTTCTCTTCCCTAAAGCTGAGTCGCAAATGGTTCAGACTTCAATGAAGTTTGGTCTTGGTGACTGGTCAATGCCGGAAGGAATGGGATTCTGGGGATTCGAGTCAGATGCTCAGCTCGAGCGTGACAATTCGAACTATCCTAAAAATCGCCGTGATTCTGAAGAAGCACAGAAAGGGGACATCCGTATCGCTCAAGCGACCCTTGGAGTTGTTAAGTCTGGTATGATGAGAGGCATGGACTTCATGCTCGTGACTCACGACGACCGCTCCGTGACTCTCTCTGCCCCTGTGGCGAATTCTACTAAGATGTTCATCCAGGCACCGCAGTCAATCCGCGTTCCAGGAACAAACGCAGTACTTCAGCTGAAATAATTTTCTGACAATAAGGGTCCTGAAGGAAACTTCAGGGCCCTTTTTTTATGTCCGCTTTTTGAGTTCTGCTATAATTTATCCATGAATGCTTTGAAAGGCCCAACCGGGTTCGATACTTTTTATCGTGAGATGTATGGGGACAGGTGGGATGCTCTCAAGGCCGCACTCATGGCCCCGAAGAAGCACGTCGCTATTTATAATCCATTTTCAAAAGTAAAACTGCCCGAGCATCCTTTGAAAGTTCAGGGAATCGATTTTGATCATGAAGTGGGATCTGAATTTCCACGTCCAGAAAAAACGGAAGAGGGATACACTAATTATTATCTGATGGATGCGGCCTCAGTACTCCCAGTTCTGGCGTTGGATTTAAATCCTGGTGAGAGAGTGGTGGATCTCTGTGCTGCTCCTGGGGGAAAAAGTTTATTGTGTGCTTTGAAATTAAAAAATCAAGGACTACTCGTTTCAAACGATCGATCGGCCGCAAGGCGTTCGCGGATTCACAGTATTTTTAATGATTATTTACCAAAGACCGAACAAAAAAATCACAAGGTCACTGCTCACGATGCGAGTAAGTGGTGCCTTTATGAAAAAAGTATTTACGATAAAGTGCTCTTAGATGCTCCCTGCTCATCTGAGAGACATGTGCTGGAAGATTCAAAAGAACTCTCAATGTGGGCGCCCGGAAGAACAAAAGCGATTGCGGTCTCTCAGTTTGCGATGCTCGCAAGCTCCCTCGATATCATCAAAGTCGGCGGAACGATTGTTTACTCTACTTGTGCGCTCTCGCAGCTTGAGAACGATGACATCATTCGAAAACTTTATTTAAAGCGGGGAGGAAGATTTGAACTCATCCGCAAAGAATTTTCTTTTGGAGAGCCGACGGAATTTGGCTGGCAAGTTCTCCCAGACGTAACGGGGTGGGGACCTTTTTATTTAGCGGTTATCAAACGAGTGAAGTGATCAGTGCTTCACATCTTTTAGGAGGGTTAAGTATTGCGCTTCTGAGACGGGTTTCCCGATAAGTATCAGATGACCTTGTGGCCTGCCTTTCCAATCCAAATAATCAATCCTGCCTTTGGATCCAGCAAGACTTTGTTCGAATTCCATTTTTTGAGTTCCTCCACTATGAGACGGACCTTCTGCGCGGTAAGAACGGATTGGCCACTCTGACTGATCGGGATTTTGCAGCACGAGCTCGAGCCGAATTTTTATATCGAGGCTGTCTTCTAAGATCCACTTTCCATTGGGACGCTTATAAATTTTGTAGATGTTTTTATTTCGGAACTCGTGGTTCAGAGTCACTTCGGTTGACTCGACAGAAATTCTCTTTAAGATGGGATCGTTTGCAATCGCACGTAGATTGATCGTCTCTGAGATAAGTTTATTTTTAGTGTCATAGAGGGAGAGTTTTTGATCTTCGTATTGATAATCGATGGCCCACAAGGGCAGTGATAAAAAAAGGAAGAAGAGGTACCAACATTTCATAGGAACTCCATTTCTTTTATCTTCTGAGAGGAGGACAGGGATGTCAAACCGTGATAAAAATGAGTGATGAGTCTACTTTTTACCTCTCCTCCCATGATCTTGAATCAACACGGTACTCGTGAATTAGACGAGTGGCTCAAGATCGCAAAAGTAGTCTTGCCCGGAGCTCATCCCAATCGTTTACAAGAATGGTCTTTGGCGCGAATTGCCCTTAAAGAAGAATTAAATCGTCAGAAAATTTCCATCGACGTGAAGAATACTAAAATTGAAAATTATCAGAGATTCATCGGGCATCCGGAGTTGATGTTTTCTCTGTCTCATACCAGGACTTATGCCGGTGCATGGGTTCTCCCTAGTAAACTATGCCTGGGACTCGGTCTTGATCTAGAACTTAAAGATCGAAAGATTTCCGAAGATATTCAGAAGCGTCTCTTTAATACAGAAGATGCGGAAATGGATCCTTTGACTCTCTGGTCAGTGAAGGAAGCCGTCTATAAATCGCTACCGCCAAATGCCCAGGAAAAGATCTGGCTGAATTTTATCCGAATTAAAAAAGATAAGTTTTCGGTTGAGAATTTTCCTCACTCAGGAGAGTGGCGAGTTTATCCTCATCATGAACTTTTGATCACCCAGGCCGCCCGGCTTATCTAATTGGCCGACCAATTCACTTTTTATTGTGTCATCAAGGGGGAAAGCAGGGCCTTTTCCATAATGGCTTAGACTCGTGAAGCTAAAATGTTCTAAGATAGATCATGGGTCCTAAGCGCTATGTGATCTGTGATATTGAGGCCACTGGCCTGGACGAAGATAAGGAGATCATCGAGATCGCCCTTATTACCTGGCAAGACGGTAAGATTACCGATGTCTATGAAACTCTCATCAATCCCTTACGATCGGTCCCCCAGGCAACCTTGAGCCTCACCGGTATCTCTGCTCGCTCTCTGGAAGCAGCTCCAAAATTTTATGATGTGGTCGAGCAGATTAGGATGCGTCTTGAGGATTCTATTTTTGTTTCTCATAACACGGACTTTGATTACGATCTCCTTCGCAAAAAATTTGCTGAACGGGGAGAAGAGCTGCGCCTTCGAACTTTTTGCACGCTGAAGGTTGCTCACCATGAGATCCCCGGACTTCGAAGCTACTCCCTTGATGCCCTTTGTTCTTTTTTTAGGATTAAGATTTCAGATCGACACCGTGCCATTGGTGATGCCAAGGCGACTGTTGAACTTTTTAAAGAACTCTTGGATTTGCGTCTCAAGGTTTATCACAGGCCTCTCTATCTTCCTCGTCATGAAAAACTTTTAGGCGCAATCCCTGCCCGGCCTGGACTTTTAACTTTCAAAAATGAGAAAGGAAAAGTCATCCGCATGGAGAGTGCGTTTAACATGCAAAAAACGGCACGGGACATTCTTAAAATCGTGCCGGAAAAAAAACAATTTTTACAGCGGTGTGAAACTGTCGAAGCCGAGTCAACTGGAATAGCTCTGATTGCAGAGTTTAAAAAGATTCTCCACTATCCTGTGAGGATTAACTGGGCGATCTCGGAGTGCAAGAGAGGAAACGGTGAAAGAGATTTTCAGCTAAGGCCTTATAAAAAAAATATGAGTGGACTTTGGTACTTTGAAGACTATCAAGTGGCCTCAAGGAAACTAAAGCATTTGAAAAGTGAACTTCGTCCTGAGGTCTACCTCTACCGCGAGGGTGGAAAATCCAAAGAGGAGATCCTAAAGCAAAACCATCGTGTAGAGTATCTGTCTAAGGAAGTGCGTTTTCCGACTGAAAATCTGATTCTTTTGGGAGAGGGGCGCAATTTGAATGAAAGATCTTTTGTCCTCATTAGACAAGGGTCTGTGATTGGGCATGGACTCACTTCGGCTTCGGTGGAGGAGATCTTTGAGAACCCAGAAAAGTACATGACTCAGCGACTTTTCCGTCACCTCGGGGCAGATCTCGCGGCCAAACGCTACCTTGTTGAGCTAAAAAATGTTCGATCAAAAAACGAAGGCTGGCGAAGTCTGGCGGAAGTCTCGTGAATATGCTAGGGTCTTTCTATGAACTCAAAAAATTTTAGCTCCACCAAACGATTTACTGGCTTTCCCTGCACTCACCGTCAATGGCGGGCAGAATCTCATTGCAGATTTGTGCATGGGTACTCTCGAGAGTTTTATTTTGAATTCGAGGCGAGTGCCCTCACTCAAGAAGGGTGGGTAGTAGATTTTGGTGGTCTCAAACAAATCAAAGAATGGTTAAACCAAACTTTTGATCATACCTTTCTTGTTTCTATGGATGACCCTTATTTAGAAAAATTTAGAGCAATGGATAAGGAAGGTATTATCCAACTCCGTATTCTTCCAAACGCCGGGATGGAAGGCAGTGCAGAGTATGTTTACCATGAGGCCTCAAAAATATTGAAGCGGCTCTACGGAGAGCGCACCTGGATTTCAAAAGTTCAGGTGAGTGAGAACTCCAATAATTCTGCGATCTATACACCTCACTCAAAATGACCACAAAATTTTCATCTGAACTACCCGTGCGCCCAGATGACATTGATCAGTTTAACCATGTCCATAATTCCCGATACCTCGATTACATCCAGGCCGCCCGCTATGACCAGATGATCAACTGCTATAAGATGAGCATGAGTCAGTTCATTGAAAATGGTTTTGGGTTTGTGGTGAAAAAGGCAACTTTGAATTTCAAGCGCGCCTTAGTGATGGGAGATGTGATGATTGTTCACACTCAGGTGATGGAGATCCAGGGTTCAGATATTTTTATTGATGTTGAAATCTTTCATAAGAAAAAAAATAAGCTCGTCCTCGATGCCCAGATGGTCTACACCATGATCAATCTTAAAACGGGCTGGTCGGAAAAAATACCAGATGATGTTCGCGAAAAGTATCTTGTATGAACTACTGGGCCCAGTTTGCACGAGGGCACTGTTATCCTCACTGTGGTTGTGAGCCTCTCTTAGAAGTCTGGATCATGCAGCCTTGGGCGTTTTGGAGCTCTTTTGCCTATGCGCTAACCGGATTTATTCTTTACCGCAAGATTGAGAATAAGACTTTTGAGCTAAAGCTCTGGGCCGGGATCATGTACTATCTCACCTTTTCAAGCCTCTTTGCTCACGCAAGCTATACGAGACTCGCTCTCGCGATGGATTTCTCTTCCATCGTTGTTTTAATTGGACTGGGGTCATTTATAAATCTCCTTTTTCATTTCAAGAGATCTGAAAAGCAAATTGCCTTGCTCATCATTCCGTATATAGTTTTGCTCGTGTGCTTTTTCTATTTCGTTGGTGGTTGGATCAGAATTTCACTCTGCTTAGTTTTCTTTTTCTTTATTCTTTGGGATCTGGTCCGTACCAAGCGTAATAATGTTTTTCAACCCACATCAAGATTTCTTTGGAAGAGTCTCGCAATTCTTGCCCTGTCTTTTGTGGCATTTCTGGTTGATACGACTGGAATCATTTGCAAACCAGAGAGCTGGCTTCACGGACATACACTTTGGCACATCGGCACGGCAATCAGTGCTTACTATTTTGGTAAGTGGCGCTTTAAACCTTCGAGGCCCTAAAGCGTCCTAGAAATTCTAAGAGATACTGATCTTGGATTTCGGCTACATAAACCGGAGTGTTAAGTTCTTTCAAAGCTAGCGACTCGAGGGAATTTGCATTTATCTTTAGAAGCCATTCATTAAAAAATTCCAAACCATCAGTATGATAATGAAAAAGGGCCGCCTTTAGACATTTTAAAAGATGAACCGCATAGGCATTCATGTCACTGATTAAATAATCAAGCTCTCCCGCAAATTTTGGGTTCTCAAGTTGAATCTTGAAATGCTGCTCTTTCATGCAAAAATCCATGAGCCCATAAAATCCTAGCTGTCCCTCAAAAGAGTCGGGATGATGAAAAAAATGATCAGCATGAATTAAGTCGTGCATGGTGAAACTCAGTGCATCTCTTTCACCTAAAATATAAGACAAACATCTGTCAGCTTTGGTCAAAACACTGACACACCGGTGGCCAGTCATTTGTTGAGCGAGGACTTCTGCTGATTCCGGAATGCGAAACATAAGGACCAGAGGATATCTTGAGGTAGACCAATGAAGAAGGGATCTGTTCACCGTTTCGGGTGTAGATTTTAGGGCGAATTGATTGAAAAGATCGCCAAGAGTTTCAGTTGTGAGAAGTCGCTTAAGAATATTTTCTTCGAAAGCGAATCCAAATTCAGGGAGTTGGTTTATGGGGAATTTGAGTTCGTGTGAAAGGGAGAGGGAAGGACGTTTTGCACCCAACCAGTTTCCTGGAAAACGATGTGATAAAACGGCAATGAGATAGAGAGCTGTGCATTCTGCCGGGGAGATTTTATTTTTGGCAAAGAGGGAAAGGATTGGGGCCATAGTGGCCTCAATAATCGGCGCTTCAATCTTAAGCTGATTTTCTGACACTAATTTCTTCTTAAACCTGCCGGATCTCGAAGAGGATTTATCTCGTATTTTGGCACTCATCTTGTATCATTAAATTAGCAGCACCTGCTGAAGAAAACAAGTTCCATGGGAGGATGAATGAATTGGCACAGTTTAGATAAAGTTTGGAAATCCGCCGGCCGCAAAACTGATGTGAAAGTTCGTTTTAACGATTGGGGCCATCAGATTAAATACTTCGTCATCATGGGCGAATCTGAAGATGGGAAGCGCTTTGTTGGGAAGCTCGATTCAGGAGAAAAGATGTCTTTCTCGCGCAAATCCCGTGGATGGGCACTCTATGATTCGGGTGCGGAGCTCAATAACGCTCGCGCGGTTTAGTTTCCTCGGACTTTTTTCGAATATAAATGACTTTATCGACCTCCGCGATGAGCTTATCGTCTTCATCGCGGATTTCGACTTTAAAGGTTTTATCCATTTTTACATTCGCCTCTACTTGCACTTTTATTTCATCGATCACTTCCTGAGTGAGACGAAATTTTGCGAAGACTTTACCTCGTCCTGGTTTTTTAAACTGAATCGTGGCGGCCTTATCCCAGACGATATATTCAGGGCCTAAATTTTTTATCAGCATCAGCATGTACCAGGGGTCGGTCATAGAATAGAGGGATCCTCCGAACTGGGTTCCCATGTAGTTGCGATTGTAGAAGGTGAGATCCATCTCTACATCACAGCTCCTGAAATCGGCCGTCATGTTTTTCATCTTTACTCCGGCACCCACAAAAGGGCCGTAGAAGTTGATTAGCTTATCTAAAAATTTTTGGCGATATTTCATAGGGATCTTCATCTTAACCTCGCTTCATCTGCTCATCTCTTAAAATGGAAACGTGAGACTCGGCGTGGGCCAAGAGCTCTCCATCTGGAGTTCGAACCTCGGCCCGTAAAAAAATAAAACTTTTTGTTTTTTGCAAGACGAACGCTTCAATCAAACAAAAGCGCATTTTCTCTGAGAAAGCTTTTAAGAAAGTCGTATTTAAAGAGAGAGTCAGACATATCGTACCGGAGGTCACATAGGTCAAGGGTCCCAAAACATCATCCATCGCCGCGACAAGAAACCCACCTTGAAGAATGCCAGCGGGGTTTGTGAAACGTTTTTGAAAAGGGAATTTTGCTTTCATCGAAACACCTGGCTTTATTTCCAGATACTCAAGGCCCAGTTCTATCATTGAAGGTGGGGGCAGTTGCACGTTCATCCCGGCCATCTTTAATTCGGCTTTATATCCTTCGAGACTCTTGATCCAATCTTGGTGAACACTCATGCTAAACCTTTATGCTTTTTAAATAAGAGGCGATGTTTGTTTTGACCAGGTTCGGATTATCATTCAAACGGGCGAGTTGAATACTTCCTTGCAAGAGTGCCATCGTACCCATCACGGCCTCACTCAGAGACACCCGCATGGCAGTTTCCTTACGGATTTCTTTAAAAAGTTTGGTTAGCCACTCTTTCTGAAAGGTATGGAGCTGCATAATCTCAATTTTTAATTCTGGTTCAACCAAATGCCATTCAAGAGAGAGAGCACCCACAGGACAGACTCTTTGCTTCTCACAGATCCAGCGGGTGAGTTCTTTGGCGTAGAGTATGATCTGTTTTTCCGGTGTATGGTGTTTATGGTCTTTGGCCCAAGATAAAAATGATTTTTGATAAAAACGGTATAGTTCTATCGCGAGGGCAAGTTTGGAGGGGTAGTGATGAAATAAACTAGCTTTCTTTAAGTTGAGTTTTTCCGCCAATTCCTGAAGGCTCATGCCGTGAAGTCCACGATTTAAAACCATGCGACTCGCTTCATGAAGGATTTGTTCTTTCGTTGTACTAGACATTTTTGATAAATCCTTTATACTAACCATCATAACCTACCGACCGGTCGGTCGTCAACAAGGAAGAGATATGAGCTTAAGCCGTAAAGTTGCCATTATCAGCGGATCAAGAACCCCGTTTGTGAAATCCATGACCAGCTATCAGGGAGTCTCAAATCAGGAACTCCTATTGGCCGCCGTCAATGACCTGGTGACAAAAAATAAACTTGAAGGAAAACTTTTAGGGGACGTCATCGCAGGAACTGTGATGAATCATCCTTTTGACTGGAACCTCACGCGAGAAGTTGTTCTCGGAAGTAAGCTTCATCCTAATACTCCGGGATTAAATATTCAGCGAGCGTGCGGAACTGGTTTAGAGGCCGCCAATTTGATTGCTCTTAAAATTGGTGCCGGTCAAATTGAATGTGGGATCGCCGGAGGGAGTGATACGAATTCAGATATTCCCCTCATTGGCCAGAGATCCCTGACTCATTGGCTGATTAAACTACAGAATGCAAAATCACTTCCAGAGAAATTAAGTGTCCTCGCTCACTTTAAACCTTCGATGATTAAACCTCAGATCCCGGTGGTGAAAGAACCTCGCACCGGTCTCTCGATGGGTGAGCATACGGAGCTGATGGTGAAAGAGTGGAAAATATCTCGCGAAGAGCAGGATAAACTTGCTTACGATTCACATCAGAATGCTGCAAAAGCATATGATGAGGGATTTTTCAATGACATGGTGATTGAATTCAAAGGTCTAAAAAAAGATCCGATCACCAGAAAAGAAACAACTTTGGAGAAACTCGCCAAGCTCAGACCTGCGTTTGATACTTCGGGTGCTGGAACTCTCACGGCGGGTAATTCAACTCCACTGACTGATGGGGCCTCTGCTGTTCTCCTTGCTTCCGAAGAATGGGCGAAGAAAAATAATCTTGATCCGCTTGCTTATTTTATTGATGGGGAAGTGGCCGCAGTGGACTTTGTGCATGGAGAAGGGCTTCTGATGGGTCCGACTCTTGCGGTCTCGAGACTCCTTGAGAGGAATAAGTTAACTCTGCAAGATTTTGATTTTTACGAAATCCACGAGGCCTTCGCGGGCCAGGTCCTATGCACTCTTAAAGCGTGGGAAGACCCCGGGTATTGCAAGCGTGTTTTAAGTCGAGACCAGGCGATGGGATCAATTGATCGCTCAAAAATGAATGTGAAGGGCGGAAGTCTTGCTGTTGGCCATCCCTTTGCTGCAACCGGTGGGATAATTGTCGCTTCCGGTGCAAAAATTCTAAAAGAAAAAGGGAAGGGGCGACTCCTCATAAGTATTTGTACCGCCGGTGGGATGGGTGTCGCAGCGATTCTCGAGAGATAATTCTATGCACATGATCCTGCGAACGCTCTGGATATTTCTCTTTAAACCTAAAAAACACGGATCTTCTTTTTATGATAAGACCTTTGTTCAGATGAGAGTTCTTCCTACCGATCTTGATACTTTCATGCACGTCAATAACGGGGTCTACTTTTCCTTCATGGATTTTGGACGTTGGGATCATATTTTTAAAAATCAGATTCATAAGATCTCAAAAAATAATGACTGGTATCCTGTTGTTGCAGGAGAGACGATTCGGTTTAAAAAATCCCTTAAGCTTTGGAACCGGTTCACCATTGAGACCACTCTTTTAGGAAACGATGAGAAGTACTTCTATATAAAGCAGAATTTTGTTTTTAATGAAGACGTCATGGCGACAGGACTTGTGAAGATTCGATTTCTTAAAATAAAGGGCGGTACAGTTTCAGCGGCAGAGGTCGTGAAAGTGATGGGGATTAGTCCTAAAGATCCAGGGAAGCTGACCCAAGATTGGCAGGGCTTTGATTCTTCCTTTCTTTAATAAAGCCTTCTTGTTATTGTTGAAGGCATGAAGATCTTAGATGATAAGGATAAACAGTATCGGCAGTTTGTCGAAGATGAGCAGCGGCGCGCGACGATGACTTTAGTCATCTTAGCGATTCTATTATTCCCTTTATTTTCATTCTTAGACTTTTTCACGCAAAGAGATCATTTTGAAGTTCTATCCTTCATTCGCTTTACGACAGTTGCAATCTTTATCGCCGTCTTCTTTTTACTCCGGAAGAAGTTCTTTTATGCTCAACCGTTTCTAATTGGATCACTAATTTTAATGATAGCGGCGACAAGCATTTCCGTGATGTGTGCTAGTCTCAATGGTTCAGGAAGTCCCTACTACGGAGGAGTAAATTTAGTTCTTTTGGCAGGGGTTGTGATCCTTCCTGGTGAAGGCTTCCAGAATGTGAGATGGATTTTACCCTCACTTATTGTGTATGTGTTTTTAATTCTCTGGGTAGAGCATTACACGCTTTTAAATCCTCAAATTTTTATTAACAATATGTTTTTTATGGGTTCCACAGCGATCGTCGGAGTCACCTCGGGTTGGCAGCGTTCAAAAGAACGTAAAAAATCTTTTCTACAATTCCTAGAGATTAAGAAAACTGCAACGCTCCTTTCAGAAGATCTTCAAAGCAAAGACAGTAATATTGAATCTCTGGCCGAAGAAATTGTTCTGAAGAAAATCGAAGCTCAAAATGCTCTTGATCTCAGAAATAGTTTCATCTCGATTGCCTCTCATGAGCTTAAGACACCCCTCACATCTTTGAATCTTCAGTTAGAAGTAGGAAAAGTTAAAGAAATTCACGGCGAGCTTAACTGGAAGAGTTTTGTTCAGTCATTCGAGCTTCAAATTCATCACATCACACTCATGATTGACGACATGCTCGACGTCTCTCGTATTCAGACTGGGAAATTTATCATACTCAGGCAGGAAACTGACATCTCTCAACTTCTCACAGAAATTACAAACCGCTACTACGAGAATAAGATTTCTGAAGAAAAATTATTCATCGACATTGAAACGGGACTTATGGGTGAATGGGATTCTTTTAAAATTGAACAAGTCATTCTTAACCTCCTTTCAAATGCCTTTCGCTATGGGCTCTTAAGACCGGTCCGTTTAACTGCCAAAAAAGAAAGTAAAAATGTTGTCATTACGGTAGAGGACCAGGGAATGGGAATCGCTCAAGAAGACATGTCACGGATTTTTGAGAAGTTTGAGAGAGGCCCATCTAAAAACAAAAGTGGTCTGGGTCTTGGCCTGTTTATCTGTAAAGAAATTATATCGGCGCATAAAGGAGAAATTTTTCTTCAAAGCGAACTTGGAAAGGGATCAATTTTTAAAGTTGTTCTTCCCATCTGACTAGGTCTTCCATTCTTTTTTACAAATAACGATTCGGTGACCATCCAGATCCACAAATGTTTCTCCAACGTCATCCCAGTACGGATTATGAGACTTAACATTTTTAAATCCTGCTGATTTCATATCCTGAATTCGGGCAACATAACGGATAGGTTCTGGCTCATAAAAGACAATCAAACTCTCTTTGTGTGGGATAGATTGTGAGTCCGCATTCTCCTCTTCCGTGAATTCAAAATGATATTCATTTTTAGGATCACCAAGCATGACCCCTGAAAATCCGGCGTGATTTTCAAATGATCCTAGAATCGAGAGACCCAGCCCTGCTCGGTACATTTCTGTGATGAGTTTAAGTTTTGAGGTTGATCTTGCAATCCGTAGTTTCATGTGAAAAATTCCCTTGCGACGAGGTAGGTATTTACGTGGGCCTTGACGGTAAGTTCAATCGGCTTTGAGTACCCACCACCTAAGGCCATGACCATCGGGCAGTTCATGCTTTCTCTAAAATCAAAAACAAGTTTATCCCTCTGGATGATCCCTTCAAAACTCAAATCAAAAGTGCCCAGTGAATCTTCTTTTAAAACATCTACTCCCGCTTGATAGAAGATGATATCGGGGTTGAAGTTACGAACTTGCGATAACGCCTTCTCGAGAGCAGAGAGATATTCTGCGTCTTGGATATGTTCTGGTAAACCCACGTCTAGGTGTGAGGGTATTTTTCTGAACGGATAATTTTTTTCTCCGTGAAGACTCAAAATAAAGATATCCTCTCGCTTACCAAGGATCGAACTATTGCCATTACCTTGATGCACATCTAGATCAATGATGAGAATTTTTTTTACAAGACCAAGCTTTAGAATTTTAAGCGCACTAACGGCAAAATCATTAAAGACACAGTAACCTTCACCGCGATCAGCATGGGCATGATGAGTTCCACCTGAGAGAGTTGCGGAGAAACCGTCTTGGAGTGCACTCATGGTCGCCTCTAAGAAACCGCCGACGGCTCCAAGAGAGCGGTGAAAAAGTTGGTCACTCCATGTCAGACCAATCGGGCGAATTTCTTTTTCAGGCAATGTGCCGTTTTTTAGACCTAAATAATAATGCTCATGATGTGCGAGAAGAATGTCTTCCTCACTTGCCTCTTTGGCGGGTAACAACTGATTTTCAGAAAGAATATTTTCCTTCATCAAAGCGAGTCTAACCAGTCGATATTTTTCCATGGGAAATCGATGTCCCGGTGGGAGTGGTACCACATAATGATCGGTGTAATAAAACTTTAGCTCGTGCCATTTCTTCATAGGAGAATTATAGTCAAACCTATGCGAACCATAAAGGTGAAATATCCCCACATCATTCATCAGCGCACCCTGGGCGATAAGCTTTTCATCATAGAGGCGATCCGGGATCTGGATGAGGCGATTGATCTAGTCTGTGAGGCCTTGACGACAGAGGAGCAGAAAGATCCCTTCGCTGAAGATCTCTGCCCATATTTTGGCATTCTCTGGGAGGCCTCTGAAGGCCTCGCTCAATACCTCATGACTCATCCGGAACTTGTAAAAGATAAAAAGGTTCTAGAATTAGGATCGGGACTTGGCTTTCCTTCTCTGGTCGCAGCTCACTTAGGAGCGGATGTGCTTGCCACAGATTTCCATCCGGAGGTTGAAGAGTATTTTCTGCGCAACTGTCGCCACTCAAATGTACACGCCAAGTATCAACGTCTTAATTGGCGCGAGGACAAGCAAGACATAGGGCTCTTTGATCTTGTGATGGGCTCGGATGTTCTTTACGAAAGTAAGCACCCAGAAGAGGTAGTCCTAGGGCTCATTCGTTTTCTAAGACCTGGAGGGAAGATTCTTTTAAGTGATCCAGGCAGGGCCTATTTACAAAGTTTTGTAAAAACCCTTCATCAATTTGGGTTTAGTGAAACCCTCTCAATTGAGAGTGCGAACAAAAAAGAAATTTTTATCTTTGAGTTTAAGAAGATTTAGTTAATGTATTGGGTGAAATAATAAAGACTAAACGCCATCGCCATCACGGTGAATTTCAAGATCATCTCTCCTCCTAAGAAAGTATCAAGCTCAAGATAATACTAAATCATCTTTGCTCTGAATCAAAGAGGAAAGATGATCCGACAAATTCGGTCGGATCATCTTGAATAGATTTTCTTAGTACTTTACGCTGCATCCATAAGATTGCGTTGCTGGCTGAGCAACTTTTTTATTGGCCTCAAGATCAGAAATGGCTGCGACTACATAGTTCTTAGCAGCGGCGACGGAGTCTACACTCGTGTCTGGAGTTGAATCGATGGCGCCCTGGTAAGCTAGGACTCCAGACTTATCAACGACAAACATATGCGGAGTTGTTTTAGCGCCGTAAAGATTCCCAACTTTTCCATTGGTATCAAAGAGAATCTCTGTTGGAGAAGACTTGTTTTTCTCTTTATCAGCGAGTGCGGCCTTCGCATCCATGTGGCCTTGCTTGCCTTCGGCCGAAGAGATGATTGAGAGCCAGATCACATTTTGACCAGTGTATTTCTTTTGAAGGGACTGCATGTTGTTTGAGTCGTAGTGCTTTCTCACAAAAGGGCAGCCATTGTTGAACCATTCAAGGACAACAATTTTTCCTTTGTACTCTGAGAGGGAGACATCTTTGCCAGAGGCACTTTTGAGTTTGAAGTCTGGTGCGGGTTCACCACTTGTAAGGGCCAGAGCAGAGAAGCTAAAAATTAAAGAAAGTAAGAAAGTTGAAAATTTCATAAAACACTCCTTGTGAATTGCGCTCATTTTACCTTTGAAAATCCATCGACACAACTATTGACCACGTGAGTCTTTAAGCTTTTTTAGAGCGAAAACAGTTCTTCCTTGGTATATTGGAATGATCAATTTTTATGAATCATAAAGAGGTGCCTTGTGGGACGGAAGTGGAACAACATCAAAATGAAGAAAGCTGCGCAAGATAAATTGCGTTCGCAGAGTTACACTAAAATCTTGAGAGAAATTCTCATGGCCGTGAAAAATGCTGGGCATGCTGAAGTGGATGCAAACTTTGCCTTAAAGATTGCTCTTCAAAAAGCAAAAGTGAATAACGTTCCACGCGACAACATAGAAAAAGCGATTAAGAAAGGTCTCGGCCAAGATGGTGCGCAGATCGAAGAAATTAACTACGAAGGTTACGCTCTCGATGGGGTTGCTCTCTTCATAGAAGCCGCCACTGATAATCCGACACGAACGGTGAGTAACGTTCGTTCTTACTTTAACAAGTGGGGCGGGGCGATTGGTACTCCTGGATGCTTACAGTTTGTCTTCGAACGTAAAGCGACTTTCACGATCAAAGAAGAGGACATGAACAAGATGTCGACTGATGATCTCATGATGGAGCTCATTGATTTTGGCATTGATGATGTAGAATCTGAGGACGGATTTGTGACGGTGAAAGGGCCAGTTGAATCTTACGGCGACATTTATAAGAAACTTGAAGAGCTAAAAATTAAGATGGAAGACTTCGGGCTCGAGAGACTCCCTTTGAACACCAAAGAAGTGACCAAAGAGAGTTACGATAAGATTCAGAAACTCATTGATGCTCTAGAGGGCGATGATGATATCACGACCGTCCATCATAACATCGAGTGGAATGACGCTTTCTCAGAATAATTTACTGGCAAGTGATAGTCGCGATGGTGGTGTCCTGATAGCTCACTTCTATAACGAGTGAATCGCCAAGTTTTGAGATGGTTTCAGTACCCTTAAATGATAATTGGTTTTCTGGTGCCTCAATCGTTTGTGCCATGACCACTGAATCTCCTACACAAGTTGAAACAGTCGTTATTTTTAGATGAGACCCGTCATTTTCAATTGTATTTTCGACAGTCGGTTTCCCGTCTGTCACGAGGTGTTTGTTTCCTGATCACCATTGGTGTCGGTTGATTTAGCATAATAAGTCGTGACGCCGTTTTCCTCAGTTTGATTCACTGAAATACTTTGCACATTCATGTCGGGCGAAGAACTCTCGACTTTGCATGATCTGTAGTTCCCAGACAGAGAGGGGCAGGCGATGGCAGAGAGTGAGAGAGACAAAAGTGCAACAGATGCGATTATTTTCATAAATCCTCATTTTGATAAGTTCTGTGTCTTGCATAGATAGAAGAATGTTTTAAGCTTGTATCGCTATGACTTCTCGTTTGTAAATAATTCTTAACCTCAGGGGATTTATGAAATTTTTTTTGCTCCTTCTCATTCCTGTGATCGCATCAGCGACCGTTCGTACTGAAAAACTTACCTATAAGAAAAATGGCGTCACCATGGAAGGCACAGTGGCTTTTGATGATGCCCTTAAAGGTGCCCGGCCCGGAATTGTGGTCTTCCCAGACTGGATGGGAAAGGGTGCTTATAATGAAAGAAGAGCTAAGGAATTAGCGGCCCTTGGTTACGTTGCTCTCGCAGCAGATGTTTACGGAAACGGCTTTCGTCCGAAAGATGCCAACGAAGCGGGAGAAACCGCAGGAAAATTTAAAAAGAATCGCAAGCTGATGCAAGAAAGAGCATTGGGTGCACTTGAGGCCATCGCACGTGATCGCCGGGTAGATAATACTAAGCTCGGTGCTATTGGATACTGTTTCGGTGGAACTGTTGCTCTAGAACTTGCTCGCGAAGGCGCACCCATCAAAGGAGCAGTCAGTTTCCATGGTGGATTAGAGTCTCCTTCAGACATTCACGACATGCATGCGAAAATTTTAGTTCTTCATGGTGCTGATGATCCGTATGTTAAAAAAGATGAAGTGGCAGAGTTTCAAAAAGAGATGACTGATATCAAGGCCGATTGGCAGATGGTTTATTACGCCAATGCAGTTCATGCATTCACGAATCCTGATGCTGGTGAAGATAACAAAACTGGGGCAGCTTATAACAAGCTTGCGGATCAGCGGTCATGGATAGCGATGAAAGATTTTTTTGAAGAGACTTTTAAGTAATAAATAAAGATAAAGGCCCGCGCGAACAAGGAAGGCGGGCCTTCATTAATTTTTAAAGCACAGTTTTAAGAACTTCTCTCGATTGCTCCTCGACTTCCTTATGCAATGAATTTCCATGAGCGTCCATCGTCACCACAACCGGAAAATCTTCTACCGATAATTCCCAGATCGCCTCAGGTAATCCGAACTCTTCAAGATAGAGTCCATCCACGGATTTAATTTTTTCTGCCAAAACCTGAGCAGCACCACCGACAGCATGGAAATAAACACAACCGTACTGTTTACATGCATCCAAGGTTTTTTGTCCCATACCACCCTTGCCGATGACTCCCACAATTCCGTAGTCACGGATCACTTCCCATTGATAAGGCTCTTCACGGATTGAAGTCGTGGGCCCCGCTGCGGTGACGGTCCATTTGCCCGTTTTTTTATCTTTCATCGTGACTGGACCACAGTGATAGATGATTTGGTTTTTGAGATTCACTGGTGGTTTATTCCCGTCGTGAATATATTTATGAACGGCATCTCGTCCGGTAAAGAGTTTGCCGGTGATCAACACCATATCTCCAACTTTAAACTCGCGAACAGCTTCAGCAGTGAAGGGATAGTTTAATTTTTTCATTAGTAGAGCCACTTTTTAATTGAGTTAGATTTGGCATCCAGGACAATCCCCTGGCGGCGGAAGGCCCAGCACATGTAGGAAATAGAAACAAAAAATGAAGCGGGCACACGGTTCGCATGGGTGATCTTGCAACCAATAAGCGTGGTCTTTCCGCCAAACCCCATGGGCCCAATCCCTAGCTTATTACAAGTCTCAACAATTTCTTTTTCCATTTTATCAAGCTCAGGAAGTGAGTTGTTGTCATCGAGTTTTCGGAGTAATTGTTTTTTAGCATAGTAAGCAGAATCCGCACGGTCTCCACCGATGCAAACTCCTAGAGCACCCGGTCCACAACCTTTGCCTTGTGCTTTGTGAACCGAATCAATCACAACCTTGCGAACACCTGCGAGATCCCGTCCTGCTCCCAAAGTCGTATCTGGAAGTGAATATTGAGCAGAAACGTTTTCACATCCTCCACCTTTCAAGACAAGTTTCACTTCAACATCTTTTGATTTGTGTTCATAGAAGTGAATCGATGGGTGGCCCTCTCCTAAATTTGTTCCAGCGTTTTCTCCGGTCAAGGAATTCACAGAATTCTGACGGAGGTAACCTTTCTTTGTCGCCTCAGTCACGGCCTTCTTGATTTTATCTTTGAACTCACCCTGGAAAAATCCTGGGGGATGATAAACAAAGAAGATCACAGTTCCCGTGTCTTGGCAGAGGGGCTGAGATTTAATTTTAGCGAGATCTATATTATCTTTTATAATGCCCATCGCGTACGAGGCAGTCGTATTGGGTTCTTCCTGAGTCATGGACTTTCGCAGAACTCTCTGAATATCATCAGGCACAACCGTTGACGTAATTCGGATGAGTTCAACCAGAGAATCAATCGCGGTAATTTTTTTTACCGGTTTTTTAGGCGCAGGTTTTTTCTTGGCCACTTTTTTAGCGACTTTTTTCGTCATGAGAAGCTCCTTAGATATGGCATCATTTTAGTCTGAAAGACGAGGTTTCTCAAGAATTCTTGACATCAGTACCTTCTACGAAGAAAAATCTCTAAGTAAGAAGTTTGCAATTTCAGACAAAAAAGGATGAGTATGCATCAGATGAAAATTGAGTACCAGGGTGACTTTAGAACGGAGGCGATTCATCTCGATTCTAAAAATAAAATCATCACGGATGCGCCAAAAGATAATCAAGGAAAGGGTGAAGGTTTTTCTCCCACTGATCTTCTTTGTACGTCACTTGCCAGTTGCATGCTGACTATTGGGGCAATGAAGGCACGCTCTCTGGGGGTTGAGCTTCAGGGGGTAACAATTCAGATTGAGAAGAAGATGCAGGCCGCTCCTCGGAAGGTGGCGGAGATTGTTCTAACTTGGGACTGGAAGGGACTGGATCAGAAGATGGGACCTGAGTCACTTCAGCAGGTAAAACAGGCGGCACTAAATTGTCCGGTTGCTTTGTCTCTGGACTCTTCGGTGAAGAAGACTCTGGTTTGGTAGTTTCAAATTCTTCGTCATCATCAATTTCAGATTGAGGGATGAGTTTTGGAATTGAGTCCATCATTTTTGTTGAAGGGAGTACTCCAATTTGAATTTTATCTTCAATTGGAATGATATCAAGATTAGCGAGGACGATCGCCTCGTTGATTTTCATAGCACTTGATAACAAGGCGGCCTTGATTGCCTTGTCATTATCGACCATTGATCCTGAGCTTATTTTTCCCTGTAAGGTTGGTTTTAAATCTCCAGTTCCGAGTATAATTGCTTTTACTTCTTCCGGATGAAGCTTCGGATTCGTATTCATGATCTGAGCGGCGATGTTTGAGATGTAGGGTGCTGCCATCGACGTTCCACTTGACGGTGAATAAATGAGATTGCCGTGCGCAGAATAAACCTTAGGGACGATGGAGGGGATTCCGACTCCCGGAGCTCCGATGTCGACGTTGTGAACACCGTAGTTTGAAAAACTCGCGAGAAAATCTCCATTCATGGCCGCTACAGTGATCGTATTCGGAAGTTTAATCCTAGATGGGTAGTGATGATAAAGATCGTTATCAAGTGAGTTATTTCCGGCCGAGAAGACAAAAAGAATATTGGGATATTTCTTGATGGTGTTTGAGCCCGCTTTATAAAGATCCGCGAAGTATTGATCCACAGTGAGTTTTAACTGATCCTCTGGGATTTCATTCTTTGTAATGTCCTTGTAGCTTTCGCGAAATTTAGTAGAAATATTTTTAAAGGTAATCCCGTAAGACGCATTGACGACGTTGACTTTATTGAGCGAGAGATACCGGCATATTTTAGAAAATTTCTGAGTCACCCGCATAAAAGAATTATGAACCTCTTCCTTAAACTTTTCGTCAGGAGTTTTACTTTTTAAAGGGGTACTCCCTTGAGGAGTGTTGTCTTCCACCATTAAAACAGGCGATGGAATATTGAGCCCACGTATCGGAAAGATATTAATATTCTCACCTTCACGCAGAGCAATCCCTGCGACAAAAGTTCCGTGAGAATGTTTTTTAAAGCTCTTCACCTTATCCATGAAGGCCTTCTCAGAACTTTTTTTCTTGAACCACTCAAACTCCTCAAAAGTCAGACCCTGGCCATGGCCTTTCGCCCGGAGGTTTCTGAACTTAAGAATTTCCTGCAGGAGAGTAGGATCTTTGATGACTGCTTCTTTTAAGTGCGAGTTGTCCTGAAAGTTCCAACCTTGGAATTCTTTGATGAGGTCTGGGTGATATCCCTCTTCGTCTGTTTCATGCTTCAAGATTTTTGGTTGAAGAAAATCATGATCGAGATCAAAGCCTGTATCAATGATGGCGATGGTCGCGGCTTTGGCCGCGAGAGTGAAAAGTAAAAGTGATAAAAAGAGGCTCCACATACTGAAAAATTGTAGGCCAAGGGGAGAGCGTCACGCCATAAAAAAAGGGCCCCACGCAACAATTGTTACCTGAGGCCCTTCATGAAACAATTCTAATATTACTTCGTAGCTTTAAGAGTCACATTCAAAGTGAAATCGTTATTAATCGCTTTATCGCCCAGACCTTTGAAGAAAGATCCTGAACCATATTTAAGATCCCATTTTGTTCTATCGATCACGAGGGCCGCTGAAGCGGTGAGTTCTTTTCCATCAGCTTTCACATCTGTTGCAATGAATTTAAGTGGCTTAGTTTTGCCGATCATTGTGAAGTCACCAGAAATTTCCTGGCCTTTTGCTGTTTTCTTTACAGATTTAACAACAAATTTCGACTCAGGATGTTTCGTAGTATCGAAAAAATCTGGAGACGTGATGTGGCCGATAAATTTTGCGTTGTATTCTTTGTCCGTGAGATCAGTGACAGTGATTGAAGTCATGTCGATAACAACTTCACCAGCAGTGATCACTCCGTCTTTTACAGTGAAAGATCCACTTTTGGCCTTAACCGTACCAGTGTGTTCACCAGTAACTTTTTTCCCAACCCAGACGATGTTGGTAGCAGCAGTGTCTACGTTGTACATGTCTTGAGCAAAGGCAGAAACAGAAACGACGGCAGCTAAAGCAACAGTTAACAATGTTTTCATAAGCACTCCTTGGAATGAAACATAAATTTTGTACTTCACATGATGGAGTAGATTCTGATAAAAAAAAAGTCAGTTTTTGTGATAAACAGTATAAAAAAAAGTTATATAGATGACATTTGATCAAGTCCTTGTTTTTCATAAGGTTGTTGAGCTCGGAAGCTTCCGCATGGCCGCTGCAGAGTTGCATAAGACGCAGCCCGCGATAAGTTTGGCGATGAAAAAACTTGAAGAAGAGATAGGGGCGGAATTGTTTGATCGTTCTGGTTATAGACCGGAGTTAACAGGCCACGGAAAAGCATTTTTTGAGCGCTCTCAGAGGGCGGTTCAGGGGATGCATGAACTTGAAGGTTTGACGAAAAGTTTCCAGAGTAAGGAAGAGCCTGAAATCAGTATCGCTGTTGATGGAATCTCTCCTTTGCCCAAAATTCTCAAGGTCATGAAAAATTTTGGCGATCGTCATCCAAATACAAAAGTAAATTTAAGTTTTGAAACACTCTCAGGCAGTGAAAACAGAGTTCTCTCCAAGGAATCACAAATAGGACTGACTCATTTCATATCAGATCAATCAAGTCTCGAAATTATTCCCATCACAACGGTCAAAATGATTCCGGTTATGAATGTGGAAACGTTTCATGAAAAAAATGTTCGTCATCAACATGATCTCTTAGAAATTGATCAGATCGTCATAGGGGATAAGGGAAAGAGTAAATCAAGTTTTGGGCTCTTAGAAGATGGAAAGAAATGGCGCCTCTCAGACGCTAATTTTAAACGTGAAATTATTCTCGCGGGTCTTGGTTGGGGACACATGCCTGAACACTATGTGGTGCGAGAAATTAAGGAAGGTTCACTCATTGTTTTGGACTTTCCTGACATTCATTCACGAACTCTAAACGTCAATCTCATCCGTCTGAAAAAAAATCAATTTGGCCCCGTGGCGCGAGCTCTTTGGAATGAACTTATATCGCTTCCTCGCGATCTTTCGTGAATGGCTAACAGATTTATTTACTCGCCTTAATCGTTACCTTTAACATGAACTCATTGTTAATCGCCTTATCTCCTAAACCTTTGAAGAAAGATCGCGATCCGTACCGCAGACCCCACTTTGTTCTATCAAAGACGATAGAAGTAGTTGCCGTCAGAATTTTCCCATCTATTTTAACGTCAGTCGCAGTAAAAGTAAGGGGTCTCGTCTGTCCGATAATCGTGAACGCACCAGATAGTTCCTGACCGTTTGCTGTTTTCTTAACCGACTGAATGACCAACTTTGACTCAGGATATTTTTTTATTTCGAAAAAATCGGGAGACGTTATGTGGCCAATAAATTTTAAATTTTCCTCTTTGTCCGTGATGTCGGTACAAGTAATTGAACTCATATCAATGACCATTTCACCAGCATTGATGACACCGCTTTTCGCGCCGAAAGATCCGCTTTTTACTTTTACGGTACCGGTATGCTCACCATTTTGAGTTATTTTTTTTACCACCCAGACGATGCTCGTTTCAGCCGGATCAACTTTGTAGGTGTCTTCAGCGAGGGCACAGACACACGTGGCAGTGGCTAAGACAAAAGCAAGCAATGCTTTCAAAGGAGCTCCTTACAATTAATGATAAATGATGACCCCATATCATGAGGGAGAATTTGTAAAAAAAAAAGCTCCGTTTTCTGGGTTTTACTGTCATTCATAAGATCCAAGTGAAAATAAATCAATTTTAGACTTGAAAAGTTGGCCCCTGAGAAAGAAGTCTTGAAGCTTTCCCATGGCCCTATCCAGTAAAAAATTGTTACACTTACTCCATTCTTCTACGGTGGGTTTTGCATGCTTCAGATAATCCTGATTTCTCTTCTCTCTTTGTGCGCCATCGCTCAGGTGGAGGCACCAGTAAATCCAGTGGATTTTATGCAGAATCCTTCGGCCCTTGAGTTTCGTAAAATCGACACCGAACACTTTGAAATTATTTTTCCTAAGCAAGTTGAGAGTGAGGCCCAGCGAGTCGCTCACTTACTTGAAGCAGCTTACCCTTATGTCGCTCGCTCTCAGGAAACATTTCCTCCAAAAATTTCTTTAATCCTCCAAAACCAGTCCACCCAGAGCAATGGTTTTGTCACCCTCGCTCCGCGCAGAAGTGAGTGGTACTTGACCCCAGCGATTGATCCAGAGCTTGGAAGTACGGAATGGCTTCGAACCCTTTCTGTGCATGAGTTTCGTCACGTGGTTCAGTTTGAAAAATCAAAACGCGGTTTTAATAAGTTTTGGTATTTTATCTTAGGTGAAATTGGCCAGGCCGTGGGTGTAGGTCTTACGATGCCACCTTGGTACCTCGAAGGGGATGCGGTTGGAATTGAGACGGCCCTCACAAAAGGTGGCCGCGGACGTTTGCCGCTGTTTGAGCGCGATCTTCGCACCCTTCTTCTTTCAGGCAAAAAATTTGATTATGACAAGGCCCACCTTGGATCCTATCAGGACTACATTCCCAGTCACTATGTCTGGGGATATTTCTATACAACTTTTTTGCGAAACCAGTATGGAGATTTAGCTCTTTCAAAATTCGCCGACTACGCCGCTGACATGGGCTGGAATCCAATTTCTTTTTACCGAGCGGTGGATGACATCACTGGGGAGAAGTTTGAAACCTTCTACGAAAATACAATGAAAGACTTGATCCAGCAGTGGGGTGAGAAAATGGCGAAACTCTCGCCGACTCCCTATGAGGTCAAATCTGCAGTTAAGACGATGGGATGGACTAATTATAATTATCCGCAGGTACTAGACGACGGGAGTGTTGTTTCGTTGAAGTCGGGTCTGTCTTATATTCCGCAGTTTGTTTTAACCAAAGATAAAAAAGAGAAAACGCTCTTCTATCCCGCGCCTCTTATTAATGCATATCCTTACAAGATCAGAAATAACCGCATGGCCTTTATTGAATACGAACTCGATACACGCTGGGGTTACCGGGATTACTCGCGCTTAAAAGTTTACGACATCAAGGAAGATGAATTTGTCCTTGATTTGCATAGAACGAAGTATCGACTAGCTGTTTTGAATCCCGAGGGCAGTTTGATTCTTGCTTCAGAATGGAATGAGAAACAAGATCAGTTCATCGTGGTGGTTGATCTTGATGGTGTGGAAAAGAAAAAACAAGAATTTCCTCGTGGGGATGTCATCACCTCGATGGATTGGTTAAATGCTAATGAGATCATCCTTGTGATCCGCTCGCTGGATGGAAAAAAATCTCTTCTTAAATATTCTCTCTTAGACCATTCTCGCGAAACCCTGATCGAGCCTTCCTACACAAACTTAGGTTTTGTGACGGTTCAAGATGGTCACATTTTTTATGAGAGTCCAGAATCAGGAATTGATAATATCTTTATCTATCAAAAAGAGGGCCCACGTCAGATAACCAGTGCTCTTTTTGGGGCCTATGCTCCACACCTGAAAGAGAATGAGCTTACCTACTCAGACTATACGGCCGAAGGGATGAACGTTGTGAAAAAATCTCTTCAATGGGATGAAGAACAGAAATCATCGGATTCATTTATTCCGTTCTATGAGAAATTTGCCAAGAGTGAGAAATACGAGGAGCTTGAGAGTGATCTTTTAAAAACGGAGCACTATACCTCGGAAAAATATTCTCAACCTGCTCATGCCATAAATCCTCATAGCTGGATTCTCTTTGCTTTTCCTCTGTCACCGGTTGTGATCGCAGAACTCTTTACAAGAGACGTTCTGAATAAATTTTCTACCAGCGTTGGTGCTCAGGTCAATTTAAACGAAGGGACCACCACGGGCTTTGCAACTGCCGCTTGGTCTCATCTCTATAGTGTCGTAGATCTCCGAGGATCGTTTGGGCAGAGATACCAAACGCAAACTAAAAATGGACATAAAACTTCTGAGAGATGGGAAGAGGGAATTGCAGACCTTGGATTACAAGTTCCTTGGAAAAGACTGACTGGAAGATTTAATCAGGCCTTCAGCGTGAGGGGATTTGGTCGACTGATTAAGATTACGAAATCCACCAGCCGTGAATTTACCAATGGGATGTTGTCTCCTGGAGCTGAATTGCATTATTCCATTCTCTCGAGGACAGCTCGTAGGGATCTTTATCCCTCAATTGGGTACGCGTTCTCAGGTCGATTTGAAAGAGGGAGAGATATTTCTGGTGGAAATCAAGCGGGCTCTCTTGGGAGCATAGATAACAGGCTCTATTTACCCGGGCTCTTGAAGCATCATTCGTTTTATCATCAATTCGCCTATGAAAGGCAGAATGATTATACTTATCAGTACGCCAGTGCCATCTTCTATCCTCGCGGAACGCGAAATGTTTTCCTCCAAGAATTTAACAAGTACTCCGCCAACTATACGTTGCCGCTATTTTATCCTGACGTTCATTGGTCGAGGTATGTGTATCTCAAGCGAGTGTTCGCAAATTTATTCTACGACCAGTTAAACGGACGCTACGGAAACGCTTCCTATCGTGCGGCCTCTTATGGATGGGAACTACTTTTTGAGACGAACCTTGTCCGAATCTTTCTTCCGATTACTTTTGGAGTGAGGGGAAGTTATGTCATTCAGGGGTTGGAACAATCACAAAACTATGAACTCTTCCTCAGCCAAGTCCTTGGAGTCTTTTAACCACTCTGAAATTGTAAAAGAGGAAGGGCTTGAGCCAGAACTCTACGCCGGCCTTGCTGAAGAGGCGCTCTACACGTCAAATGATGATTTGGCTTCGATCTTTGATCATCCCTCATTCTCAGGAACCTGGGTCGACTTGGGTGCTGGAGACGGGAGAAGTATAATTCAGTATGCTCAAAAATTTCCAGGGCGAAAATCCATTGGGATAGAGTTTTCAAATGAGCGAGTTGATGCGGGCCTGGAAAAAATTCGGAATCAAAAGCTTGGGAATGCAAATCTTTTGAAAGGAGATTTACTTTTTGTAGAAATCCCAAAAGGAGATATCTATTTTCTTTATTTTCCAACTGGCCCGGTGCTTGACCGCATTTTAAGTGTACTGTCTCGCCAAAAAAACAAATTTAAAATTGTTGCCATCGAGTCCCACGGAGATCTCTTACCGAGACTTCAAAGAGAAAACTGGCTTAATCTCGCTAGTGAGATACCACTTTTGTCAGCGAGGCATTACCCGAAGGCGCAAATTTTTGAATCCAACGGACTTTTGCGAAGTCCTGAACTCTCCTTTTATGATCTCTCTTTTCAGCACAAGCACCTCCTTATTTCAGAGGATGAAAAAACCTGGATAGGGGAGAGTTTTGGCATGATTGAGATTCGCAAGGATGAATTCAACCTGGTTCTTCCTCCGCGTACGATTCGCAGAGATTCTGTGCTCGCCATTATTGAGGAAAATGACCTTTCAGGGGAGATTCTTTCTGCAGTGAAGCTCAGACGAGGTTCACCGGCCGCATTGATCAGAAAAATCTTTTTAAGCCCGAGTTTTTCGATAGAAATATCAACCGGGGAAACGATAGAATGGAACCAAATCAAAGATCTTCACCAGGAATAACTATGTACCGTTTCATCGTTCTTTTTTTTATTCTCACTGCTTGTAGTACGATAGAAAAAGGTGGCCAGGACCGCTACATCTACGACTCCGATTCTGTCTATACTCCAGAGACGCTGAAAGAGCTTGCCCCCAAAGTTGTCACAACCCTTTCTCGTGATCCGCGCGTTGGGAAAAATGATAAGCTCTTCTCTAAAGAGATGCCCGATATCAAACGTGTGGGCATTGTTGTTTTCGAAGGCATGATCGAAAATAAGTTTACAGGCCTCTCTGATGAAGACCGTTTATTTATTTCTGATTCAGGCAAACAGTTGATCACAGAAAAACTTCTCTCTATTTGGGAACAAACTCTCCCTCTGCTTGATCCTGAGCTTGACTACATTTCAACGGCCAAGATTAAAAAGACATCTCACTTTAACGAATACGGAACAGATGTGACCGATGATATTCAGGCCAAGCGTGATGCTTTGATGCCAGATGATGTGTTCTACCTTCCAAAAGGTAAAAAGATCAGCATGTCGATGTTTAAAAATCCTCGTGGCATGCGAGATGTATCCTTTCTTTTGGTCCCTGGTACTGAACTCATGGGTGGACCTAAGTCTCAGGAACAAAATAAACATTTCATCAATGACATCGCTAAAGAATTGCACCTTGATGCTGTGATCATTGTTCAGAGTTCGTTGAGCTGGACTGCTGCGAGAAAAGATAAAAACACTGGTGAGATGATTCCGGAGGAAGGAAAAATTGAAATTAAAGCTTCGATCCTTACTCCGATGACTCGCTACCATGAAAGACTCAAGGCGACTGGCGATAACGTGACACCAAACTTATCGGCCGTCTTTAGGGCCTACGAAGGTGTTATAAGGTTCCCGCTTTTGATCTCCGTGCCTGTCACCGATGAGAGTTTTGATACGGCGATGAAAGAGGTTATCACCCCGATGCTCAAGAGCTACACCGATCTTTCAAGTATGGTTATTTACCAAATGAAAAGTGACTTAGAGAAAACCTATTAATGGAAAGACCTGAGTTTTTACGACGAGTAAAATTCATCATGAAATTCGGGCGTGCTCTTCACGCCGTAGGATCCCCTGCACATACTCTTGAAGGGACCATGCAGGACATGTGTCAGCTCTTTGGAATCCGCGGAAGTATTATTTCAACTCCCACGTCGATCATTTCTTCATTCAGTTTCGCAGACGAAGAAATCACTCGTGTGGAGAGAGTGGAGCCCATGGGCGTTAACCTCGGAAGACTCTCAAAAGTTGATAACGTTGCCCGTGAAGTGATTTTGGGACACTCATCATTTGAAGATGGAAGTCATAAACTCGATGACATTTTTAGTGAGTCTGATCCCTACGGAAAACGAATCCGTGTTTTATTTTTTCTCTTTTCAACTGCTGGATTCATGATTCTCTTTGGTGGAACTTGGGGAGATTTTCTCGCCACTGTCATTGTGGGAGTATTAATCGGGTTCATTTCTTTATTTAGTCCCATCGGATTAGTGAAGCAGCTTTTTGAAACGATTGTCGCCTTCGTGGCGGCCTTGGCGACGTACTTACTCTCAAAGCTTCTCCCAGGCCTCAATATCGGAGTTGTCATTCTCTCGAGCCTTATTATTTTTATGCCCGGGCTCTACATCACGATCGCCATTTCTGAAATCGCGACTCAAAATCTTACCTCAGGAACAGCACGACTTGTCGGTGGTTTCATGATTCTTTTAAAACTCACCTTTGGAGTTTTTATCGGAAGCAAGATCGCGACTTGGTTTCATTACGAACCAATCCCGTATGAGTTTCATAAAATTCCATCCTGGGTTGCGATGATCACTCTTCCTATTACCGCCTTGATGTCGACAGTGAATTTTAAAGCTGAGCGAAGTGATTGGAAGTGGATGACCCTTGCGGGAGTTTATGGATATGCCTGCTCTAAAATAGGATCACACTACTTGGGGCCAGAGCTTGGAATGTTCTTCGGCGGGGCATGTGTAGGGGCCATGAGCAATATTTTTGCGCGCATTATGAATAGACCTTCTTCAATTTTCCAATTTCCCGGCATCATTCTCCTCGTACCAGGATCAGTCGGGTACCGAAGTCTTAACTTTTTATTCGAAAAAAATCTCGTCGGTGGACTCGATATGGGCTTCACCATGATCACACTTGTGATGGCCTTAGTTGTTGGAGTTTTCCTCGGCAATACCCTTATTAAACCTCGCCAAAGTTTCTAATTCAAACTGGTCCTATCAGAAATTGAGGCACAATTTTGCCGGGTTGATGCGCTCAGCAATGTAGGGGCATACTGAAAAAGAGCCGCGTTATATTAACCAAGGACGGTTTTAATGACGAAGATTCTACTTTTCAGCCTCACGTCTCTTATTTCTCTCACATTCATGAGCTGCCAAAATCCGACTGATAATTGCCAGGCACAAACCGCAGGCAGTTCATCTAATTGCTCCACAACTACGCCTCCGACAGTTCCGCCGACGACGACTCCAGTCACACCATCGAATCCTCCAGATACAACGGGAGTACCAACAGAGGCCTTTCTTTTTCAAACCAATTCTCAACTGACAAATTTTGGCATCACTGATGAGACCAAAGTCGATAAGGCGTTGGAGATCATCAAGAAAGTGATCGTTACAAGTGAATTTAGAAACCGTGTTTTGAACTTTACCTACGCAGGTAAATCTGGCTTTGTGGACTCCACGAAGTCACCAGCGCAGATTTATCAAAGCTTACTCGATGGAGCAGAAGACCTGTTGCCTGAGATCGATCACGAGATGGATCTTGATCTCGAACTCTACTACGCTTCAACATCAACGGTTGGGTACACCTATCCCGATGTCGTAAAGATTTGGATGAACACTAAATTTTTCAACGTCTACACTCCTTCAGAAGTCGCAGGAAATATCTTTCACGAGTGGACCCATAAGTTGGGTTATGTGCATGCTTCTAGCTACTCAGTCAGCCGGGATTCTTCGGTTCCTTATGCTCTTGGATACTTGATGGAAGAACTTGGTAAAAAATTCGAATAGAAGACTTTTTTTATGAGCGAGGTTAACTGCCTCGCTCAAATCTCAGATCTATTAAAACCCACTCTACTTATGGCATCACTCCTGCATTACCTAGAGGTAACAGGAGAAATATATGGCCAATCAAAATGAAGTAGAAAAGTTTGACAAGGAACGAGCTCGTATGAAGCGTGAGATTAAACACGTAGATCCGGATGAGGCCGTAAGAGCGACTGAAGATGCATCTCTCCCGGATAAAGAATACGCCTTCGGTGAAGACAATACTGGTACTGATGAGTATCACGACGCTGATGATGAAGATGTTGAAGATATGACTGAAAATGAAGACGACCTTCAGTAGAACTAAAGATCGGCCTTATGCTTTCTTGACCTATCCATAAGAAATTGTCTCGGCGCAATTATCGGTAGTGATCGGATAAAAAATACAGTTAACTCTCCCCAAGATTTTTTTCTCAAGGAGAGATAGATGAAAATATTTTGTTCAGTTCTACTTTTTACGTTGGCAATTTCTTGTGGAAATTCAGGAGGCAATAGTCACTCGAGCGGTCCAGAGAAACAGCAAGACCAAATTGCTCGTGGGCCAGCTGATCAGGTTGATCTTCTTGAAAGCATGATCGACGTTAATATTGACGTCACTCCCTCAGAAATCCTTTTCAGACAGTCTAAATCTTCCACTGCCCAGGGTAGAAAGATTTCTTGTGCGACTAAAGTTCAAGGTGGCGAGAGCTATGCTTATGCGATCACTGGCGACAAAATGGACATCACCATGGGTGTAGACCATATCACCATGGATCGCCTGAGTCCTGGTACAGGTCTTCTAGGTGGATGGGTTTGGAGCGGAACAGATGCAAATGGAGACTACATTATACGTTCTCTGAATTTTGTTGGGACGACCCGTTTGATTATGAAAACTCACTGCGAGAATTAAAGATCAGTTTTAAAGGGGTTTCATAAATTAGTTTTGAATCCCCTTTTTTTATGGGAATACATTTCTGCTTCTCTGGCTAAATGAAAATTCAAATTTTCGTAATCCAAGTTTGATGAGTTTCCTTTCTTCTTCGTTATAAATTTTATTCAACCACAAGAGTTCACCCTCTGATCCTCCGAAGCTCATAAGAACATGTGAGTGGTTTGCAAAGGGGACTGGTTTGAGACTACTAAATCGCCAATCTTCTACTTTATTTGTGAGCAAGGCCCTCACAGGATTTTGGTAGATGTAGCGGTAGACTTGCAAATAATGAGATTGAGCAGAAATCAAACTCCACTTATAGCGCTGATCCCAAAGCTGTTTACATTCAAAATGATTTAAAACTTTCAAAGAAACATTTCGAAGAAATTCTTGCATGATCTGATCAATATTTTCCATCGGTGTATGCGCGAGTAGATGGAAATGATTGGTCATCAAAATAAAGGCGTGAACTGCCAGACCGTATTTATCTTGGACCAATTTTAGTTCGCGGACCATGATATACCAGACTTCATCGAGAGGAATAGGGAACGCCTCTCCGAATTTAGTTCGAGAAGTGATGTGGTAAGGAAGATGCTTCGTTCGTATTATCGATGGTCTGGACATATCAACCCGCAACCTTTTTGACATTTCACTTTATGTTGAAATGTGCTAGGCTAATTATTGGGAAGGGATGAGACCGGAATGATAATTCCGGACCTAGGTGTTGCTAGCACCAAGGGAGTCACAGGAACATTTCACTGGAACAACGATGAGCTTGAACAATTTTCCCTTCCCACTTATCTTCATGAGAATTTCGGGCCAATGTTCAAGTCGCTAAGTCCAAGTAAAAAATGAAAGTTTTTGAAGTTCGTTAAAAAAAATACGAGGACCAGCAATAAAAAAAAATCATGCGAAGTCGCCCTCATTTAATTTTAATTAAAAAGAGAGATGTTTTTAATCACTAATCACATAGGTGATTTTCGTCCCACAAACGATAGGCGCGCTCTTCCATAACTCGAAACAAACAATTAGCATCATTTTTGCAATCATCTCTTGTTTTTATCCACTGGCCTTGGATTTTCTTTATGGAATTCATACACTTTTCTCCACCATCTCCATCTTTCGCGAAATTAATCGCGAAACGATACCCAAGAGATAAGACTTGGTCCAAGGAGCTCAGGGCGGGCACATCGCATATAGCTCTCTCAGCAGGATTTGAAGCCTTTTTACAATCAAAAGACGGCTTTGCAATGCTCACTTTTCTGGCAAAATACTGGGTCTTCGGAAAACCTGTCTCGGAAATGAGCTGTCCGTTTTCACGAATCGCGATCCATACTTCCTTACCAATAGACTGTGATGAACTAGGACTAGGGAGAAATATTTTTTTATCTTTTTCGCAAGATATATGAACCGCTAAAACTTTTTCCGTAGCGGGAATGATCGTATTAAACTTACCGTAATTTTCAAGTTGTTCTTTTAACTCCTTACCTTCGAATACATCTTCTTTTATTTTTCCGAATGGGAGTGAACGAATTTCGAAAATAGGAGATGCACAAAGGCCTTTCAATAACCAAACAGCCTCTTCATTGAATTCTAAGATTCTCTTCTTTTGACAACTAACACAGGGCTGATTACTAGTAGCGTTGGTAGTATCACCCTCAGCCTCGTAAATTTCCCACAATCCTTTAAGTTGATCAGGGATTTTTGCTATAGCACAGGCAGGGATGAGAAATGTTAAAAGTGAAGAGATAAGAATTTTTTTATAGAGGAAGTTTTTTATATAAATCAGCATCCAGGAATAATATCAGAAGCTCATGGCCCCACCCAGCCAAAAGTAGCTTCCAAAGGGAGATCCTAAAGCTTATTAGGATTGTGCCGAGTTCTGATTAGTTGATTAATTCTATCTTTATGCGAACTGATATTATCATCAGCTACTTTTGTAACGTAATTCATGTTCCGCTTTCAAGGCAATGATAGCCTTGAAAGCAGACATTTATGGAATTTGCTTTTAAAGATTTCGAGAGTGACTAGTTGACTGGATTCCGTGAAATCATCGTGACACCAAAGTTATTAAACTCTCCTGCACCTATGAAACCACAAACTCCACCAACGTTTCTCGAAGAACTCGCTCTCGCTTCCGTGATGACGCGATCAAGATTACTTTTACATTCTTCATATGAGGCATAACCTTCTCCAGAGTATGGAGTCGAGAATGTCCAGTTGTTAATGTGTCCAGAGATCTCGAGGCTCACACTATCAAAGACACCTTTCGTACAACTTAGGACTGCAGTTGAAAGTTCTGTTTGTGAGAGAAGCATTTTAACTTTTTCTTTTTGATCTTTGCACTGAGAGGCATCATATGAATTTGATAAGATGGTCGATTTAATGGCGACATGAGCAGGAGTCCAATTAAGCGGAGAGAGACTTTCATCATAAAAGTAGATTAAATTCTTAGTAACCTTGGCTACACGTCCTCCGTCTTTAATCACCATTTGTACGATTGCATTTACTTCAGATTCTGATGCTGTATCGTCAAACGCTTTGAGAACAAAAAACCGTGTGAGCGAACTGTTGAAAGAATCCATGCGAAGCATGAAGCCAGCAGTTAGTGAATTCACTACACAATAAGTCGCAACAGGTTTCATTTTTAAATTAGTTTCAAAAAGCTTCGCTTGAGCAGGAATATCTTTCACGCAAGAGCTGTAAGTTTCGTAAGGGCCAAAGCTCTCTGATGAATGTTCAATCGAAGTTAGGGATGGTGTTCCGCCAATGATGGTGGGATTTTGATTCAGAGTATATTCTGATTGGTAACTAAGTGCCGCGAGATGAAAGGTTATTTTTTGAGGATAGGATATTGTCACAACGTCACAAGACTGTTGAGTTACTTTCTTACCTGTTTGTTCCTCGAATCGTTGAGAAATACTAGCAATCTCAGTCGCACAATCGACGGTATCTGGGAGGTACGCTTTGTAACGGAATGTTGATGATGCTTGAACACTAGAAACAGCAATAAAACTCGCCAATGTCACCATTGATAAATATTTGAACATAAGAGCTCCTTGTATGGAGCGCATACTATAGAATTAGGTACCTAGAGTAAAGGCAACGACACTAAATTTATAGGGTGAAAAATTAATCGGATTTAACGTGAATTCAGCTGAGATTTAAGATCGGCTTTAATGCCTATTTCAAACCCCAGCTCAATTTTTTAAGGACTTTAGTTCATATTTTCAAGAATCGTCGCTACACCTTGACCCAAACCAATACACATCGTCGCCAAGCCATATCTCTTATTATTCTCTTTCAACTGATGAGCAAGTGAGCCCGTGATACGGGCCCCAGAACACCCTAATGGGTGGCCAAGAGCAATCGCTCCACCGTTCAAGTTTACTTTCTTATCCATCGTCTCAAGGAGACCTAAGTCCTTTAGGACCGGTAAGGATTGGGCAGCGAAAGCTTCATTGAGTTCTGCGAGATCGATTTGATCCATTTTCATGTTTGCGCGCTCCAAAGCCTTCTTTGTCGCCGATACAGGTCCGTAACCCATAATCGATGGCTCACATCCAGTTGAAGAAATAGAAACGATTCGAGCGAGAGGCTTGAGGCCCAAAGATTTTGCTTTTTCTTCACTCATCACCAAAACGCACGATGCTCCGTCAGAGAGTGCTGACGAATTACCCGCCGTCACCGTTCCGTTTTTTGGATCAAACACGGCCGGAAGTTTTCCAAGAGTCTCAACTGTTGTTTCAGGACGAATCACTTCATCAACGTGAATCATTCCAGGAATTCCCATCTCATCGTGACCAGGAGTTGCGACCATTTCATTTTTAAAGCGGCCTTTGATTGTTGCTTCATGAGCCTTTTGGTGAGAGCGGGCAGCGAACTCATCCTGCATTTGGCGTGTGATGCCGTTCATGCGTCCAAGAAGTTCGGCGGTGAGACCCATGTTACCGGCACCTTTCGCCGTCGTTTTAGCGAGGTGTGGGTTAAAGTCCACTCCGTGATACATCGACACGTGGCCCATGTGCTCGACTCCTCCGCAAAGGTAGACGTCACCTTGGCCAGACCAGATTCCTTGAACGGCCATGTGGATCGCTGTCATAGAAGATCCGCAGAGGCGGTTCACGGTTTGAGCAGAAACAGTTTTTGGTATTTCAGTTAAGAGCTGAGCATTGCGGCCAATGTTGTAGCACTGCTCGAGAGTTTGTTGAACACATCCCCAGATGATGTCTTCAATCTCTATCGCATTCACAGATGGATTGCGTTTTAAAATTTGAGTCATGAGATGCGCAGAAAGATCTTCTGCACGAGTATTTCGGTAACAGCCAGCTTTTGATTTTCCCATCGGCGTACGGATGGCATCAACAATCACAGCATTTTTCATAGGAACCTCTTCTTAGTAGTAAGTTTTGTTTTCTGCAGCGAGACCTTTCATGAAGGGTGTGAAGTCATACATCGCACCAATTTCATGATACTTCTTCGAGGCATCTTCAAGTTTTTTCAGTCCAATCGTATCGGCATACTTTAGAGCACCGGCGCGGAAGGGAGGGAACCCAAGACCCAGGAGTAATCCCATATCAACTTCAACCGGGGATTCAACAATTTTGTCTTCCAGGCAGCGTGAACTCTCAATGATCATCGGGATCATCATGCGCTCAATGATTTGTTCATCAGTTACTTCTACTGTTTTCTTGATCATCGGCTTGATCAGCTCGTAAACTGCGGGATTTACTTTTTTAACAGGTTTACCTTTTTTATCCATCTCGTACTCGTAGAATCCAAGATTGTTTTTCTGACCAAATCTTTTGTTTTCATACATAGTTTCAAGAATATTTTTTGACGTGTACGCCATACGGTCCGGGAAGGCCTCGGCCATGATCTTCGAGGCATGCACGCCGGTATCAATTCCAACCACGTCGAGGAGATAAGCAGGCCCCATCGGCCAGCCGAATTTTTCCATCACCTTATCAATTTTTTGAAAATCGACTCCGTCTTCAATCAAGTGAACAAAACCCTTGAAGTAGGGGAAGAGAATGCGGTTTACCAGAAAGCCTGCGCAGTCATTTACGACAATCGGAGTTTTACCCATCTGATTGGCGTAGTTCACGGCCGTTGCAATCGTTTCCGCGGATGACTTCGCTCCACGGATAATTTCAACAAGTGGCATCCGGTGAACTGGATTGAAAAAGTGCATGCCGCAGAATTTTTCTGGGCGAGCAAGTCCTTCTGCGAGTTTTGTGATCGAGATCGTTGACGTGTTTGAAGCGAGAACAGTATCAGAAGAGACCGCCTTCTCAACATCTTGAAGAACTGATTTTTTCACTTTCTCATTTTCAACGACGGCCTCAACGATGAAATTCGTTGCACCGAAATCTGCGTAAGAAAGAGTTGGAGTGATCTGCGAAATCACTTTCGCCATTTTTTCCGACGTCATTTTTTTGCGTTCAACTTCTTTGTTTAGAAGTTTTGAAGCTTCATTCATTCCGAGATCAAGTTGCTCGTGCTTAATATCCTTCATGAGCACTGGCACACCCATAGAAGCAGACTGATAGGCAATCCCGCCCCCCATTATTCCTGCGCCGAGAACAGCAGCAGTCTGGGTCGGTTTTGTATCTTTTGTCATTTTCTTAGAAACTTTTTTCAAGTATTGATCGCCTAAGAAAACCTGGGTCAAGCATTCTGCTGTTTTGGTTTGTCCCATCGCCGCAAAGCCTTCGTGTTCAAAGATAAGAGCAGCATCGCGCTCAAGGCGAGCACCTTTTTGCATCACTTCGATCGCACGAACTGGAGCTGGATAGTTTGGTCCTGCAACGGCCGCCACAAATCCCTTTGATCCATCAAAAGTCATCGCAGCTTCAATCTTATCAAGTTTTAGTGGAGACTTTTTTTCTTGAACACGTTTTTTCCAATCAAGCTCACCAGCGAGAGCACGTTCAATAATTTTGAGTCCGGCTTTTTCAAGATTTGCATCATCCACAATTCCGTCGATCGCGCCAAACTTCAACGCCTCTTCCGCCTTGTAGTACTTCGCTCCCGTGATCCACTCGATCGCGTGATCGGCCCCAATGATTCGAGGAAGTCGAACTGTTCCACCCCAACCTGGGATGATTCCGAGTTTCGTTTCAGGAAGACCCATCTGAGCCTTTGGTGTTGCTAGACGAAAATCCATCGTCAAAGCAATCTCGCATCCGCCACCTAAAGCAAAGCCATTAATTAAGGCAACTTTAGGGTAAGGAAGATCTTCGTAGCCATTAAAAATTTTATTGATCCCGGCAATCCAAGACTTCATCTGCTCTTCAGTCTTTTTGAAGTGATCGAGAAATTCTGTGACGTCAGCACCGAAGACAAATCCAGAAGGCTTGCCTGAGGTGAAGAGAAGACCTTTTGTACTTGTTTCTTTTTTGATTTCTTCGAGTATCTCACCGAGCTCTTTCAACGACATCGCATTGAAGACGTTAGTGGACTGGTCTTTGATATCAAAAACCACTTTCAAAATATCATTGGGAAGTTTTTCCAGCCTGAAGGCCTGGCCTGAGTATGACATGAGAGTCTCCTTGTAGAATTAGCAACATTCTACAGGGAGAGATTGATAAAATCTAAAGAATAGGATTCCGACTACAGCGCTCAAGATTGGGCTGTTTAGATTAAGGAGTCGAGCTCTTTTCACACGCCTTGATCAAGTGTTTTTTAAGCTTGATCTCTTCGTCTGTTTGCTCCGTGTAAGGAACAAAATTAGTATGAAAATACGCATCCTCATAGTCAAAAGATCTCATCCCCTTAGAGTAGGTATAAGACTGAGGATTGTATTTATTTGAATCAAGGATCATCAACTCATAGCCGTCGTTTGTTGGCTCCATACTAATCACAAGCCAGGAATGCACCGCGAGACCAGGCATTTGAAGCTTTTGATAAACAACTTCACCACGCTTGATTCGCTCATGCAATTCATTCATCTTTTGCTCGAGCTCGTCACTTGATACCCTCGAAGTGCCCGTGAGGACACTGATCCATCCCAATTTAAGAAGGTCGTCCGAGTGCTGCCACGTCTTGAGTTTTTGAAGAATTTGTTTCTCATAGAAAGCTGAGAACTCGATCAAATTACTAAATCCAGGAATAGTTATCACTCCATCGCGATTGCGAATATGATCGATTAGTTGCTTAGCTTCTTGATCGGTTGGTTTAGGAAGTGATGGATCGTAGACTGCAAGGTAGGCCGCTGCACGCATAAAGCGTGAATACCACCAATCGAGCCCAGTCTGCATAAAACCACTTCGAGTTAAAAACCAAAGTCCATTCTCTGATTTCGAGAGAAGTTTTTGGATATCAAAAGGAGAGCTCGTTCGCTCAAGGCAGAATCTACTTTTTGCATCGAGAGATGAGTTTTTGTCAGAGATAATCAATTTTTCTAACGGGGCAGAACTCGACTCGTTCGATGAGTGCTTTGCTCTTTCACATCCAGGAAAGATTGAGAGGGCGATAAAGAGGAAAAAGAATGACTTCATTAAACCAAAGTAACTCAGAACAGGAATGAAATGATGAGAGGGTGTAAAAATACACATGCTGTCCAGATTCTAGACAGCATGTGAAAATAGACTTAACCGAGCTTGATAATGTCTTTTTGGATATCTTCCGGCTTATCCGTTGGAGCATATCTCTTAATAACGGTCCCGTTCTTATCCACGAGAAACTTCGTAAAGTTCCACTTGATCGCTTCAGTCCCTAAGATCCCAGGCTTCTCGCCTTTTAAAAATTGATAAACCGGGGCAGCATCACTCCCGTTCACGTCAACCTTCGCGAACATGGGAAAAGTCACATCATAGGTGAGGGAGCAAAAACTCTTGATCTCATCCGCATCCCCTGGTTCTTGCTTGCCAAACTGGTTACATGGAAAGCCCAATACTTCTGCTTTTCCAGAAAGCTCCTTGTGGAGTTTCTCGAGCCCCTCGTACTGAGGGGTAAAGCCACACTTACTGGCAACGTTCACGATCAAAAGATACTGGCCTTTAAAATCAGCGAGGGATTTGTCCTTGCCATTGATATCCTTGACGGTGAAATCATAAATTGTTTGTGACATAAAATTCTCCTTTCAAAATGAGACTATTTTAGCTCGTTTGTTCTGTCTTGTGAAAGTCTCTTTGCGCCATTAGAATCCATCCATGACTCAAAAAAGGACCGGGAAGGGGAGATGCCCTGCTTGCCGCTTAAATAACAATCTTTGTTTGTGCGAAAAAATCTCGTTGATGAAGCGAGAGATTAAAACCAACGTCTCTCTCATCGTCCATGTGAGTGAACTCGTTCTCCCTTCAAACACGGCCCAATTTGCCAAACTCCTCTTACCAAAAAATGCTGAGCTTTTTATTCGCGGGGCAATGGATTCAGAGTTTAAGCCTCAAGCCGTTCTGGAAAGATCAGGGACACCACTTTTTTTATATCCTCATGAAGATGCGGGTGAGTTAAATTCAGAATTTTTAGTAAAAAATCCCGGCCCCTACCATTTGATTATCCCTGACGGAAATTGGCACCAGGCCCGACGGGTAAGAAAACGTGAAACTATCTTTCAAAGCGTTCCCGCTGTGAAATTACCTGAAGGAATTTTAGGAGAGTATGAACTCAGGAAGGCACAGCACCCTGAATGGGTCTCTACCTATGAGGCCATGGCCCATGCTTTGGGAATCATCGAAGGAGAAAAAATTCGTGATGAATTGATGGATTTTTTTAGGTTGTGGGTGAGGACGACGCTTTATAATCGGACAAAAAATCCCACTTACCTGGCATAGTTAAAAATCCTACGCCGCCAAAATATCAATCTTCTGCTCATCAATATACTTTTTTAAAAGCTCCAGTGCTTCGGCGTGCAACTGACAAATTCTTCCTTCAGAGAGCTTCACGACTTCAGAGATATCGTGAAAGTTCAAATCCTCAAAATACTTCAATGTCACAATCAATCGCATGGTCTTCGGCAACTCATCTAAAACGACGAGCAACGTTTTCTTCATCGAATAATTTTCAAACTCTGAGTTGGCCAGGGTTGCATTGAGTGTTTCGCCTTCCACATACTGCTTGATTGTCTCTCCGGCCTCGTACTGCTCAAGACGAATCATGTCTTTTGCTTTGAAAGGTAGAACATTACTCATCTCAATCGATGACGGAGCTCTCCCCAATTCATCGGTCAGGTCGGACTTCTCTTTCTGGTAGCGCTTTTGTTTTCTGCGCTCAGACCTCGTCATCCAGTCTTGTTTTCTGAGCTCATCAATAATTTCTCCGCGGATCCTAAATTCAGCATAGGTCTTGAACTGGTTCTTCTTTCCTGAGTCATACTTATTCATGGCATCGATTAAACCGATCACCCCCACCATAACGAGATCCTCGAAATCTAAGACTTGGTGATATTGATAATGATAGTGGCGGGCCCAGTAGCGGATGGAGGGCATGAAATTTTTTATGATTTCTTGCCGAGAAGACTCTTGTGGGTTTGATTTTGCTGACACTTGGGCTCCCCTTGAAAAAGTGAAGTTATTGTCGCACGGAAATGCTCAGGGATAAGGTGTTTGCCTATATCCCTGATGTTATGAATTTATCTGATTGAAAATTATTGAGAGATATCTCGGTCTTCTGCCTCGTTTAGTTGGCAGTGGCGTCCAGTTCCCATTCTTCGTCCATAGTCACCGGAGCTGTCACGAGCCATTCGGTATACTCATCCATCTCCATGATTTCGTCTCTGAAGATTACCACTCGCCAGTTGGCCTGTTCTTGGTCCATAGAGAGGACTTCGAACGGATCAAGTAGCTTTTCCTTGATCTCTTGAGGAAGAGCATTAAAGGAAACCTCAGACTCGAGACGGAGGATCTTTTTGCTTTTCATCAAGTAGTAGTGTGGATTCATTTTCGTTACCTTCCTGGTTACGGTGGAAGAACCTTTCTGGTTCTCTATGAATAGATGTTTTCATGGTTATTTAAAGTTCACAAGAGTTTGATGGTTATTTTTTTCTATCACTCACTCACACTGGGGATAAATTTACTCGGTAACTTCTCGCCCTCCCTTTTTCGGCACCAGTAGCATCCATCTGACCCTGACTAAACCACTGCCCCGATATAAGCTCTTGATTTTTGCGATTCTTGAATTGGCATGAATCCTGCTCTATTAAACTTCGAGAGTCTGCCCAGGATGGACGGACTTGAAAGTTTCATGAAGAAACGGATAACAAAATAAAGTCTCAGGGATCTCGAGCGATGGGCCTCCAGGTACGGACCCCGTCTGGTTCAAGGATGAACCACCTTTTTTAGAGTATGGAGTAAGTGATGGAAGCATTAATTTTTGGAGGCCTGTTCATGATCACGACTATGGGATTCTCCTTGTTTTTCTCCAAGCGCTCCTCTCGAAAAGAGTGACACTCGCTTAAAGAACTCTGTTTGTGTGGTTAAAAAGGCTCCCCGAATGTGGAGCCTTTTTTTTTATTAAAAAATCGGGCCAGAATTACATACTTACTTTTTACATTCCCCGCTGCCAAACCTTCTGTAACATCATAAATATCTCCCCATTACTTACTACTCAACCGGGAGACCCTATGAAATTGATCCTATCAGTCCTGGCCCTTTCTTTAACTGCCAGTGCTTTCGCAAGCTATAAAGACGGCAAAAGTCTCGGAGTCTATGTCTGTAGTGGTGCAGATAATATCTCGATCACTTTGAATGCTAAGAGAACGACGATGAAGTACATGGTTGAAGGGGAGAGTAACGGTCCTGAGAAGATTTTCACGACTCGTGACAACGGTCATGACACTGTGACTTTCGTTTCTAAGGATGTGACTCTTACTTTGAGTGATAAGGGTGATAAGTTCCTCTACCATGGTGACCAAGAGTGGTCGAACTGCGAATAAGACGAATAAGAACCTAATGGGGCCCGAAAGGGCCCTTTTTTATGCCTTCTAGGGCCACTCTGTTACCAATCAGTGCCATCACTTCTCTATAAAATTCTCCTCTCAAACCCATAAGCCACCGAACTCCTGTCTAAATCACTTGGCACGATTCCTGCTTTATATATTCACAACGAGGCGACCAGGACGGACACCTTCAAGAGATAGCGAGGATTGCGAAAAACCACACTGAAGGAGTCTGTATGGAAATGATGTTTGTAATGGTAGGTATGATGTCGATGATGTTTGTGAGCCTCGTGCTTCAACACCGTACTCACAGAAAAGTAATTGTAGTATCAAAATAGAGAAAGCCCCGCGAAGGGGCTTTCGTCGTTAGTGGATGTCTTATTTTTCTCTTCGCTTCAACTCTAGAATTTTCAATAAAACCTCGGTCATCCTCTTTTTCTAGATGCTCTGAAATGGAAGATCCAATACTGTTTCCCCATGATCTACCGACTTAATCGTAATATTATCCGCATCGAATAATTTCGAGCTCGCGAGCGGAACCATCCCGTCGCTCAGGTCAAATGGGCCATGAAAAATGCGAGGAGTCGTGCAAAATCCTGAGACGGGAGTGAGGCAGCCATACTTCATCAC
>JBBQGK010000019.1:0-43284 GCA_038322885.1 Bacteriovoracales bacterium | reverse complement strand
GTGTACTAATATCTTTTAATTGATTTCGAGCAAGTACCCTCTGACGATAAATCCTTAAAACCCATAAAGTAAAAGAGGTGAAAATTAAGGACAGGATTATCAGAAAAGGCCAGCCCGAAGTTTTCTTTGACCAATTATTCTTTAGCCAACATTTAAAACTAATGGCCCTACCATAGATCTCGGTCGTGAATGTTTTAATTTCTGATTCATCAGCATCCATTACAGATGTTCCAAAATAAACCAGACCAGTAAGTTCATCTTTTATCACTAACTCATGAGATTTTAAAAATTCACTAAGGCGAAATTTAATCAAAAAATTCTTTGGTGAGCTCAAAGGAGCAACCCACCCTCTCAATTGATTTTTAACGACAATCGGAATGTAAAAGGCAAAACCCATTTCTCCTTGGAAGAGATTAAAGGGAGCAGAAAAAAAATAAGGCTCATGGTTTTTATATGAATTTAAGAGGGAATTAAAATTCTGGGTCGTTTTACCGAGAGCTTCTTGATTTGAGAGCTGAGGATAAACCTCAACAATTTTTCCCTTCTCATCGAGGGTGTTAAGCCCCTTGAGCTCAGGGTGAATACGATAAAGATCAGAAATAAATTGTCCTCCGAGCCCACGAGCCTTTTGGTTTTGAGCAAGGTAATGGGCCCCAATAGTCCCAATGATGAGAGGCCCATCCAAAAATAGCTTAAAATGATCTCGCATGGTCTCGTGAATAATCGAAGTTGCAATCTTTGCTTCTGACTTTTCGTAGCTTTTAAACGCCATGGCAGCAAAATACAAAAGCACCAGGTAGGAGAAGAAGATGAGAAGGAAGAGATTGAGAATCTTTTTATTCAACATAAAGAGATTCTATTATGAAAGAAGATGGTTACAACACGCTAGGTGTTGTAACCATCAAACCTAAAGACCTATGAAGTCCATTTTGAATTCAGTCGCACTAATGGCACAAAAAATAGGGAGAACAGCTGATCCATCCTGAATCACTGGCTGTTGAGTCACACAATCGTTAGGGATTAAAAAACTCTCCACAATCCCTTCTTTCACAACATCCACATAGCTTGTATTAAGCTTGGTTCCATCCACAATTTGAATGGATCCAGAACCTGTCTCGAGATTGACCACAGAGGCCAGAAGGTCCTGGCCTGAGAGGAAGTCAAAGCGGTCTACCGTAACCTCAATTCTAGAAAGAAGACTACCTTTCTGGTCGTACTGAATGTAGATCACTTTTTGGAACGACTGCAAAATCGTCATGAACCCTAAAGCATTTTTTGACGTCGAGATAATATCTACTAAAGGATCAAATTTATTTTGCTGAGATAGGGCAAGGACAGTTCCATCGAGCATGACGCCACGATATTCGTAAGGAGTTAGGAATCCCTGAAAGATTTCTTCTTTTGAGCCGACTATGGACTGAAGTTTGGTTCCATCGAGCAGGAATTTTTCTAGTCCGGCCCAAGAGGCCGTTTGAGTTTTAATATCAACCCACGCCATTTTTTGACCGATCTTAACCAGGAGTCTCTCCCCCACCAAGTGGAAAACCTGAGTATCTGGTAAGTATCGTAGACCAAGCGAGGTCTGCCAAGATTTCTCATCCTCAACCACACGTACTTCAAACTTCCAGCCCTCTTCTTTTTTGACAGGAAAGAGTTCATACAAGTGGGGAGCTCTTCCGTTATCGGAGGTTGTCCAAGGATCAGTTGAAGGAATGCTCAGGCCTGAGTTTATGAAACGGAAGATAGGGGCCGAATCTTTTTGAGGAATAAGTTTAAAATCTTGGTAGTTCACAATGGTCAGCGTCGGCTTGTACTTAACTTCAGGCCATAGCTCTTTGAGACCAAGGTCATAAAATCGATATGAAAGATGGTTATCGTCGCAAATACTCTCCATCATGATTTCTGTTTTCCCATCCTGGTTAATATCTAACTGCCACAGACGAAGTAACTTGCATCCGGTTCCTGGTTTTACTGAACCCAAGCGGATGTTCTCCTGGTAGATCAACGGCTCTTTCAGCCCAGATACATAATAAAGGGGCCCTGGAGTAGAACCCTTCATCGTCGTCAAGGTTAGAAGACGGCTTCTTGCACCAGTTCTAGTGTTGATCATGTAGCGATCATCTTGAGGGGCAATCAATTCTTTTCTAGAAGGACTAAGATTTTTTATAACCTTGAGCTTGATCGAAATACTTTGAGTACCCATGACAAGATCACAGTTGATCTCATTTGTTTTTTGAAGCAAGCGACCATCCATTAGAATTTCCGGACGATCTCCAGGTCTCACAATCCCCAGACCAAGAAGAGGTTTAATCTGAGCCTCTGCACATGTGATTATAGGATTTATTTTATTGCTCGGTACCAATCCGTAGTTTTTAACAGGAACTTTGAAAGAAAAGCTTCCATCTTTAGATACTAAAATATTTCCAATCCCTTTGAGGATTGGGAGAACAAAAGAATCTGGAATCACATTTAATGAGCGATCAAGGTGGAAGAGGCCCTTAATTGATTTGCCCTTTACGGCTGAATCTGAACCTTCTAAGAGGCGAGCAAAGAGAAGATCTTTTGATTCATCAGGAAAATGGCCCCGAAGAATGGCCATCGCAGCACTGATAAAGGGTGCCGCTTGTGAGGTTCCGTTCTTATAGTCATAACCTTTACGGCTAATCTGCTGAGGTACCACTTCAAAGGGAATAGTACTTAGGATTCTTTCTCCAGGCGCCATGACATCAACTTGCATTCCCCAATTTGAAAATCTTGCGACCTCTCCATTCGGACGAAGAGCACCAACACAGATCACTCCTTCCATTTGACACGGAAAAATATTCGCTCGCTGGGAGCTATTACCTGCAGCTGATACAACAATAATTCCTTGAGAAATCGCTTTCTGAATAATCTGCTCAAGCTCGATGGTCTGATAAGATTTAGGCCATCCAACACTCAGGTGAATAACATCTACTTTGCGAGAAATGGCGTATTCAAAAGCTTTTGTGAGTCGTTGAAACAGTGGAGCAAGGCCCGCAACGGCGCTGCGACCTTCACCAGGAGCAAAAGTTTTGATGGGGAGAAATTTGTAATGTCCCTCAACTCCGCTCATCACTGTATTGATGATTCCCGTGACATGCGTTCCGTGGCCATCGAGATCTTCGGCCCGGTTGTTATTATCGACAAAGTTCCAACCTGCACAATCACCTTTATAACCATTCCCATCTTTATCTTCTCCGTCTTGTGGAGGGATAGTGGAACCTTCAAAACACTCGGCGGTATTAAGGGCAATCTTGCCCTTAAGTTCCGGGTGCTCGATATCAATCCCACCATCAATGACGGCGATGATCACATCTTTTTTTAAAGCGAGGCCTGGAACAGAGCTTCTACCCCAATCCATCTTCGGAGAAGCTGTTAGGATCTCATCATTTAAATCATCAATCGCGATGCGGATCTGTTGTCCATTAGGATTTAAATACCAACGGTATATGTCCAAAGAATTTTGGCCCCATGTGAGCTGAGACAAAAAAACTAACGGAAGGAAATAGTATTTTTTCATATAGCTCTCTCTAGCATCCAACTTCCTGTGAGTTCACCCTCAAGGATTCCCCAGTTTCGGATCACCTGGTCAGTTGGCATCGTTTGAAGTGGTAGTGGAAGATTTCCATACACGTTTGAAAAAATTGTTGAATCACCGTTCTCATCACCTTGTCTGAATCCTTCGACTCGACCCTGGTAGGCAATGTTATCTGTCCCTGCTAGGTCCTCAAGGCCTCTGATTGAAACTTCGTCTTGGAAACCCTTGAGCCATCCATGAAGTTTTTCTAGTGATTCATCCACGTCGCCTGAACGGAGCTGAGATATTTTCTTCAGGCGATTGAAGTAGTCTGTTGCTTCCTGACCCAGATCTACATCTTCCCCAGATCTAACCTGACGGTACTGCTTCAGAAGTTTTAAAATGGTCTCCCTCGATGCTCCGATGATTCTTTGGTTCCCTTCCTGGGTCATCGTATAAATAAACGTGATCTGATAAAGGAGGATAGATTTCGTATTGACCACCACGATCGGATCAAAAATATTTCTTCCGACTTCCCTATTAATTTGAAGGAGAAGTGAATTCAGTTTTTCGTGAGTGACTCTCCAACCGTTCAAAATTCTCTGATAACTTGTGGTCACCCGCGAGCCATCGTATTCACTGATAAAGATCTTATTCTTCGCTTTACCACCCGTCGTGAATCCAGGGTTTATGGTGACAACATCAGAGAGACCAAGGTCGGTATTGAGAATAATTTTGAGGAGTGAGTTCACCGCCTCTCGTGCATAGCTTTCTGTATCAAGGCCCGTGGTCACGGCATCATATCTGCGCATGATCGTTTTCTGTTCACCACCCTGAGCATGAGTGAGCTTAAAGGTCTGAGAACTTCCAAATTGATTACGCTTAAAGATTAAAAACTGTGCGGTATTGCTGTTTCCCTTAATAGAATCTTCAACTTTATGAGGTTTTACGACTTCTCTTAAAGCATCGTGGTTCAAACTAAAGATACTTTGTCTCAGGGCCTTGAGAATATCAACATTGATGTCACGTCCACTGAGTGAGATGGGATACATTTGAGTTTCAAGTAGCGCCTTATTCCAGTTGGCAGTAAAGGCAAGGACCGGGACATACGAGCGAAGCTTCATCGTCATCAAGAGCTTAAGTCCTTTGCCGTAATCCTGGTAGATCTGGAAGGAGTCTTCTGTTGGACGGTGCAAGTGAAAGCGGGTGAGAATCATCCGTGCTGCCTGAATCTTGGCGTAGACTTTAAGAAGTGGCTTAGGAAGTCCTAAGAGTTGGCTCACAGATAATTCTGCTTCGGTATAAATTGATGGAACCACCGAATCTGTAATGATGAATGACTCTCCAACAGACAAAGAGTTCTTTAAGTCTCCGATCACCGACATCATGAGAGCATTATCAGGTTTTGTCACACTCGTGAGTTTATCGATTTTTTTTCCAATATTTTTTAAGAGCATCGGAACAAGCAAATTTTTGAAAGGTTCTTTAAGAGATTTCTTTAAAGTCGTAACAGGCTTTACGTGGGAGAAAACGCGCTGAAGAGTCATCGAAGGTCCACCCTTGATCGCGATAGGAATTGGAAGTCCCTCAATACCCGCAAGCATCCCAATGCTGACCCCGTATCCAAAGCTATCGACGAGCTGAACTTTATTATTTGTTCCAAGGTAGGTTCCCGTGACGATGTCTCGAGAAAGAGTCACGGCCCCATGAAAACTCGGTATGACCACCGCCTGAGTCGGAAAGTAGGGCCCCTCTTTCATGACAATTTTTTCTAGTTCATTTTTATAGTTATTTTGATCATCAGTAGAAAGAAGCTTATTGAGGGCATCAACCCCTGCGTTTAAAAGTTCCGTCTGAATTCTTGAGAGGAAAAAAGAGCTCATCTCAGAGGCCGAGAAAGGAGACTCGGGATCTCCATAAGAAAACCTCGTGACGTAGCCATCAAAAAATTCCTGAACGATCTCGCCGTTTATGACTCCAGTTCCAAAACTAATATTGGGATCAAAAGTCATCTTCGGGAATTCAGTGTCTAATTTGAGAATCTCCATCAAGTCATTGCGGCGAGAGATCAATTTTTCAAGAAGCAATTTTTCTACACTCTCCGGAAATGAGGCCTTGACGACGATTTCTTCAAAATCCCCTCTGGTGAGTTTTCCCATTCGTCTTCCGATCCAGCGAGCATCCTCAAAACTAGTTCCGTAACCCGTATCAAGATCGAGCGTGTGATTGAGCTTGATGTTATCAAGAACAATCCTTCCCGCTTGCCACGACATGAGGTTAATCGACTCAGTAGCGTCTACTAACGCGAGCGGAATGTAAGGTGCACGCAATAGTCGGCGGCCCTGGTGAACCTCAGGAGACATCAGCCCAGAGGCGAGGTTATAAATTTCTACATCTGGAGTCATTACAAGAGCGTCTTGGATCACAAGCATGAGGTCTTTTTCAGAAATCACCCAACGATCAGCACCAGCGAACAATTTATCCTTCATATCTTCTTTGAAAGAATCGCGATCAATCGTATCGGCAAACTGAAGCTGAAATTTCGGTATCCAAGACATTGGTTGAGTATTGTAGCCAAGTTTTGCGAGAATATTTCTGCGCAGAAGAAAGTTATGGGCCTTTTTTGAAAGAGTCACAAGAAGTTCGCGATTATGACTATCAGTCACTGAGAAGCGAACCTGGCCATCTCTGCTTTTGAGGGTCTCTACGAAAGTGAATTTTTCATTGATACCTGCAAGCTGAACACTTGGAATATCTCTTTGATTAGGATCCCAGATGTCGGTAGTGGATGATGGATCAAGAGTTGAAAGATCAAATCCCTTGAGGGCCCTGGCGTGAGCGACATCCGGCGGGATGGGAAGATCTGTCGCAGCTTCAATCGAGTAGAAGCGCGGGATCAGCCCAGGAATAACTTCCTGAGCATGAACCGAAAGAGTGAACATACTAAGCAGCAATATATATTTAATCATAATGCCTCGGTGGTACCATTTCAGCTAACGCTCCGCCAAAGGCTTTGTAATTATTATAGCTTAGGCGGTTTCACGCAAACCCTCAGAATCAGATTGTCCAAAGGATGCTTATAAAGAATCGCCCATTTGATCAAAGAATTTACCGATCATTTCAGGAGTTGTGTTGTTCACCTGAGCGGCCTTTTGAAGGAGAAATTGATAATCATTTTCACTTCCCTCAGCCTTTTTCTTCAAGGCCCCTTCAATGTCATTCATAGAGACACCAAGACTCTTGAGTGCAAACTGATCCTTCTCAACTTTGGTAAGCTCACGTGAGTTTTCTACCCGCATGTACTTGTAAGAAAGCTTTGCGAGTTCCTGAGCGCGATCATTCGAAAGTGAGTACTGACTCTTAAAAGTCTTCGATAAATTCTCAACACTCTTCTCTTCGCGAAGTGCGGCCATGGTTTCAAGATCTTTACTTGTTCCACCTTCATTCTCGAATCTAAATCCTCCACCATAATAGAACGGGTAGTAGCCAGAATCGTCTACGTAGTGGCTGCCAATTTTTACGTAGTCATAAGACGAATGGTCTTGGTTACAGCTGCAAGTTGCATCCCAGTCTGATTTGGTGATCCAGCGGTAGTCATAATCATCTTCAGTGTGGCCTGTCGTCACCCATTCCTGCTTCAGATCAAGGTTGTGGACGACGTCGTTACTATCGGCCATGTATTGTGAAATTGTGGTCATGGTCCGGCTGTCCCACTTGCTCAAGTTGTAGGCGAGGTATTCCCCAGTGGTGACATTTTTGTAAACAATGTAGGTCTCAGTGCCGGATCCAGAAATCTTCGCAAATTTGATTTCATTACCCGTATCTACAGCGATAGCTGCCTTCAGGGTATTAATATCATCGACTTCTTTCTGGATTTGTTTATCCAGTTTAGACTGACAAGCAACAAGAAATAAGGCGGAGATTGCAATAACAATGAGTTTCATAAATTTTTCCTAAGGTTTAGTTCCAAAAAAAAGGGCCAGTTACCTGGCCCTTTTCCAAAATATTTTTTTGATTTACGACTTAGAGAGAAGCATCAGACATTTGATCAAAGAATTTTCCAATTTGCTCTGGTGTCGTGTTGTTGACTTGAGCAGCTTGTTTCAAGAGATCGTTGTATGAAGCGTCTTGGCCTTGGGCTTTTTTCTTCATTGCTGATTCAACTTGGTTCATGCTCACACCTAGAGCTGAAAGAGCGAATTGATCTTTTTCAGATGTCGTAAGTTCACGAGCGCTTTCAACTTTCTGGTATTTGTTGGCAAGTTTTGCAAGCTCACCAGCACGGTTATCAGAGAGAGAGAACTCAGACTTAAATTTAGCTTTGATTAAAGATTGAGCAGCATCGTCTTTGAGAGCGGCGATAGTCTCAAGATCTTTTGAAACACCAGAGCTGTTTTCGAAACGGAACCCGCCACCAGTGTAGAATGTGTAGTAGTGAGAAGTATCGATGTACTGGTCACCTACGTAAACTTGAGTTGTGTAGCTTTCTGAAACATAACAATCACAGCCAGAGCTATAAACGTCACGGTAGTCAGTGTATGTGTCGTAGATTGGCTGGTAGTAACCAGAAACAACCCACTCTTTACCTTGGTTCAAGTTGTGAACGATATCGCCATCAACAGCTAGGTACTGAGAGTATGAAGTCATGGTGTTTCTGTCCCACTTGTCCAAGTTGTAAGCAACATACTCACCAGTGTTTTCATCACGAAAAACGCTGAAGTTACCTTTTTCAGTTTGAAGTTTAACGATCGTAAACGAGTGACCAGTTTGAGCCTGAAGTGCCGATTCGAAACTTTGGGCCTGTTTCTTTTGCTCATTACAACTAACAAGGACCAACGACAAAGCGATTAAAGCTAAGAACTTTTGCATATCTTCTCCTTCGATATAAAAGCGGTTATGAGAACCTGAGCAAACTAGATGCCAAGGTCTCGTTATAATTAATTTGTATACTTCACGCGCTGCCCGGTGCGCTTCTGCACTTTTTTTCGCGGGACGCAATGTCACCAATAAAATTAAGTGGTGCCAAAACTCTTCATTACTTACGCGAGGTCGAAAGTTACGTCTCTAGTTTGTGCGGCGCGAGAGTATAAATGACTAGTTTTAAAAATTGATAGGAAGGTACTTTTGAGTAAATAATCTAATCACAATGAAAATAAATAATCTCGGACTTCTTGCCTTTTATCACACGGCCTTAAAGCTCCATATGACGGAAGCTGCATTACTACTGGGCATCACTCAGTCTGCCCTCTCGCAAAGAATCAAGGCCCTTGAGGATGATCTTGAGACCACACTATTTATCCGTGAGGGAAAGAGTCTATCCCTTACTGATGCCGGTGAAGAGCTTTTAAAATTTTGTCATTCTCAAACAAGTCTTGAGGATGAACTTTTAGGGAGGCTCAAAAGTGACAAAGGCGAAGTTGCGGGTATGTTGAGAATTGCAGCCTATTCTTCAGTTCTTCGCTCTCTCATTATCCCAAAGCTCACCCCGTACCTTCGTGACCATTGTGCTGTAACTGTGGAATTTTCGTCTCATGAGGTTGAAGACCTTTATGACATCCTCAAATCAGGAGAAGCTGATCTCGTGATCTCTGATGGTCCCATGAACCGAAAGGGAATCATCGAAAATGTTTTAGGCCACGAAGAATACGTCGTGATTGAAAGTGTGAAATACCCAGATCTCAATAAAGACGTGTTTCTTGATCACCATGCGAAAGACAAAGTGACTGAAGAATTTTTTGATTCTCAAAATCATACTCCCAAATACCGACGCTCTTTTATGGGAGATGTGTATGGAATAATTGAGGGTGTAGAAAATGGCTTAGGGCGGGCGGTAATGTGTAAGCATCTGGTTCAGGGAAACAAGAAAGTTAGAATTTTAAGCGGGTTTAAGAAATACCATCGACCCATTCTTCTGCACTATTTCGAGCGACCCTTCTATCCAAAAATGTTGAAAGAAGTAATCGCTCTGATAGCAAATCAATAAAATTATCTACTCTTTTTTAAGTACCGATCACACTCATGCCCAGGAAATTCATCCTGCATGCAGCGAACTTTTTCGTTGTACTCAGCAATTTGCTTCTGAGTTTCTTTTTTTTCAAGAATGTATTCTTCCGTTGTTTGAGAAAGGTTTTCAACTGATTTGGAGAGCTGCTGAAAGCCCTTCGCTTTTTCACGATTAAGGACTGTCTCTTGCTGCTGCTTTTTAATTTCAGCTTTCACATGTTCGAGTTCTTGATCCGTCGGCGCCTTTTCAGTCAACACACCATCGACATTAATCGGATCGGTAGTCACAATCTGCGAAGCCTGAGCAACGCTCAAAAAAAGAAACGATAAAATCATTAAATTCATTTTCATAAACTTCCTCCGTTCGTTGATCAAACTAGTCATCTTCGGACGACTCTAGAAGGAGGGTGGTAATCTTTACAAAATATGACCTCAATTCTTTCTCATTTTTATCACTTAACGCACTCGACACTTTGTGAAGTCTCATCGAACATGGTTTATGGAAAGAAAATCTCAACTTCCTCCGGACTGGGGGAAGTTCCTAAATCAGGAATTTAATCAACCTTACATGCAAGATCTCTTTTCTTTTTTGGAGATTGAAAAAGAAAAAAACAAAGTGATTTATCCAGATCCGGATAATATCTTTTCCGCTTTTCATGAAACACCCTTGGAGAAAGTAAAAGTCGTGATCCTGGGTCAGGATCCGTACCATGGTTTGAATCAGGCCCATGGATTATCTTTTTCCGTTAAAAAAGGGATCAAGATCCCACCATCCCTTGCAAATATTTTTCAGGAATTAAAAACTGATTTGGGAATAATTCCACCAAAACATGGAAGTTTGAATAATTGGGCCAGTGAAGGTGTTCTGCTCTTAAATAATGTTCTCACAGTTGAAGCCGGGCAGGCAGGAAGTCATCATAAAAAAGGCTGGGAGATTTTCACAAGCAAAGTCATTGAAGTCTTAAATAAAGAGAAACAACATCTTGTTTTCATCTTATGGGGAAATCCCGCACAAAAGAAGGCAGAGATGGTCGATGAGAAAAAACACTATCTCATTAAATCAGTTCACCCCTCACCTCTTTCAAGCTACCGTGGATTTTTTGGATCTAAGCCCTTTTCAAAAACAAATGAGTACTTAAAATCAAAAAATATCCCTGAGATAAATTGGACACTTCATGATTGAGATTTATATCGATGCCGATGGGTGTCCAGTGAAAGATGAAATTTACAGGGTTTCTCAGCGGCATCAATTCAATGTCTTTGTGGTGGCCAACAAACCGATGAATATTCCGCTCAGTCCAAGTGTGAAAATGAAAGTCGTGTCAGGAGATCCGGATGCGGCGGATAATTGGATTGCAGAAAACATTAGGCCCTTTGATATCTGTATCACTGCCGACATCCCTCTGGCAGATCGATGTCTAAAGGCCCAGGCCTCATCTTTGGATCCGCGCGGGAATGAATGGACTGAGGATAACATCGGGGATGCCTTGGCGACCCGTGAAATCATGAAGGAGCTGCGAGAGATGGGAGAAGTGCGCGGTGGCCCCTCACCCATGACTCCGAGAGACAAGTCTAATTTTCTTTCTGGCTTTGAAAAAGTGATTCAAAAAGTCTTACGAAAGAAGAAATAAAAGGGAACAATTATTTTACACGAGCACAGCCAAAGTTATCGATGTCTGTTGCGCTAAAGTCGCTCCAGTACATAGTCGCTACTTTCACGTTTTTTGCACCTTTGAGCATTTCTTCCTGAATCACAAAAGTAAAACCTTCTTCGTTGGTATCACCCTCTGCGGATACATACATGCTCCCTGACGGGTACGCAAAGCTAGCGAAAGTCACTGGATGTGGAACTTGCACTTTCTTACCTTCATCGGTAGATGGATCGATATCAAGTGAACCGGAATTTGACATGATATTAATCATCGATCCTTTTGTGAAATTTGATGGGAATTTCAATTTGATCACAGGTTTGGCCACAGTGCCTGAGATAATGACCATCATCTTTTGGGGACAACTATACTGGAAATCGGCAAGGGCCTGAAATGAGATAAATAGAAAGAGACCAATGAGAATTTTCATATCGTATCCTTTGAAAGTTTGATGGAAGCAGAATTACGCTGGGATCATGATGATGTGAATGCAAATGATTAGCAGGAGACATGATAATAATCAGATAGAACAGAGCCTAAAAAAATTTCAAACGGTCTATGGATTTTTCTAATCGATGTTATGTTCCTGAAAAAAAAAGGACCAAACTATGAAAAAGCTACTTTCAATTTGTATTCTCATGCTCTCTTTGAGCTCCATGGCCTCAACACTTGATATCTTAAAAAGTATAGCGAACGGTGCGGATGTCGCTAACGGAAGTGCGGATGTTAAACAAGGGCCAGGCTTCAATGATAGAGCTGGAAGCCAGTTCCAACAGTATTGGAAGGCACGTTGGAATAATTGTAAGTTTTCGGCGCCGTATGCAACAAAGGAAAAGGCGCTCTCATCTCTGCTTGCCTATTCAAATGACAAGGCCACTGTTGATGCCATCAAAAAGCTTGATGCTCAAAAAAGAATCGCTAAGATTTATGGTTTTGAAACAGACCACGACATTGCCTGTTCACAAGTCTGGGTGAATGTGTACACGATTGATGGATACGTTCTTGAACTTTGGTACGGACTAGGTGACTAAGATCTAGAGTTCGACCTGACATTGATAAACGATATCGCCAGACTGAATACCGCTGATCATGCACTTCATCTGGCGAGCTTTAACACTGCAGTCTGAGGTTGATCGGCAAACTTTATTAAGAGAAGCTTCCGTCATGGCATCATAGAGAACATTCGCATCGATTTCGTGTGGTTTGATAGATATTAAGTTTCCATTTTCGTCAAAACCTTTGAGTTCACAAGTAAACCTTGATGAGCGGCCTAATTTTTTAGAAGAACAAACCATATCTTTTGTTTCTACCGAATAATCAGATCCATCAGGAAAAGCATGGGCGCCACAGGTTTCAACTCCAATGGCGAGATGATGAGCGGTTTCGCCGCTAAACTTTAAGGTGTTTGCATAAGCTGAAGAAATGAACAGAGTAAGAAAAAGAATCGATTTCATGAAAACTCCTGGAAGAGTTTCAACTTAGTTTCACTTCCAGGAATTTGCAACTTTTTATTCTTATTAAAGCGCTTTACAAGGAAGGGCACTGATCATGAGTGCGCTGTTGGGAAAGATATCCTTCGCCATCTCAGCAATTGTTTCTCCGGATTTTGTAATGATCCCAATTTGTCCAAGGTAAGAGCCATTGAGATGACTGAGATCGATGTCTAGGTACCCGTTCCCAACTTCAGCACTAAATGTTATAGGAAGTTGGTCCGCGACATTGTATTCATTAACAATCGCGATCTCTTCAGTGAGATATCCAAATGCAGGGCCTCCGTTGTAGGTGCTAAGACGAATCCCACATACAGACATCCCGGGGTAGGCCACCGTAATGCGAAGGTGTGAATCCTGGATATTCGTTAAAGGAGTCGCAATGGTATTTTCATTGAGAGTGAGTTTTGCTGCAAATGAGTTCAAGCTCAAAAACAGTGGTAACAAAGCAAAAAGATTTTTCATGACGACCCCAGGGTGAGAGTTTTTTTCTTAATAAAGAATTATCACAGAGGGGTCATTTGAATAGGTCTGAAGAACTGATAGTTAATATAGGTTAAAAACTATAGAGAGAGCGAGCATCCATGCTCAAACTCTCTATAAAGCATTAGAAAGGATAAGCTTTAGCGACACCGACTTTATCAAGCTCAGAGAGAATCATGTTCTGGATGTTATTTTTCCCACCGCACTGAGGGTAATGCATGACTGAGTTCGGGTCATAGTCAGTCAGAGGTGAAAAGCGGTCGTCCTCAGGGCAAAGACCAGGAGATTTCTTTGAGATGTGCTCGTGGCGAAAGCCCAGGATATGGCCTAACTCGTGGCGGATAAAGCCACTTAAGGCTACAAAGCTGTATTTAAATGATGAAGCGTCAACCATTAGGTTTCGGGTTGAGCGTGGGTAGCTTGGAAAAAATGAGCGAGCAAGATACTGGCCCATGTTCACTGGGTTTACATCAAACATGACTTTAGAATTAGAGGCGTCGCACTTGGCGTCCTCAGAAGCAATATGAGCGAACTTGACGCCAGCAACAGTCATCCAGTCTTGAGTCGCTACCTGAAGGGCCTCGACAACATCTTTTTTATGTTCTTTAAATTTATCGCTCACACAATAGGTGAGTTTTTTCTGATCGGCCTTGTTCCAGAGATTGAAAACGCCCGGACTTTTAAGGTCGACAATAAGTTTAATTCTTAGTGCGTTTTGATAATCCTCATAAGCAGCTTCAGAGGGGAAAGCGAGATCCCACTCAGTGATGATCATGCCATTTTTAAAAGGCTCTTTAAAAACGCCGGCAATGGCCGGGAGTACGATGATGAAGCTTAGAAGTGCGATGTTGAATTTTTTCATTCTGACCCTCCTTGAATGAGGTGGTCATTAGAGAATAGAGTTGAAACTAAAGCACTTGATATTTTCTGACAGTTATTCAAAGTGAGAAGTAAGAGAGTGATAGATTATTTGGCAGATGCCATTATTGAAGTCGTGGCAATCCATGCGTCATGAATGATCTCAGGATTATCAACTAGTTTATTATACTTAGCAGGTTTGCAATTTGAGAAATACTTACCGGTCACTTTCTCTAACGAAGGATCGCTAGCAAGAAGAATTGAAGTCTTTGCCCCCTCCTCTGCTGAGATAAAAAATGGAGTCCTACGAGCTAGGGCCCAAATGAGTTTAAAAAAGATTCCTCCAGAACCAGAGCTTCCGATATTAGTTGAGACAACTCCCGGATGAAGACAATTAACTGTCACATCCGTATCATTCAGTCGTTCTTGAAGTTCACGCATATAAAGCAGATTGAGGAGCTTTGATTGTCCATAAGCGTCCCTCAAGAGAAAATTTCCCGTTTTCGATTCAAGATCATCCAAATCGAGCTTCGCCTTCAGATGAGTGAGCGACGAGGTGATGACGATTCGAGATGGTGCTGATGCTTTCAAGAGTGGTAGAAGAAGTTCTGTAAGGTGAACCACGCCGATGTGATTGGTAGCAAGGGTGGCCTCAATCCCATCCACAGACTCCACTCTTTTCGCATTGAATATTCCAGCGTTGTGAAGGAGCACATCCACGCGAGGATATTTTTCTTCAATTTCGAGGGCAAGTTTCTCAATAGACTTTAAGCTTGAAATATCGGCGAGGAGAAGATCAAATTTCCCAGGATATTCTGCATCTAACACTGAAAAACTTTGTTTTGCTTTGTCAGGATTTCGACAAACCATGACGATCTTAGCACCAAGCTTTGCAAGACCTCTGGCACTTTCAAGTCCGATGCCACTGTTGGCGCCGGTGATGATGATGATTTTACCCTTGAGATTAGTCACTTTGCGCCCTTCGGTCATAACTTTAAATCATACAATTAGAGCATAAAAGATAAACAACAACCACTGATTAGCTTTGACGAAAATATCATTGAAGCTGATAATTTATCTTATGAAAAACTTATTTATCATTTTTATGACGATTTGGACCGCCTCTGCCTTTTGCGCATCATCTGAGGAGAACCGTAGTGGAAAAAAATATGAAACGACACTTCAGCTGGGTCAAGATTATCGTCTCCCTACAAATCAAGTCGGACTCATGTACTTTTTGAAGCCAAATGATTTGGTGGGTTTAAAACTTGGAAGCTCCAAAGGTCAAGAGAGTCAGGACAATATATCTTTGCAGTACAAGCACTATTTTGGAAACTCATTCTATCTCGCTGGGGATATTTTTTATCTTCGTACACGAGAAGATACCAATGGTTTTTTTGGAGACATCTTCAACTTGCATGAATATGCGAGTTATTCTTCGATGGGTAGTTCCCTCAGGCTCGGGAATCAATGGACTTGGGAAAATTTCACTCTTGGATGTGATTGGTTTGGATTGGGCCAGCGATTTGGAACCTTTCGCAAAGACTCGCATAAGTTGACTAACACAACCATTACCCTTTTGAATGTCATCATAGGATTCAGTTTTTAACGATTCAATACGAAAAGAGAAAAGGAATCCATTTGAAAATCTTATTTTTTATCTTCGCAAGTTTTTTTGTCTTAGGTTCTGCGCAAGCGGTTCTCAACATGAAGCCTGGTAAGTGGCGCATCCAGACGACGATGGTTGGCAGCGATGGTACCAAGGCCGATCCAATGGCCAAGATGAGAGATGCCCTCGCGAAGATGTCACCGGAAAAAAGAAAGCAGATGGAAGCGATGATGGCACAGATGAAACAAACCGTGCAAAAAGCTCATCCGAATCAGAAGATGCCAGATGTACAGTTTGATAAAGATGGCATGACCATGTGTTATACCAAAGAAATGCTTAATTCAGGTCTCGATGAAAAAAAGAAACATGAAGCAAGAAAATGCAAAATCACTGATCATCAGCAAACGAGCACTCTCGTGAGTATGAAGTTTAATTGTGAGAATGGCTCAAGTGGTACGACAGAATGGAAAGTCGTGGATGATACTCACATGTCAGGATCAACGAAGACGGTGAATTCAAAAGGGCAGAAACATGAAGTCGATTATAAAGCACAATTTCTTTCTGCCAAATGTGACTAGATCGATCTAAAAGAATAATTTTATCTTTTAGACGCTTTTGATGAATAGGTCTGGGCACTAGTTCCAGAAGTACCTCTTGGCTGAGAGAGATGCCTATCTGACTGATTCACGTTTGATTTTGGCGGTTCAAAATAATTCGTTATAGATGTTTCCATCTGTCTTAAAAAAGATCCTGTCTTATAAGCAAGAGTCTTTTCTACCTCAGAAAAAGGCGGGCAACGATCTTTATTAACAAACGCCTGAGCGTCTCTTTTATGATCAATCACTTCTGATACCCATTCATCCTGTCCACCATACTTCGACCAAACTGGGGAAACCCAGAATGACTGACACACATATACGTCGTTTTTATTTAAGCGCCACTCGTATTCATAGTGGGCGGCTTCGTGATCAACTCCACTTGAATAAACCATTTGATTAGTATTGATATCAAAATATCCACCGGTCGCTATTTCAAAGTTCGCTCGGTACATGGGGTTATTGATAAGCTTTTGTCTGTGCAGATAGGGATCATCTTCAAACGCTCGAACACTGCTAAATGAGCCCAATAAAAGAAGGAGAAGGTACATGGAAGTCCCTAGGTAGAAAGATCGTATTTTAATTATCGGTGAAATTATGCGAGAACTTGAGCAATTTGTTTCCTAGGCATTCAAATGGGCATTTCAAAATTGTTTCCAATTGAGCGGGTTATGATAGCCCAATTGCACTTGATCAAAGACTCACAGGCATCGAAATGGGGTACCCCATGGACTCCACCCTCAAGATAAATTCTTATTTTATGGGAATAATAATCGAGAAGGTCGTACCTTCAGACTCGGAACTTCTAAGAATTGCCTTTCCCCCGAAAGAATCAGCAAGGCCACGAACGAGGGTCAATCCAATCCCCCAACCTTTTTGAAGACTACTTTTTGCTTCTTCTGATCTTTGAAATGGCTCAAAAATATATTTCTGTTCTTCTATCGAAATAGGGTTACCTTCGTTATGAACACCGATCTCATACATAGATGAGCTTTTATTCAAAAAGATTGTTATTGGCGATTCAGCGGTCCCATACTTTACTGCATTATTAACTAGATTCTCGATGACTCTTCGAATGGCACTTGGGTCCCATCTGCCTTTGAAATCACCGCTAACTTTTAGATCAAATCGATTTCCATGAAGCGTAGTCAATTCTTCTGCTGTTTTCTTTACGACTAATACAAGATCACATTCTTGCATATACAAGGGTATTTTCTCACCGGCCTTAATACGATTAGCATCAAGCAAATCGGTGATCATACTATCGGCTCGGTTTAAATTTGCATCAATCTTAGAAAAAATCTTAATATCTAATGGATCGGATATTTTACGTACAAGCATCTGAGTTCCCATCTTTGCACTTGTGAGGGGTGTACGCAGATCATGGCTTAAAGCGAGAACAAACCTCTCTCGCAAATCTCTTTCTTCACCAAGTTCACCTAAGTGAATTTCCAATTTCTTCCTCGCCTCAACCTGAGAAGTGACATCTTGATGAACGGCAAGTACCCCAATTATACGTCCAGAAGCATCCCTGTGAGGATGATATCCCACACTAATCCAGTGCATATGAGTTTCACCTTTCTCGTCAGGAATGCTTAATGGAATTTCAGTACCAACATAGGGAATACCCGTATTATAAACAGAATCTAACAGGGGAATAAATTGGGAAACCTCCTCACTAGAAAAATTTTCCAAAACTGTTTTACCAATCATGATTTTTCTTGAAGTCATTTTTTCGTAAGGTGGGTTTGCTAAAACATAGCGGTGATCAGGCCCTTCGAGAACAACTAACGGAATTGGTGTTTGCATAAAAAAGTCATAAAGCTGCACTCGAGATCGTTCCATTTCAACAGCTATTTTTCTTACCTGCTCAAGAGCATAAGTAACTTCTTCTTTTGCCCTTATATTTTCACGTTCTACTAAAATTCTTTTTGTAGTTTCAGTACATGTACACAGTGTTCCTCCCACAGCCCCATTAGCTAAAAAGATGGGTGAATAACTATAGGTGAAATAAGCATCTCGAAGTTTACCGTTATCATCTTCGATGGGGACATTCTGATCTTCATTCCAGGTTGCATTACCACTCTCGGATTTTGCTATCTGATCAATAAGTATATGCCAGGCTTCGGCCCAAACTTTGTCTCCCCGCGAACCCATGGCCCACGGTTCTTTTATTCTACCTAGTATGGGGATACATCTATCATTAAAGAAAAAAATATGTTCTTCGCCCCAGAATAGGCACATTGGATGCCCATTATTGAACATCATTCCCAGAATGGTTTTTAATTCGCTCTGCCACTTGTCAACATTACCCAGTGAGGTCTTGTTCCAGTCTACTTTTCGGGCAAGCTCACCAGTTCGACTATGTCCAAAAAAATAGAAGTTATCATTATTCATCAATGCCTATATTAAGAGATCTTCTATTCAAAAGTATCTTAGCTTTTGCCGAGTTGCAAAATTCCCGTGAAAGAAATTTTTTTTAAACGGGTCAATGTATCAATTTATAATAAATTAAAAGTACCAATTATATTAATTTAAACTCAAGTTGCTCTAGGTTATTTGGGAAAGATCTTGGATTCTTTTCGTGGAGATTTCCAATCATTAAAGTAAACTGAGGCAAACTACCTCAACCGTATCTCAATTAACAACTAGAACAACTCAAGGACAGTGTACGATTTTTGGGAGATGTTAAATTTTAAGTAAGTACTTTTTTAATAATAAATGGTGCCCGAGACTGGAGCAGAAAACCATAAAAGTTTATCAGGCCCATTCTAATCTAGAGTTGCACGAGGCCGATCAGTCTTGTCGGTTATTTAAGTTTCCTATTTTATTTCACGATAATAACTCGTGAACTTATATTTTATCATCCTTATTCTTTCCCTAGTTCCTTCATACGCCTTGGGCGCAGTCAATCCTCTTTCTTTTTCTTATGTCTCTCAGTCTCAGCAAGAGCGAACCGTGAAGGAAGATGCTTTCCTGTCGCGGTTCCATGAAGTCTCCAAATCCGATAACTCATTAACAGTTAAATTAAGTGAAAGCTCCGGCATGAATATGGTCGCTTTTTCCATGGATCTCAAAAAAGCGGTTTTTCTCAAAACAGGATTTACTCCAACTGATAAATCTGTTGAAGGAAAAATTCTTTCCATCGGCGGCGCCTTTCTCTTTCACGGTTTTAACCAGGACGGATTGGCCTATGCCCTTTATTTTGAAGGATACGGTCGTGATGAAGTGGGACCCTTTCTCAACCGACTCCGTTACTTCGGAAGCACCACCTATCAGAATAAAGTTTTCGGTCTAGACTTCCTGATTCCATCGGCGTGGGCCGAAGAAGAATGTGCTTCTGAGCCTTCCAATGCAGAAAAGATTCTCGCATTCTCACAGCGAACTTTTCAGGATTACAGTTCTCAGGCCGTGGGTTGCGTGGTCGGGACATTTAAAGGGATCTGGGACTCCACTGGCGGAGCTGTTGCAGGTATTGCGAACTTCGTTGCGTCTCCTGTGCAATCGGCGAAAGCGGTCTGGGGGGGAGCTCAAAAGTTCTGGGCTGGAATTCAGGCCTTCCAAAAAGATGTCACCGGCACCTTGCAGCGACTCTACAAAAATTTTCAAAAAATACCACCCGCAAAACTTGAAGAAATTAAATGCCGAATCGCCGCTGCCATCGGAACCGGAATTCTTGTGAGCTACTTCACTGTCGGTGCCGGTGCGCCGCTGGTTCTTCTGCGAATTTCAGAGGTCCTATCGACGCTTGAAAAGACCACTGCTTTCGGGCCATACCTTATTCCACTGAAAATTGCCGGCAAAGTTAAATCGACCGCCGTTGCGGTTCAGCTCAATCGGAGCGCCAAGGCGATCAGTCTAATTCCACTAACGACGAGGACCGGGACTGCGGTTGCGGTGGACCGACTCACTCAGGGGGCGATTGATATTCGCCGGGAGAATCCAGATTTTCAAGTGGAGGCACCGCAAGTGATCGATCCACCACTTGCTCCCACAACGAACATTGATGAACTCACTCAAGGCGCGATTGATATTCGCCGGGAGAATCCAGATTTTCAAGTCGAGGCCCCGCAAGTGATCGTTCCTCCTCTTGCTCCCGCAGCTAGCTCAGATGATCTCACAAAGGGAGCAATCGAGATCCAAGTGGAGAATCCTGACTTTCAAGTTGAGGCTCCGTCAGTGATTGGGACGCCGGTGCCGCAATCACTTGGCTCCAAGTTACGAAGCTCCGGCTTTATACGAGACCAAAGCGAACCTCGTCCAGGGACAACTAATTTTTCTCATCTGGTAGCTGGTACTATGCCTGGGAAGAATGGAGGACGCTCTTTAATTATCCGAAGAAATGGGGACGGAGTATTCAGTGCTCTTACAGATCTCGACCAAGGAATCTATCGGGGAGATCCCGCATGGATCATCGCTGGATCTGGTGAGAAAGTAGCGGGATTTTTCGGCGTGAGACAAATCAAACCGAATCTTTATACTGCCCCTGATGCGACAGAGGCGAACATCATTATCGAGCGCTTTAACCAGGGTCTAGATCCAGACAAGAAAATTCCGGTTACTTACTACAAGCCAAAGGATAATCGTATCGGAGATCAGGAATACGTGGACGAATTCACAAAGAATGAACTCAGACTTCCGTTAGCTGACAGAGGGACAGAATCCACCCACGATCTTTTCTTTCACTACCACCCAAATATTTATACTCCCCCAGAACTTCTGGTCCTTCACCAGCAGCAGATGAAAATTCTTAACGAATTTAAAAAATTCTTAGATGCAAAACACTCCGATCTTATTCCGGAGATAGGGGTAAGAACTGACTTTAGGTATGCTGACAGTATTATTAAATCAGAAAACATTGTTTTAAGGGCAGCTGGAGTGATGGATACCGTGACCTCAGAGCCACTCATGGCGTTTGAGCGCTTTCGGAAAGATCGGTATGCCGATGCCATGACTAATCCTACTTTCCATACAGCCGGTGAAAACATGCAGGAAATGCTTTACGGGGGTGCCGCTCCCATAGATGTCATTAAAAAAGCCGTCGTGGCAAATTCTCCACAAGCAAAAGCCGCAGTCGAAGAGTTTCTCGCCAAAGTCCCGAAAGATTCTCTGGCCCATAAAGGCCTTGAATTGAATCCCAAAAAGATTACGGATATGATTTCGGAGAGAATCAAATTCGTCAACGAAAGAGCGCGAACCTTAGCTGATTGAAAGCTTGATCTCTTAACTGCGTACACTTCTGCAAAGCTTTTTTCAAAATTCATTTATATAATTTACCTTCACACTTCTGCTTGTGTTTTTAAATCCGAAGTCCTTTTCTCTCACGATGAAGGAATGAAATCGATTCTCTGGGTTTTTGGCAACGGTAATGGTTCCGTGGCCACAGCAGTTTGGAGATGACTTTGGAGCTAGAATTCAAAATAGCGCCATGGTAGAGCCAAGCTTGATTGATGTTTCGTAAGTCTTGAGAGATAAAAGAGATTTTAAAAATGGTGCCCGGGACTGGACTCGAACCAGCATGCTTTTAAAGGCGCCGCCGTCTGAAGACGGTATGTCTACCATTTCACCACCCGGGCATTGGCACTATACTAATCCAAAAATGACAAAAAAACCAAAGACGTTTAAGCTAAAGTCATGAACATTTTGATTTTATTTCTGATGGCATCGATGACATGGGCCAAAGATTTCCCACCTCTTCGAAAACTGGTACCTGATGAATCCGTGATTAGAGCTGATTTAGATCAAATTTTGAGTAAAGCAAGGCTCCAAGGGGAGATCGAGTTCTCTTACATGACCGGTCAAAAAAATCAATCCCGCGTTATTTGCTCAAAAGATAAAGTTCATCTTGAAGTCGAAGGTAATGAACGATGGGGCCAGACTTTCTACATGACTCTCCAACGCCTCGGTTTCTTTTTCCCACACCCACGTATTCAAATCTCCCCCACAAAAGAGCAGTTGAGAAATCAATGTGGCAAATCATTTGAGTGGCGACCTGCCCTTCCCTATTACGGTTTCCATTTGCACACTCTCCATCCTAGTGAGTGGATGGAAGGTTTTGTCATGGGGAAGACTCCCATCGCTCTCGATCTCGTCAAATGGCTGGCTCGGAATCAGCAGAACATTTTTGATTTCTCTCTTTTAAAAATGGATAATGAAACCATTTTTAAAAACGTGAAGGCCCCCTTTGAACTCGCCAAGAAAATGGGCATCCACGCAGGTCTCACCATGGGAATGGCGTTTCACCAGCAAAAAAGCTACAAACTCATTCCTCTTTTTGCAACCTTCTTTGATTCTATGAGTCTCTCGTATCTTGAAGAAAATCTAGAAAACCTTTTAAATAATATTGATGTCTCTTATTTGAATTTAGAAAGTGGAACCAGTGAATTCACCCCCGCAAATTACGAACGTACCATCAAGTGGATGAACCGCTCGGCCGAGATCGCTAAAAAACACCAGGTCAGTGTATTGATGAAGATTCATACATCAAGCAATCAAAAAGATCCGGTCTTGGGGAATTACAATTTCCTTCCAAGTAAGGCCTCTCCCGAAGTGGGAATTCTTCCTCACACTGTGTACATTTATTCCCTCGAAGACGAATTCGCTCCCATGTATGGGAATAAGAATTTTTCTGAGATTAAAAAATTTCTTCTTCAGGAGAAAGACAAACGTAGAACTTGGTTTTATCCAGAGACGAGCTACTACCTTGGTCTCGATATCGATGTTCCCCTACTCCTAACGGATTTTTTACTCACACGCGCTCGTGACACAAAATTTCTTTATCAAAATGGCGTAGACGGACAACTCAACTTCTCCACCGGACAAGAAGTCGGTTTCTGGCTCTATGACTGGAGCTATACGCTTTTTAACAATCTTGATTATCAATTTGATCCCTTGATTGGGCTCAAGTTCTTAGGCGAAAATGCTGATGACTGGCAAAAAATTATTGATTTCGAGCACGAGCGCTTCATCAAAGATGCGGCCATCTCCATTGTCACTTTTCCAAGTTTAGGTGATGAGCTCATGCCAGGTCTCCACCAAACGCTGAAGCGAAACCTGTTGGGTACATTGAGTGAAGACAAGACATTGCTTGAAGGAGAAATAAGCCTGCTTGAGCTTACTCTTTTTTCTGCTCCGGCCTTTACAGGAATAAAAAATGAGGAGCTTCGTGCTCTTTGGAATTTAACGAGTCTTAGGATCAGTCACGCGATCTATACCCGCAAGGCGCTTCTCTATCCCGAGAAAAAAGAGGCCTACCTTAAACAGGCAAAAGAAACGCGCGAGATGGCACAGTTGAGCATGGATTTTATTTTTAAATACCATAACAGATATCCAGAAACTCATATCTTTGATACCCACGAGAATCCTACCGCCTATCAGTTTGGGTATTTGTATTCAGCAAAAGATCTTTATTATTGGCGCCGAGAAGAAGAGTCGGTCCAGAAAAATAATTTTTCCTGGACCTTTATGCGACTACACTCTTATTGGAATCTGTTCCGGGGCTGGGTTCTCTCCGAATAGGACTAGAACTTCTGCCCATTCATCGTCGTTCTTACCTTCACACATCGCTCTAACTCATCCTGAGCCTCGAGCCATGAACGTTTTGCCAGAGAGGTGAGATTTTTTGCCGCTTTTAGTTTCGACGAACTCAAGCTCGCCACTTCGCTTGAGCAAAGTTTCGCTGGAAAGAGTTGTTCGAAATAAATGTCAACAACGCTATCATTGGATGACCAGTCCATCTTTGAGATCTTCTGGAAGAATTCATTCACAAATGGCTTTGAGAGATCGGGAGTATTCGGACCGTGAAACTTGGAGGCGGCTTCTTTTAATGACGAATACGTAATGTCTTTATTATTTAAAAGATCCTTCCACATCATCTGCTTCATTTTTAAATCTGGATAAGACGATCGAACCACAAGGTCCATTTTCTTACCGTTGGTGGATGGATCTTTAGCGAGCTCTGTTTTAGAGAGTTCGACAGCTTTTGCGTGACCGTTCATCGCCAAGTTCTGGATTAAGGCCCAGCGTCGATCTTGGTCAAGAGTAATTCCATTCGGAGGAGAATTTTTGGTTAAAGTCTCATACAAGCGACCTTGTGAGAGTTCAGTCTGAGCAATGGCGATGTAGAAATCGAAGAAGGTCATCTGAAGACTTGATCCTGCCTTTGAACTGAGGACTCTCTCCCAAACTGCATCTTCCATTTTTGGCGCTTGCTCTGCACGCTGAGTCTTTGTGAGATAAGTGAAGTACTGATCTTTCACGACTCCGTGGCGGCCTAAAACAAAACCCAGAACTCCATCGTCTTTTTCGTTTTTAAGGCCATACTCAACGAGCTCGAAATAATCCTGAGCTCCCAGTTTTTGGTCTCTCATCATCTGAGACAAGATGTTCCACATCATCAATCGGTTAAGCGAAGAATTGAGCCCAGTAAGAGCGAGTTTTGCTTTTGAGAGTGATTTCGGATCAAGAGAAAAGAGAGCATAGTCATTATCATCTTCGTTTGGCATGACAAAATCTGGACACTCGCGCCCTAGGAGTTCTTTTACTTCTGTTTTTTCTGCAGAATAAACGACCTCGATCGTTTTCTCATGATCAAGACCATTGTCTTCAAGTTCATAAAGACCAATTTTCATGCGGTGAGGTGAAAGAGTTTTTGAAACACTCGGAGTTTGAATCACATAGGCCTCTGAAATCTTCTCATCTTTACAAGCGAACTTAACCTCAACTGGGTTAGGTCCAGCGGTTTTAAGCCACTTGTCTGTCCAGTTATCTAGGGACACGTTTGACTTCAAAGCGATCGCTCCGATGAAGTCTTTTCTCTGGGTATTTTTCCAAGCGTAGTTTTTAAAGTAGTAACGAAGACCTTCTCTGAATCCTTCCTCACCCACAAAGAAATGAAGCTGCTTTAAGGCGCTCGCTCCTTTGGCGTAAGTGATTCCATCAAAATTTCCACGGGCCGTGCGCACATCGGGAACATTGGTTTCAATCGGGTGAGTAGTGATAAGTTTATCCTGCCAATAACCCCACGCCTTGGTGGTAAAGAAATCTAACCAAGTGAGGTGCTGATCCATCCCACGCTCTTGAGCGATGCTCGAGAGATAAGTTGCAAAGCTCTCGTTTAACCACAGATCATTCCACCACTCCATCGTCACGAGATCACCGAACCACATATGGGCCATTTCGTGCAAGATCAAATCATCCCGGTCAGATCTTCGAGCATCTGTCACAGGTCCACGAAAAATGCCTCTCTCATTAAGCGTGATCGCACCGGGATTCTCCATTCCACCCCAGGCAAACTCTGGAATAAAGATTTGTCCAAATTTTGAAAAAGGATAAGGATATCCAAAATACTCACCAAAAAATTTAAGGCCTTTTTTGGTCGTCTTGAAAATATTATCTGCATCGACGTTTTTAGCGAGGGACTTACGAGCAAAAAGATGGAGAGGTTTTCCCTCAAAGTTGTCTTCCCAAAGAGTGAAGGGGCCAGCACCGAAGAAGAAAAGATAAGTACTGATGGGTGGGGTTTCGCGAAAGATAGTGGTCGCTATTCCATTTGCTTCACTTGAGCTTTCGATCAATTCGTTTCCGATAACTTTCCAATCCACTGGTGCGTGCGCAGTGATCTTAAGCTTCGCCTTCAGGTCCGGCTGATCAATACATGGGAAAAATTTATGGGCCTGATAGGGCTCAAAGTCCGTGTAGACATACTCGGCCTTATCCTCAGGATCTATCGAGCGCTGAAATCCTGCGGACTCTTTGCTATATTTATTCGTGAAAGTTATTTCAACTTTTAAATCTTTTGTAAGAACACTTTTGGGCAGATCAAAACTTCCCTTTCTAGAAGAATATTTTTTGAGCTCTTTACCGTTAACCGCGATGCCTTGAATTTTATCCACCATGGAATCAATTGATAGATCTTTCGTGAGGTCACTCATGACGAGGTCGATGACGACTTTACCAGAATAACCTTCCAGATTTTTACCTACACTCACATCAAGGGCGTATTTGACCGATTCAATCTGCGCTTTACGAAGTTTTGCTTGCTCGAATGTGAGATCATCATCAGCTTTTCGAGAGGCGGCGATGAGGGGGAAAGACAAAATTAATAGTAAATAAACCATAGTGGTTTTCATAGGCATCCTCCATAAGATTTGGCATCAAAAGGTTAAGGCCAAAGATCCAGAGGTGTCATCTTATTTTGATTTAATAAGGGGGATAGAGTTCGCCATGTCTTGCACGAGAATTTGGTCCAGTTCACGGTTTAGAGTCTCATCCAGACAAATAGAGGTTGATTCATAAGCTTGGTCTGTAGCGTTATGCTGAAAGTTTAAACTTCCGAGAGAAGCTGCAATGCGATCGAAATAAAAAACTTTGGTGTGAAGGAAAGCGATATTGGTCCACACGTTCACGTTTTTATGAGGAACATAGTCCTTCAAAAGATTTCGGTAGTGAGGACCACCATAATATGAATTAGAAAATTCCAATTCGGCCAAATGCCAGTTCGCCCTGATCTGGTGATTTGCGTTCAGGTCTTTTTTAATTTGTTCATCCAGGATCGCGACGTTCTCATTACCCGTCATGTGGACACTGGTCGTGAGGTAATCAATCCTCTTACCTGACTTGATCAACGACTGCACTTTTTGGTGAAGCAAATTAAAATACGTAAAAGGATCAAGCTTTTTAAAAAATCCACGATCAGCGTCTGTCGTATAGGTATCAGACTTCACGGGGTCTGTTATCATCAAATAATTCTTAACCCCATCAAGCATTTTTAAATAGGCCTTCGTGATGGTGTGGCCATCACGGTAAGGGGCCTGATTAATAAAACGACAAACTCCCTTCATGCGCTTTTCTTTATGTCCTAAAATCGATGCATACTGATTAACCCCGCGCTGTCCGCTTGCCTTTTCTCTGGCGAGCATCTGATTTAATTCTTGTGCGTAAATTTGAACTCCACTTAAATCACTCGGTTTATTTTGATAAGTATAATGATAGGTCCAGTTCTCGAGGAAATACCGGGCCATGTCGGTCACCAGTGGCCCTTTGGCATAAAGATCGAGATCTCGGTTCATGAAGTCAGTTGTGCGCGAGAGATTATCGGCATCGAGCATATTCTGTCCGCCAGCAACAGCTTCAGAGAAATCAGTGATGAGAACCTTCGTGTGATAGATTGACTTCTTATTGTACTGTAAAAAATCGTTCGTCATGATGACTTCAACTCCCGAAGCTTTCAGGAGACGTGGACATTCTTTATAGCCCATGAGGGCACTGATCGTTCCATCAGTGATCACCCGGACATCAACACCCTCCAGGTGCTTTTTGATCAGGAGATTAACGAGCTGCTTTGAGCTCTTGTCACAAGCAAAAGCAAGAGATGACATGAAAATACTTGAACGAGCTTTCTGGATCATGCGCATTTTTGTGAGGAAAGATTGGTGATCGGCAAGTGCGTGGACGGTGTTACCGAAAGTAAGCTCAGACAAAGACTCACGATCCACTTCTTTTTCGAATGCCGGGTTGAAATAGACACTTTCAACCTTCGAGTAATTGATGGGGGCGTATTGAGCGTCATATTTTTCGAGAGGCATGGTGAGTTTTTTTATCGGAGGATGAGTGAGGCCTCCCCATTCAGACGGAGTGGTGATGTTTTTTAAGTAGAAGTTCTCTTTAGAATCAAAAACAAAACCCGAATACTGTTTTAGTTTTGCTTCATTGAAAGTTTGGGCATGGTAATGGGAGATAAATTTTTGCGGTGAGAGCTTGAACATGTCTTGCATCAGAAACCAGTCACGCTGATACCAGTTCTTGATCCTGAATTCGTTTTGATGGGGAAGAATTTTATATTGGGCCCCCGCGATTGTCTTATCTGGAACAACACTAACCCAGTCCATTCCTTGCTTTTCCATTTGGTCAATCATCTTTAAATTACTGACTGAATAATCTCCATCCTCTGGCAGGAAAATAGATTGCGCAAAAAGCGACATCGACAAAAAGAATAAAACTCCTGAGAGCATTTTCTTCATAAGCTTATTTAATCCAGTCTGAAATAATTGAAGACATACTCGCCTGAGCAGCTATGACTGAAGGAAGAATAGGACTCCCCTTGAGATCACTCGTGTGAGAAGCTCCGTCCATCATGAAAAGAGGGAGAGCAGGATTTCCAGGAAGAGTTGATCCAGTGATAGAGAGCGTTTGCCAAGGATCGTTTCCACCGTTAGAAAAAATGATGCCTGAAGTTTGAGGGTTCATTAAAAGGAGAAAGCCATCAGTATTAAGCGACCCAATCTCACTCATGGGTTGCTGGTAGAGCCTCTGACAAACTTCCTCATGGTAGGCAAGATCGATCTGAGACGAGCGTGAGGAAACCCCATTTGTATTCGCCACTTGGAACCAACCAAACTCGCGGCAGCTCTGCCACATCCACTGGCGCATATTATCGTTCGGTCCATTTTCGATTTTTTCAGCAATCTGCATGGAGCCTTCAAGAGGAGTTTGTCCCATTGAGGCCAATACAGTGAGGGCCCCATCGGCGTAGCCTGAAATAGGATCAGAGTTAGAGCGAAGTTTGCTGCAGAAAAGTTGATCACGTCCGTATTGAACGGCGGCGGCGAGGGCATCAGCGACTACGTAGAGGAAGTCACGGCTGTCTCTGATCTCTGAAGACTGAAACATGACCTTTACTTCATTCACCCCGTCTTCCGTCTGCATTTTTTCTTCGATGAGTTTAACCGCCTCTCTAACTTTGTCTCCGCAATCGGACTTACCGATAACTTTCGCGATGTGAGCATCGTATTCAAAGAAATCTTTTTTCATAAACACAGGGCCCGATGAAGCGAGAGCACCTGTCACAAGTTCTGGATGGCGAAGCCGGTAGAAAGCAGAAAGAGTTCCAGCGTATGAGCCCCCAAAAGTTATCCACTTCCCTTTTAGATTATTCGTTTCCACAAGATAACGCTGGACCGTAGCGAGATCTTCAATCGCAGATTCAATATTCAAATTTTTCAGATTCTCCGGAGTCAAAGTAGAAGTCGGCATGCTTTCGCCGTAGAAGCGGTGCTCGAGAGCAACAATGTGGGCATGAAGTTTTTTTGCTAGGTTTTCTGCATATCCATAGGAACCCGTACCGGCGCAATTCCACTCTCCGCAAATAATATAAAAGACCGGTGAATTTTCATCAGTAGCATGAGATGAATCGATGAAGTAGCGCTGCTTGAAAGTCGGTGACTTCAGATCGGTATGGTCAAGCTTCTGATCAAAGTAGAGTGTCGACATGATTCTTGGGGATCCGTCTAATTTGAAGCCCTGAAAATAGAGTTTTTTGAAACGTGCCTGTTGAGCGAGGGACTCGCGTTGAAATTCATTTCCGAGGCCCAAAGCAAAGGCACTAAGTGACATCAACGCAAATAATAGAGAGATCAAAATCTTCATGTAAACTCCCCGAATTTCCCCAAGATAGCATAGAAATTGGGGGCCCTTGGAGACCATGAAATTAATTCTGATGGACCGCTTTGACTTGTCCAAGTTGTAGACGTTCGAAGAAGCTGAAATCTATGGGTAAAGGGCTTCCGAGCCAGATTTTCCCCTCAGTATGGTCTCGAACATCATCCCCAGAGTCCTCATGAACAAGGATTGAGGCCTCACCTCGGTTTTCTTCTAGCCATTTAAGCACAGGGATTTTCGTGGTCGAATCGAAGTGAAGCTCGATCATGGGAAGTGCATGAGGTCCGACTTGATTTGGATAGAGTTTGTGAGGACGAAAAATCTCTGTTTTACCCTGACAAAGACGAAAAAGGATCTCCATGAGGTCGAGGTCTTCAAGCCTAAAATAGATATGTGCGTGGTAGTTTTTCATGAACTAAAGATAACTTAAATTTAAATATATAAAATGTACTTTAAAGAAAGCTTCCCATAGGTAAAGGCAAATACGAGGGGGATCAATCTATCCCCTCGTTCGAAATTGAGACTACAGTTCGCTCGTCCCGATCATGCGGCCATCGATTGGCTGAATTGGTCGATTATTTGGGCCACCCATGTGTCGGTTAAGAAACTGCAACTGCTTGGCCGAAGCTTCAATTGGATTTTTAAGGACAATCCAATTCACTCCTTCAGTGCACGGAGGAGTCGTGAGGGATCCTTGGTAATTATAATATCCCATTCCTTTTGGAAGAAAGTCAGTGGCATTGATCATGAGGCCTGCGATCGTGGCCGACTGGCCAGCAGCTGGAGCGGCCCCCCAGATGGTATCAAGAAGTGGGTTCTCTTGACCTTGCTCATAGAATACACCAATCACAAGTATGCCAGCAGCAGACTGGTGAACAAAATGCATCTCTAACGGATACTCACGACCGTTCAGGATGTGTTCCGAAGGTGAATGAAAATGGAACTGCTTTAAGTTAAAAGTTTTCCCTTCAAAAGAGACATCTGATCCAGCATCGTAGTTAACTTGGAGTGTGTGCCCATTGTTAACCATATTAAAAGCTGAGCTTCCCCAATTCGGGTTAATCGCTTCAAGCGAAGTATCGCGAGATACGTTCATGAGTCCTGAGTTTTCTCCAGACTCGATGTCAATCGGTGATTGGTTCGCACCAACTTCGCAAGATTTAAATCCAGGATCGATGTTACCCCAATGATTAGGTCCTTCAGGCTGATTATAAGTCCAATGAGGAGGTGTGGATTGAGCAAAAGAAACCGATGAAGCAAGCAGAGCGACTGCGCCTAGTATCAAAGACTTTTTCATTGGGACTCCTAGTTATTTTAACCTGCACAAAGTAGGCCCTGTATGAATTTTCGTCAACTTACGATTTTTTAATGATCAACTATCCACCTACATCTGAGGAGCCCTTGCATTTATTACACAAACGTCGAGAAATTCTTACCGACTTTCATCATGGTCAATTGACCGTTTTTTTCTTAAAATAAGAGCCAAATGCGCAACAAAATTATTCTCTATCTAAACGGTATAAAAAAAGAACTAGGCCCTGAGCACGCATCCAAGATGCTCTCAGACTACCTTCGCTATGATCAAGGTCTCACCGGGACAAAAATTGTCTGCGCTGAAGGTGATTGCGGCTCTTGCACAGTTCTTCGCTACTTTCCGCACACCCAAAATTCCGCTGAAACTTATCTTCCCGTGAATTCATGCATCACTCTCCTCGCAACTCTCGACGGATCAAGTCTCGTCACGATCGATGCCCTCGCAAAAGGTAACGAGCTTCATGAGGCGCAACGTGCGATGGTACAGTGCCACGGATCTCAGTGCGGATTTTGTACCCCAGGGTTCGTGATGGCACTGACTGGTCTGGTTGAAAAAAAACTTTGCGACAAAGGAGTTTCAATCTCTGAGACCGAAGCAAAAAATGCACTGACTGGAAATCTTTGTCGCTGTACTGGGTACCAACCCATTCTTGATGCTGCTGTAACAATTGATCTCGCAAAAACTGAAAGTGTGAAAAACCGTTTTTATAGTGAAGAACAAAAGAGAGATCTGAATTCTGCTTTCCTTGAAACGGCAGATCTTGAAAGCCAAGGTTTTTCTTTTTATGCTCCCAAAAGTATCAAAGAGGCCTTGAGTTATCTCAAAGATTATCCTGAGACCCGGATCATTGCGAGTGCAACGGATTTAGGTGTCGTTCATAATAAGCGCAAACTCAAGCTGACCAAACTTTTGAGTTTGCACTTGATGGTCGACTTCTACCGTTTAGAGGAAAAAGATGATTTCATTCATGTCGGTGCGAGAGTAACGCTGGCGGAGTTTCGTCATTTTTTAAAAGATAAAGTGTCAGAATTTTCTCATTACCTTGATGTCTTTGCCTCTCCGCAAATTAAAAATATTGGAACAGTGGTTGGGAATGTGGCAACAGCTTCTCCGATTGGCGATACGCCGGGTCCCCTCCTCGCTTTGAATGCGATCGTTGTGATCGAGAGCCTGTCTGGTCGCCGTGAGGTTGAACTAAAAGATTTCTATCTCGGGTATCGTAAAACTTCTCTTGCCCCGGGAGAACTTATCTCAGAAATTAAATTCAAGAGACCTGCGAAAAATTCATCCCTTCGTTTTTTTAAAACTTGTAACAGAAAAGATCTTGATATCTCCGCGGTCAATCTCTCGATTCACGTTGAGTGGTTGGATGAGGCGAGAAAAGAGATCAGTGACATCTCTATCGCAGGCGGTGGTTTAGCGGCGACACCCCTACGATTTCTTAAAACTGAAAATTTTCTCAAAGGAAAAGTTTTTGATCAAAAGCAAGTGGATCTCGCCGTTAAAGAGCTTCATCTTGAATTTAATCCCTTGAGTGATCTCAGAGCTTCGTCGGCCTATCGCCATGTCCTTGTGGAAAACCTATTTAAGAGATTTGCCATTGAATGCGGAGTCTCAGTATGAGTCTTCCTCACGATAATGCTCACACTCATGTTCAAGGGCTCTCGGAGTTCATTGATGATCGACCACTCATGCGAAACGAGCTCTATGTTGAAGTTTTTTACTCAACTCGTGCACATGCTAGAATAACGAAATTGGATTTTTCAAAAGTTTTGGACAATCCAAAAGTTGTTGCCGTTTATACGGGGAAGGATTTCGCAGATAATTACTGGGGAACAATCTTTAAAGACCAGCCTCTGCTTACAATTGACGTCGTTGCGTTCGCTGGGGAGCCGATTGCCATTATCGCTGCTGAGACCTTAGAAGAGGCCCAATATGCTAAGCAAAGAGTCATCATTGAATACGAAGATCTTCCAGCGGTCATGTCGATAGAAGAAGCAAAAACATCTCAAAATTTTATCATCCCTGCTAGAAAAATTGAGCGCGGAGACGTTGACGCGAGCATGGGAAGTGCTCCTCATAAACTCAAAGGTTCAATCATCATTCAGGGTGCTGACCATTTCTATTTAGAGAGTCAGGCCTCCGTTGCTTACCCACTAGAAGATGGTCAGATTGAAGTTCACTCTTCTAGCCAGCATCCGACAGAAACTCAGCACGTGGTCGCCCACGCTCTTGGCCTTCATAATAAAGATGTGGTCTGCCAGGTGAAACGCATGGGTGGGGGCTTTGGTGGCAAAGAATCTCAGGCGGCTCCCTTTGCAGCTTACGTTGCTTTGGTCGCGCAAAAGCTTAAGCGCCCTGCTCGGATCATCCTTACTAAAGATGATGATATGATCATGACGGGAAAAAGAAATCCCTTTGAGAATGAATATGAAGTCGGCTTTGATTCCGAGGGACGTATACTTGCTTTGAACGTGCATCTCTTTTCAGATGCTGGGGCCTATGCGGATTTATCGACCTCCATTATGGAACGGGCGATGCTTCACACGGATAATAGCTATTTTATTCCTCACATGCGCGTAATCGGACAAGTATGTCGCACCAATCACCACTCGCACACGGCCTTTCGTGGCTTTGGCGGACCTAAGGGTGTGGCGACGATTGAGAAAGTGATTGAAGAGATTGCTCACACACTTAAAAAAGATCCTTTAGAGATCAGAAAAATAAATTTATATCGCAATGACGACAATCGAAACATCACTCACTACGGGCAACTTGTTGAGAACAATGTTTTGGGTCGCTTGGTCAGTGATCTTGAAAAATCAAGCGACTATAAGAAGCGTCGACAAGACATCGAAGTCTTCAATAAAAAAGATCAGCAGTTTTTAAAAGGACTTTCACTCTCCACCGTGAAGTTTGGAATTTCTTTTACAACAAGATTTTTAAACCAGGCGAATGCCCTGGTGATCATCCATAACGATGGCTCTCTTCAAATCGCAACGGGCGCGACCGAGATGGGCCAGGGCGTAAACGCTCGCATCGCTCAGATGGTGACGAGTGAGCTCGGACTCTCTCGTGAGGCGGCCCGCACGATGCCGACTCGGACAGATAAAAATGCAAACACTTCCCCAACTGCTGCCTCTTCCGGGACAGATCTCAATGGAGCGGCGGCCCTCCTTGCCACAAGGAAAATAAAAAAACGACTATCAGAACTAGCACTTAAACTTCTAGATATTCCTAAAGACCGCTGGGCCTCAAAGACTGCTGGTCTGGGGACTCAGGGCGAGGTTGAACTTGAGCATAAAAACCTCGATGAGAATGATCCCAATCTTGGGGCGGACTGGAAGTCTGGGATCGCGACTTACTTTGAGATCGAGTTTAAAGACGGCTTTGTGTTTCATCCAGATCATTTAGATAAAAAAATTGAATTCAAATATCTCGTGCTTGAAGCCTACTTGAACAGAATTTCGCTCTCAGATTATGCTTTTTATAAAATCCCAGGAATTGAATTTAATAAAATGACGGGCCAAGGGGACGCGTTTCTCTATTTCACGATGGGTGCCGCTGCGACTGAAGTTCAGATTGACCGTGATACGGGTGAAGTGAAAGTTCTCCGCACCGACATCCTCATGGACTTGGGCCGCCCGGTGAATCATGATCTCGATATTGGCCAAGTCTCTGGTGCTTACATCCAAGGTCTAGGATGGGTCACAACAGAGAATCTATTCTACGATAAACAGGGGCTTCTTCTCTCCCACGCTCCTTCGACTTACAAGATTCCCAACATCCAAGACACTCCAAGAGAGTTTAACATTAAGCTTCTCTCTAATGATGAGAACGTGGCAAACGTGAGAGGGACAAAAGCCGTCGGCGAACCGCCTCTTCTTCTCGCGATCAGTGCTTGGACAGCTGTGAACAATGCCCTCACTTATCTTCCTCATTACCAAGATCACTATCCAGAGATTCGCATTCCTGCCACAAGTGAGAGCGTTATGAGGGCGATGAACCTTCAGGCATTTCAGGCCTGGGAAACTCCATGAAATTCTGGAAATCCGCTCAGGAATTAACTGACACTGGAATTTCCTTTGTGGTTGTCACTCTCGTGGGTGCTCGTGGTTCGACTCCTCAGGATCCTGGGGCGAAAATCATCGTGACTCGAGATGGCCTTCACTCGGGAACAATCGGTGGTGGCAAGATTGAAAATGCATGTATCAAAAAAGCACAAGAAATTTTAGAACTCACGCAACAAAGTGAACCGTTGCTCGTGACTTGGAATCTTCAACGCGATATCGGAATGTCTTGTGGTGGAGAGACGAGTTTACTCTTTGAGCACTTTTATCAGAATCAATGGCCCATCATTATTTTTGGTGCGGGTCATGTCGCTCAGGCGCTCACCCGTGTTCTTTCAAAGTTTCACTGTCATGTGACCGTGATCGATCCAAGAGCTGAGTGGATTGATAAGCTCTCTGGAATTTCGGGAATTGTTCACGCAAATCCGAAAGAGCTTATTGCCAAATTTCATCCAAAGAGTTTTTTTCTTTGCATGACCATGGGCCATGCCTTTGATTTTGAAATTTTAGTTGAACTCGCCTTACTCGCACCCTCGGCACCTTACATTGGGTGTATTGGCAGTGACGTCAAGGCCTTGAAGATCAAAAAAGAATTAAAAGACTCAGGCGTAGCGGATGATTTTGTGGAAAGACTTCACATCCCCATGGGAAATCGGTTTGGAAGTAATGATCCAGAAGAGATTGCGATCAGCATAGCTTCAGAGCTCTTAAAAGAGCGAGACCTCTACTATCAGATCAACCTCGATTAACTAAAATATATGAGGCTTCATGAAATCACTTCTTATTCTATCTTTCTTTTTTTCTCTCACGACTTTTGCCCAGGAAACTGAGGACCCACGCTGCAAAATGGTAGCAAGCCTATCACCTCCCTTAACCGATCTTCCCGATGAAAAAGCGATCAAGGCGACTCAACCTTGTTTTTCCGATGAAGACTATTACGGCATGAAAGGAAAAATCGATTATGCACGTGCACGCATCTGCGCTTATCATGAAGAACGCACTCTGGAAGGAAAGGCTCTAGGCGGAGACGGAGTTCTCGCGATGCTTTATGCCAATGGGTATGGAGTACAAAAAAATCTCGATCTCGCTATTAAATTTGCCTGTGCGATGGGTGGAGCTCCGGCAGAGGTCGAAGGGCGTCTTAAGCATTTGGTTAAACTCAAAACGATCCCAGAGAAAAAGCCCTTTGATGTTTGCGATGACATTACAAGTGGATTTATGCAAGGTGCCTGCAAGGGAAGAAATGCCGAGCTTGAAAAATACAAGAGGTCAGTAAAGTTTCAAAAAATTATGGAGTCATGGCAACCCAATGATAAGAAATCTTTCTCTATCCTTCAAAAGATCGCAGATAAATTCTTTGATGAGCGTTCAATGAAAGAAGTCGATCTTTCAGGCACTGCCCGTGCCGCTTTTATTGTTGAAGAACAGGAGGCATTGGAGAAAAATTTTCTTTCCATGATCGAGCGATTTGAACAGAGTAAGTTTCCTCCCCCGCAAAGAAGTGAGCCTGATAAAGATCTCAAAGCTATATATGATTTTCTCTCGAAGGCGCATTACGAAGACACATTGAAGTTTTCTGAAATAAAAGAAGTTCAAAGAGAGTGGCTTAAGTATCGGGATCAATGGCTTCATTTTGCGAAGGTTCACTACGCGCTGATGCCTCAGAAAAATCTTCTTCAACTTTTGACGGCCGAAAGAGTCTCTCAATTAAAAAAGATCAAAGACTCTTCGACAAAGCAATAACTTAGATCATTGTCAAAGAACTGAGCAATATAAGAAAAATATATAAGCAAGATTTGATAAATTTAAAAATGAAATAGGATAAGGGAAATATTCAAAATCGGAGTTTCCTGTGAAGTCAGTTATTCTTATCTTATCCGCTATCTTTCTCAGCTCATGTGTAAAGGTTGAAAAATCAACCTTTGAATACAAATCTCCTTCAATCCCAACGTTTGATAAACTTCAGATAGGAACGGCCATCTCAGGATACAAGTGTGAATTCCTAACCGATGGAGAGACTAAAAATATTCTTTTAACGGTTTATACTGACAAAGACGGAAAAAAGAGCGTAGATCTTGCAGATTTTTCAAGCCCGACGGAAGATTTGATATCTTCAAAACTCGTTACGGTAGATGGTATTGTTTTCATTGCAATGCCGGTGACTTCAAGTGAAAAAAATGGTCTCAAAGGTAGTGGTATTCTTCTCAACTCAGGAACCTTAAATTTACCAGATGACGAGAAACTTATTTCGATCAATGGATTCATTGATCTCGATGAAACTATGAACGGCACGATTAACTATCAGATTCAGTTCATGAAAGATGACAAGCTTGAGAAGACAGACTCTAAAGAGCTTGCTCGTCTTGAGAATTGTAAGCTCGCAAAGGTTGTTAAGATCTAGGCAATTATCTTATTGTGCTTTCTTCTCACAATACCTCTTCAAACCTACAATCCATGTAATCCTCTCTCCTCCTCATAAGTTCATTATAATATGGATATAGGGCCATCTCAAATCTCCATTGATGAAAATTCTGCTCTTCAATGGCGGAGGCCTTAAAGAGATCGGCATCTCCATTCATAGAATTTAGCTGATCGAGAGAGGACCGAAGCCCATTTTGAACCACGACCTGGTAATGTTCGACTTCTAACTGATAACTCTTATATAAATCTTCACCGATCTGAGGATCGAGCAATAAAATTTCTTCCTTTATTCGCTCCTGCCATTCTTCTTCCATCCCAGGAGCAAATGAGCAGATTTTATTTCTTAAAAAATAAGTCCGGTCATTCGATGCTGGAGAGGATTTTTTTGGTGGGAGCATTGAAGGGGTATTAATTGGGGTGACATAATTTTCTAAACTTTTAGTAGATTGAGGTTCGGCATATTCATCTTTCTTTGAAAGCTCTCTAAAGAAAAAGAAGAGACCAAGTGTCAGAATGATAAAGAAGGCACCAAGTTTCTTCATTCTTTAAGTATTCACCGAGAAAACCTTTAAGCGATTCATCCCACCATCTGGCCATGTCATAACCTTAACTGACTCAACGACATCACGAGAATGAATCTCAAAGCTCTTCTTATTCCCCGCAAATGCCTTGACGTTTGTTTTAGGGATCAAGTGCTTCCACTTGCCTTCAGTTAGGATATCGACTGAAACTTCCAAAGGATTGTTATTCACAAAGTAGGTGAAATCCATCTCTATTCGGTGAATCGGTAAGGGTTTTCCAAGAGCGACGACCACTTCTTCTGAGTGTCCGGGGATTCTACTTCTGGCACTCTCGAGCCCATCGAACATATTGATGGGACCGAAGGGAGAGATGACTTGAATCGCAGGGCCATAGTGTTCGTTTGAAGCATGAACGAGTTTTGCACCGAAGGCGTTTGAAGCGTTATTAAATTCTTCACCTTTTCTAAGTGAAACAAAATTCTTTTTGATCTCATCCTCAGTTGGAATAAAGGGAATGGATAAAGGCTTTTTGGTATGTGGAATTTTCTCTTCGTAAGCAATGTTTTTAGCACTCCCAGACTTTTTGAAACTGGCGATTTCTTTTTTGGGAATATCCGTATATAAGCCGAGACGAGAGAAGCCACCATCTGGATACATTGAGACTTTGATCTCAGAGAACTCTTTTGATTCACGGGCAAGAGCAATGCGAATCTCTGAGTGCCCTTCAATCGCCGTCTTTGGCATGAATTCAGTCCAATCAGACTTTGAATCCTTTCTGCCTTCGAGTCGAATGAATGGGGAATGATTTCCAAAGTGATACTTCGTTGAAAGAAGAACGTAACGAATCTTTGCGAACTTTTGAAGTTTTAGAACAAGTTCATCCACGCCTTTCGGATTATGACGAACGCTCTCCCAACTATCCATCACCTTTCCTTGCTTACCAAAAAGCTCAGGATCAAATTTGGGTAGATACTCTGAGAATAGATTTTCTGCACAGGCAAAGAGATCATTTGAGACACTTAGAACCTCTGCACCAACCAAAAGATTATAGTCACTCAACGGATCCACAGGGCCATGATCTATAATGGGCTCAGGACTCGGGCGTTTGAACGCATCAAAGACGAGGTTTTTGTATCCCGTATTAACGATTTCCTCTGGGGAAATTTTCGAAGCATCAAAGCTCGTCTTGAATTTAGAATATTCGATGCCTGAAAAATTTAATTCTTGAAGAAAGTGTTGTGTGGTTTGAGCGTTGAAGAGAACTCCTCTTAGATCATTATTACAAAGCGAAACCATACCACGACCTCGATCAGGGCCTGCGAAGGTATGAAGATAAATGCAACGGAAGCCATCGTTGGCACCTTGGTGAATCATGAAGCGGTTCTCCCCTGCCTCACCGATGAAGACTCCGAGTCCCATCTTCACACCCATAAATTGCATGCATCCCTTGTCAGAACCGTAGAGCATGAGCCTCGCCGTGTCGTGAGAGATTGGACCAGAACCCTTTATGTCATGATAAGCATTCTCTAAGTGCACAAGAAACTTCGCCATCGATTCGGCAGTTCCCATAGAACCTGCAGCAAAGGCCGGAAACATTTTACGAGTCCCATCGATGACTATATTTTTATCATCATATCCATAAGCGTATTCATTTCCCGGAATAGATTTCTGGTCAAAACTAAATTCATCCATACCAAGAGCATTTAAGAAAGGTCTCGTTTGAGCGAAGATAGAAATTCCATCAATCGCTTCAATCAAGTGCTCGAGCACGATGAATCCTCCACCAGAATATTGAAAGACTTCACCAGGAGTATTTTGAAGTTTTATCGGTGGATACTTATACTCATCGTTACCTTGCAGAAAATCACTTATCGGTGGCATGTCCCGGTCTGCGGGGACGCCATTCACATAATGCATATTAAGTGCGGTGTGACTCATGAGATCTCTCAGCGTCACCTTATCACCCTCAGGAATTCTAAAATGAGATTTGGTACTTTTTAAGAGATCATTAACTGGGGTCCAAAGAGGAATTCCGCGTTTGGTAAAAAACTCTATCGCAAACGCTGATGCCACGGTCTTACTCAAGGATGCCATCTCAAACCAAGTTTTATCAGTGGTCTTTCCAAAGACGAGATTTTGAAGGTGACCCTTATTGATTAAGGTCACTTGGGCAGAATCTATTTTTTGACGTTTAAACGCTTCATTGATTTTTGCATAGAGATCATCTTGAAGGGAAGTTTGCAGTCGTTTGAGAGTGATTTCCAAAAGAGCACTCCGCGCGTTTTCAATCTCCGTGCTTTCATCATTTTCATATCTTTCCTTTAATTTTTCCAGCATCTCTAGGCCAGTTTTACCCTGTGCAGATATGAGGAATTTCATTCCGAATTTTTGGAGGTATTTTTCTCCAAGGTTTTTAAGTTCATTTTTTATGGATTCATCTTCACCGAATACTTTTGCTTGTTCCCGAGAGGCCATCTTGTCGAGGGTGTTTTTTCCTTCACCAATGTTTCCGTGAAAGGTCGCGGCTTCATTTATCTCGGACTTCGAGAATGAGAGGATGAGATCCCGGATCTGAGTTTCGAAGGTCGCAAGCGTCTTCGACATAACTTTCGCAAATCGTAGTGAGCCACAGACTTCAAAGAAATGATCAAAGCGCGCAATCCCGTCAGGTAAGGCGAATTTTTGAGAGTCGAGTTCAAGCACTTTCGCCCAAGGATCAGAGGCCTCTCTCACCATGGGAAGGGTAAAAGGCAAAAGGAGTTCAGTCGCAAACTCCACAGGATTTTTATCCGTCATGAGTTTTAGCATGAGCTTCATCGCAACTGGATACCAGCGGGCCGTTCTCTCGTCCCATTTCACCTGAACAATTTTTTGCTCGTTAGATAAATCCTTGCGGATAAAGTGCATCTCCTCATGGGCGATCTTTAAGAAGTCCACCATCTTAAAGCGTTTGTGATAAAGCTCACCCCAGACTTCCCAGCGAGATCTCTCAGCGGTGGCGAGATCATCCATCACACGGGCGGGAATTTTTCCAATGTGGGTTGGAAGAGCGACGCAACCATTCCCGCAGAGCCAGTCCGTGATGTATTGAAGGGACTGAAAAACGTTGTAGCGTATTTCATCAGGATGATTGTTGGCGATAAAGCTTGATTCTTTGATGTCGGCGACGATGAGTTTTCTCGCGTACATCGGGTCCCGGCGATCCATTCCCTCGATGTCAGGGCCGTGGATGAAATCTAATATTTCTTTGTGATATTTATCTTTGAGTAACGAAGTCACAAGGGTATCGAGCTTTGATGAATCTCCCTCTTTGTGAAATTTCCATGCCTCAACCATTGCAAGTCCCAGGCGAACAAAATCCGGATGGGCAACCCAAAAGCCATCGAGTCCACGTTTAAACTGAGTCACGACGTCCCGGATATATCCCTTGATCGTTATTTGAAATGAGTCCGATGATAAATCGTTATCAATCGGAAGAATGCCATACATCCCACCAATCTTAATTCCCCCACAGGGCCCCACGACATGGGAAAGAAGATCGTGCGAGGCCTTGATATACTTAATCACGATATCTGGATCGGCCTTGACGGGAATGCGGTAGTTTGGATCTTCTTTAAAAAGACGTGCGGTGCTGGCGAGATAATCATGCCAGCCAAGACTTGCTCCCGCGAAATACGGATAGAGCTCATCCATCATTTCATGGACGCGGAAAACAGCTCGTGGGTTCTCGAGCACAATCATAAGACGGATCGAACCCGTCTTATATTCTGGATGAAGGCGCTTGATCATGACTTCGGCGGTCTCAAGCATGATGCGAATGTATCTCGCCTCTTCTTCGTTTTCTAATTTTGGAACATAGAACGCCAAGGCCTCTTCGTTGTGCCAGTTTTCAAAAAAGTGAAGAGCGAAATCGTAGAGGTGCAAAGGAATGGGATCATTCTCATAGAATAAAAAAGTACATGGAAGGGCCAAACCCGGAAACCTTTTGATCGGTAGAGAGAGTTTATCAGCTTCAAGTTTTCTGTCTTGTTGGGAGATGGTCCCATTCAAGCAGTTCGTGAGATTAATTCCTGAAGAAATGAGATCTTCTCTCAGAGGAGTTTTTGAGTCCTCGTCATCGGCCCCCCACTTGGGAAGAGATTCATGAGTTGAGAGAAGCTCCTCCACAATTTTCGGTTCTTCTTTTAAACGACGGTGATAGGCGTTCATGGCATTGATGGATAGTTTCGCATTATCTGGTGGACCAAACAAAGTGACGTGAGGCCCTTGGAGATATTTGGGTAGTGGAGCAATCTTGCGCGAAGGTTTATCATGAGCGTAGTCAGCACTCCGAGGGCCCCAAACAATGCGACCGTCTCCGTCTTCAAGCCCCATGGGAGTTTGGTAGTCAGGACTTAAAAAATCACGTTTGAGTTCAGAATTAAAAACCGCGAAGGCCTTGGTTCTCTCATCGATGAATTTTCTATCTCGGATGCGACGATTTAAAACAAAGTTGAGCTCCCCGCGGACTAAAAGAAAGAGATCACGCAAAAACGTCATCGATGCCTTATTCTCAAGCCCACCTGTTTGTCCCACATGATAGAGATGAGAGACACCAGGGTACTCCACGGCATCTTCTAAAATTTTGTCCCGTAATTCTGGCGAGAGAAAATCATCGTAATAAGGAATGTGGGATTTCATTAACTGCCTCGGTAAGTAGAGAGTCCGAAAGGATTCACAATCAAAGGAACGTGATACTTGCGACTCGTGTCCTTCACGTGAAAAGCAATTTGTGGATCGAGGAAAAAGGACTCCTGGCCTTTGAAATAATTTTCAATTTTAAAGGTAAGTCTGAAGTCCCCACTCTCATGAGGACAAGTGAAAGCAATTCTTCCGTCAGGATTTGTCTCATCAGATCCAATGAGGATCCAGTGGTCCTTGTTTTTTTTCTCAAGGACAACGGTCACTCCAGCAGCAGGTTTACCTTTCGTGGTATCAAGGATGTGAGTTGAGATCATGGTTTTGCCTTAAAAGTAAATTGAAGAGGTTCAGGTTTCTTGTCACTAATCAATAGTTCCTGGGTTTGAGTCCCGAAGACTTCGTGCCAGGCCTCGATGGTGTAGCTGCCCGGTGGTAGAGGAGGAAGAATAAATTCCCCACCAGCATTACTCACCGAAAAATAAGGATGATCGAAGACACCCACATAGGCAGTCATCCAGGGATGCACGGAGCACTTCGCTTGCACAAAGAGCTCAGGTCTTTGGAAAATTTTTGTTTCACGCTGGTTCTGATGGGGCATGGCCATGTTAAATTTC
>JBBQGK010000018.1:0-43893 GCA_038322885.1 Bacteriovoracales bacterium | reverse complement strand
TCTTTAATATCTTTATGCTCAAGTGGGGTGGCGAGCAGACCTCCATCAATTTTTCCTTCTTTCAAAAGACGAATGATATCCTCAGTTTGTTGCTCATAAATCTTAAGTTCAACGTCTGGATATTTTTCGACAAATTTTTGAACAAAAAGCGGCAATAGATACGGGGCAAGAGTTGGTATGACTCCTAGAATGAATTCACCAGAGACTTCGCCTCTAAGAGATTTAGACAGCTCTTCTAGCTCCTGTGCTCCTTGCATAATTTTTTGAGCGTAGGTGAGAACTTTCTTACCCATAGGAGTCGGCTCGACAGGGCTTTTGTTTCGGTCAAAAACAGTGACCTGAAGATAATCTTCAAGCTTATGGATCTGCATACTAAGGGTAGGCTGAGTCACAAAACATTCTCTCGCGGCCTGAGCAAAGTTTCGGCAACGATCAACTGCTAGGATATAGTTCAATTGCGTCAGAGTCATAAATGCCTTTTGCGTGGATGAGTTCGTTGCTAATATTAAACCATACTTCATGAAGGTCGAAAAATGGTTTCAAAACTCTCTCTTAAAAACATCACACAGGTTTTTGATTCTCGGGGAATTGCGGGGCTTCACGGGATAAGTTTCGAGCTCCAAGAAGGTGAGATTTTTTCCGTCATGGGGCCCAATGGCTGCGGTAAAACTACTCTCCTGAAAATAATCTCGCAGGAAAAAAAACGAATTCATTTTTTCTCAGCAGAGGAGCCCAAGGATGATATCGATGTTCAGAAATATCTTTGTGAACAAATTCAGAGGCCAATGGAAGATGAAAAAAAAATCCAACTCGCTCGAGACCTCGCCGACATCTTCGAATTCACATTCCAGCTAAAACAAAATTTTTACCAACTCTCTGCGGGCCAGAAACAAAAAGTCATGCTGGCTGGATCCCTCGTTGATCAACCAGAAATATTTCTAATGGACGAACCCTTCTCTCATCTCGATCCGCATACTCGAATCGGCATCCTACAATCTCTTTTTCAGTATCTTCGTCGTGAAAACATATCCGTCGTATGGGTTACCCATGAATTGAATGAGGCCCTACGCTATAGCGACAGAATTGGACTCATGAATTTCGGAAAGTGGGAACAAGTTGGTCTCCCACTCGAATTCGTCCAGAACCCAAAAAATCTTTTTGTTGCTCAGTTTATGGGCTTTCGAAATTTTCTGACAATTAAATTTACTGAAAAGTGGGAAACCCCATGGGGAAGCTTAGTCGTTCAGAATCCCTGGGCCTCAAATGAAGCCATACTCATCATTCCTCAAGAGTGGTATCCTGACGAAACTGCTCCAGAACATACTGTCCAAGAATTTTACACTTCTACGCTTGGGTTGATGGCAATTTTGGCGAACCCAGGAAATGATTTTCATATTCTATGGCCCAAGACTCTAGAACCCAAGCCCGGACTTAGTGTTCGTTTAAAACCGAATCTTTCATTGGCAAAAATAATTCCTCTTTAGAAATTCGGACTTAATAAAAACTCCCGTATTTCCGATAATCAGAATATGAAAAACCTCATCCTTTTTTTAATTCTGATGTCCACTCAAGCTTTTTCACAATCAGAGAATGAACCTTTTTACTATATTTTCCCGACACAGAATTATCGTGATCTTAATTCTCATCTCAGAAGTCCGGCATCTACACCAGCGCACATTCAGTTTAAAAAACGAGGTGATCCCAATGGACTACCTCGCCTTGTGACCATCGAATCCAATTTTACGATTCCAATCGTTGGAAGGGATAAATACTTTGGTTATGTTTACTTTAATCAAAAGGCGAATACTGTTCATTATCGGGATGAGGTTGTTGCTGAGGCCCATGCTAGCGATGAGGCGAAAAACCCAAAAGTTTACTTCACTGAACCCTACCCCATAAAAGATTTCAATTCTCCGAACGGAATTATGCTATTAAATATATCCGGAGCTTTCGTTCAGGCCCATAGTCCTGCTCGCAATTTCAACGCAAACATCGGAGGCATCATTGCTTTTAGGTTGAAGGCGCCAGGATCAAATTATCTCAATGCAAGAGTTGAAGTCTCTGTGAAGAATGGAGTTCCTTCAACAAGGGTTTTAACAAAAGACGGACAAAGAATTCCATTCACTATGCTTAAAGTGAATAGTGGCTTTCTTGGAATCCTTGATATTAAAAATATGGAGTTCTACGACGGGTATAATCTCATCCATACCATCGACATGCCTTAATTTCAGCCATTTAGCCTTTTCAAGGCCACCTCTTCTTCAAAGCCAAAGCTCATCATTTGTGATAGAAATCCATCATGGCCGTAACCTATTTTGATAAAGAAAATTACCAGCGAAAGCCGGAATGGCTTAAAGTTAAACTCCCACAAGGAGATGACTTTAAAGATATCCGTAATAATCTTCGCGAGAAAGGTCTCTCCACTGTTTGTGAGGAGGCAAAGTGTCCAAACATTTCTGAATGCTGGAGTGGTCGTACTGCAACTGTGATGATTCTTGGTGATACCTGTACGCGTGCTTGCAAATTCTGCCATGTAAAGACAGGCAATCCCAAAGGCTTTGTGAATCACACAGAAATTGAAAATACTTCTGAGATGGTTAAACTCATGAACCTTCGTTACGTTGTGATCACAAGTGTAGACCGCGATGATCTTGCTGATCATGGTGCTGGGCACTTCGCAGCGGTTATTAAACGAGTCAATCAGGATCATCCAGAAACAAAAGTTGAAGTTTTAATTCCAGATTTTGCTGGTGATGAAACGCGCATGCATCTTCTTGCTGAAGCCAAACCCTTTGTGATCGCACAAAATATTGAAACCGTCAGACGTCTTACCCATCCGGTTCGCGATATCAGAGCTGGATATGATAAGACTCTTGATTGCCTCAAATTTTACAAGACAAATTATCCTACCATTCAAACCAAAACATCCATCATGGTGGGTCTCGGCGAAATCTGGGCTGAACTCCAAGAAACTCTCGAAGATGTTCGTGCGGCCGGAGTTGATATTGTGACCTTTGGCCAATACCTTCAGCCAAGCAAGCGTCACCTGAACGTTGAAAAATTTTATACTCCGGAAGAATTTGCTGAGCTTAAGCGCATGGCCCTCAAGATGGGTTTTAAATTTGTGGCCTCTGGCCCCTTAGTTCGAAGTTCCTACAAGGCAGCTGACTTTCTTGATTACGTTGAACAAGAAGGCCTGGGAGGGTGATTTGTTTTCAGAATCTACACTCCAAAAGTTTGATCTTACCTCACAGAATATAACCATCGATCAAAATTTCATCTGGGTACGAAAATGGAACTGGGATTATCAGAAGGCCCACCAGTTTCAGCGCTTCTGCGTTGAACTATTAATTCATCACCCTCAGTCAAAAATTCTCATTCTTTGTAGCCATCCTCATGTTTTAACCAATGGCCGCGGTTTGCAGAAGGCCCGCAAAGGGGAAACTCTTTCGCTTGTTGTATTTAAAAAAGAGGATTATCCACACCTACCCTTTCCTCTTCACCAGATTGAAAGAGGTGGCGGACTCACATTCCATCACCCGGGCCAAGTTGTTTTTTATCCCATCCTTAAGCTTAATCCGACCAAACTCTCTCTCTCGTCGATGATCGATGATATCTTTCTTCATACTCAAAAGATCCTTGAAGACTGGGGAGTTCAAAATCTCACCACTCAGAATATCCTACTGGGACTTTGGCACCAAAATAAAAAACTCGCTTCGATGGGAATTGCTATTGAAAAGCTCACGACTTTTCATGGAATGGCCCTCAATGTTTTATATGATGAAAAAATGGACTCAGCTTTGCGCGCCTTAAACCCTTGCGGGATTTCTGCAGAGACTTATACCTCTGTCGATAAGCTCATTAAGCTTCCACATTCACCACTCGACACATTTGCAGATGATTTTATGAAAAGGATTCAAAATGCCTGGAAATAGTTTTGGCCATATGTTTAAGATCACGACTTTCGGTGAATCTCATGGGGCGGCCTTGGGTGTAGTCATTGATGGCATGCCAGGTAATATTTTAATCAATCTTGAAGATCTAAAACTTGAATTAAAACGTCGGGCCCCGGGTCAGCATGCTGTGCATACGTCTCGGACCGAAGATGACTTACCGGAAATCCTATCAGGTGTGTTTGAGAATAAAACTCTTGGCACTCCCATCACTGTGATTGTGAGAAATACCAATCAAAAGAGTGAAGACTACTCGGCCATGAAAGATTCTTATCGGCCAGGTCACGCTGATAAAACGACTCAAGACAAGTACGGCATTCGCGATCATAGAGGAGGCGGACGGGCCTCTGGTCGAGAGACCCTAGCGAGAGTGATCGCAGGATATTTTGCAGGGCTCGTTATCAAAGAGACAAGTTTTTATGGTTATATCGAGCAGGTGGCACATTTCAAAATTCCAGCGCCTCCTAAAGATCACAATGTTGATCGAGGCGAGATTAATATCCCAGATAAAAAAACCAGCGATGAGGTGATCTCCTTTCTCAAAGAGTGCAAACTCAAGGGCGAATCAGCAGGAGGTATTGTCACTCTTTCGATTAAAAATCCCAAAGCCTCTTTGGGAGAGCCCGTTTTTGATAAACTCAAGGCAGATCTCGCCAAGGCCATGCTCTCACTTCCAGCTTGTGTTGGATTCACTGTCGGTGATGGTTTGGGATTTGCTCATAAACTTGGAAGTGAGATTTCTCGGGATCAGAGTAGCTTTGGTGGGATGGAAGGCGGAATTTCAAATGGCGAGGAGATTTTAGTTCGCATGATTTTTAAAGCACCCTCTACGATTGGGAAGAAAGCACTCGAAGGACGACACGATCCGTGCATTCTTCCACGTGTCGTACCCGTAGTAGAGGCAATGGCAAAAATTGTTATGGCCGACCATTCTCTTCGTCAGTCTTCATACGCGTCTTTTCTCCCTTAAGATAAAGATCCGTAATACTAATCAACCCCAGTGAGTGCATCTTGAGTTTTAAAAGTTCAGGGGTTTCAGCGGTTTGTTCAAGGATTTGTTTTTTCCGGTCTTTCCACTTCCAGTAAGACCCATTGTGATAAGCACCCAGTTCTGTTGCCACAAGTCCCGAACTATTGAGCGCATGGGACTCGTCAGAGAAAAGATCTTCTCCCAGTTTTACATATTTTTGATTCGAGAGACTCAAGTGATAAAGTGAAGGAAAGATATCTTCATGGGAGCCAAATTTTTCGAGATTTACCTTCACTGGTTTGTAGGCATTTGGTGTTGAGATGAAAAAGGGAACTGAGTATCGCTTAAACTCCTGCTCGTTACCGACTCCATTGGCGATCCAGAAACTGTGGTCACCAGTGAGTGAAATAATCATGTTATCTTTATGAGTCGAAGATCTTATCCTGGTGATGAATTCACCGACTTTTTGATTAGCATACTGAAGAGAATTGAAGCGCTTCAATGCCAGATCTTTTCCTACCGTCATATTCGACATGATTTCGGTCGTGAGATTAATCGGCTTCGGAACATATGAACTTGGATATTCAAATGGTGGGTGATTGGAAGTCGTAAGGACCAAAAAAAACTGAGGTTTGACAGCGGTTCTCAAATGATCTTCAATAAAAGTATAGAGGTATTCATCAAAAATCCCCCACTCGTTACCGAGCTCTCGTGCTGAAATATTTCTGAGTTCAGGCATGGCTTCCTTAATTTCGTCCGCCCCCCATAAGTGATCGTATTTTTGCTTTTTTAAGTATTTTCCGAGCTCTCGCCAACCGAGCTTACCACCATAGACAAAATGAGTCTCGTAACCTGCGTTCTTATAGGGCATGTGTCCTGAGGAATCCAGAGGCAAGTTCATAAACTCTGATTCTGACAAAAAACGGGATCCTGGACGAATCACTGATGAAGTCGCCACAGAAACAATACTTCCAATCGTTCCATTTTCTGAGGATAAAAAATTTTTAAAAAGTAGGCCCTCATCAAAATGTTTTTTTAACTCACCCAAGATATCAAACTCAGAACTCTGGCGATCGTCCCAGTAGCTCCCAAAACTCTCCATCACTACAAGAACAGTATGAGGAGGATGGGCCTTGGCATGAATATTCTCAGGAGATTTAACGATGAGTGATTCTTTTAGATCTATGCCCGAGGGATTTTTTCCAAACGTGGCGGAATAGGCCGCTTGCCAGTCTTTAAAACCATTTTGTTTGAGGTAATCAAACTCACTTCTACCAAAGGTCTTTCGGATTTTGATAGCACGATTAAGAGTAATCACGCCATTGAGCGAAAGCTCATTAATGAATTCATCTGAAGAAATGTGCGCATCCTCAAAAGATAATGGAATTCTTCCGAAGTTCCCCCTGGCAAAGAAGGCAAAAACAACACTGCCTACAACCAATACAATGGGATATCGAAATCTCATTCGAGGCGCGCGAATGTCAAAATCGTACATCGAAAAAACAATTTTAATAAACCGATAAATAACATAGTGAATGACGAGAACAACCGTTAACCAAACGGGAAGGTTGTAGCTTTTCCAGACAGAGATGAGCGTTGCAACTGTATCGTCCTCGTAGAGACCAAAGAAGAGGATATTAAGGTGATCCTGGAAATAAGAATAGAACGCATAATCAAAAACATATAACCATAACAGAATGAAATAGCCCATGCATAAAACTGATACGAGAGACATGCGAACAAACTTTACGTTAAGCCTCCCAGGGATCGCGTAGAGGATGTGTAAGAGGAGAAAAGGCAAAGAGTAGATATAGGCCAGAGGAATGAGATCAAAACGAAGGCCTAAAAAAAGTGCATGCAACAGATTTTTTTTATCTGATACCAGATTTTGAAAATGGCCAAAATGTAAAGCAAAGCCCACACGGCAGAGGGTGAGAAAGATTGCCGTTGCAATGAAGAAAAGAAGTAAGTTTTTAAGCCAGCGCCTGTAGTAGTGGCGAAGAGATAAGTTCATTCATTGTCACCAAACATGAGATTTCGCTCGAAATCTTCTGGCTTTGTAGCGTTCGATTTCGCTTCTTCCATTGTCACTATTCCCGATTTATAAAGCTGGGCAATGTGCTGGTCGAAACTCATCGCTCCTGTGGTGTTTTTTCCTTTCTCGATATATGTATAAATTTCTTTGATTCGCATGGGATCGAGAATCGACTCTCTGATTCCGGGATTATTAATCATAATTTCCTGGGCCGCTACTCGTCCCTTGCCATCGGCAGTTTTAAGAAGCCGTTGAGAGATGGTGGCATAGAGGTTGTCTGCAATACGCGTTCGAACGACTCCTTGTTCCTCAGGAGGAAACATGGAAATGAGTCGACCAATTGTACTGAGAGCGTCTGTTGTGTGGACGGTACCAAAAACCAAGTGACCAGTTTCAGCGGCCTTCAGAGCGATAGAAATCGTCTCTGGGTCTCGCATTTCGCCAATAAGAATAATATCTGGATCCTGACGAAGAGCAGAGCGAAGAGCACCGACGAAGTCATCCGTATCTGTACCAATCTCCCTCTGAGTAATGCGCGCCTTAAGCGGCAGATGGACGTACTCAACAGGGTCTTCGAGAGTTAAAATATGAACAGCAGAAGTTCTATTTACAAAATTAATCCTCGCTGCAAGAGTAGAACTCTTGCCTGAACCTGTGGCCCCCGTCACAAGAACCAGCCCCGCATTTGCACTGGCGATCTTATCTAAAACTTTCGGAAGTTTTAATTCTTCGGTGGTAGGAACCTTGTCACTAATCAAGCGCAAAATGAGCCCCATTTTTCCTTGAAAGCGCATGAAATTAAATCGCACGCGGCATACTTTGGGAACAGCGTACGATCCATCGAGTTCTTTGAGCTTATCAAGCTTAGCAAAGACTTCGGGATCCTTAATGATGACTGAACAGACAAGCTTGATATCCTCATTTGTAATGGGATCATGCTTAACTTGAACAAGATCACCCTTTAAGCGAAAACTAGGTCTCTCATCTGAGCGTAAATGAATATCACTCACATTAGATGCGGCCGCAGATTTCACAAGATTCCAGAAGCTTTCTTTCGTCAATGCCATGATTTTCTCACTAGGTTATAGACTTATTATCGCGTAATTCCGGGGGAATGTTGAAATTTTTTAGATTACCCGAGGATGACAATCTACTTTATCAAAGAGATCATTTATCCGACGAGACTTTATGAATTCTATTTGGACGACTGAAGAAGTTTTTTTTGATGGTGAAAGCTATTTTGATCGTCTTATCGAAGACATCCAATCTGCCCGCTTCTTAATTACGGTCGAAGTTTACATTTTTAATGACGACGTTCTTGGTCAGCGAATTGCGGAAGCACTAAAGGCAGCAAGATCCAGAGGGGTAGAAGTTCAAATAATTGTTGATGGAGTTGGAAGTTCTAGCTTTTTTAGAAGGCTCTATACTTTTTTTGAAAACGAAGAAATCCCAGTCAAAGTCTACAATCCTCTCCCCTTTCTTCATCCCTATTACGGGAAAATTTCCTGGCCTCAAAAAATCAACGCTTTCTTTATACGTCTTATCCGGCTTAACAAGAGAGACCATAGAAAAGTCATCACCATCGATGAGGAGGTCATGTTCGCTGGAAGTTTTAACATCACCTCTGAACACATTGATCTTGAGGGTCGAAAGGCCTGGAAGGATCTGGGTATTCGTGTATCGGGTGAAAATGTAAAATTGTCCGTCCTCAATTTTAAACTTGGTTGGAAGCTGAGAGATTATTACCGGTATAGGAAATCACTTAAACATAAAAAACTCCCTTCATGGAAGCACTCCCCTGTTCAACTCAATCAAACTCTATTGATGAAAAGATATTTTCGCAAAAATTTCATAAAGAGGATGAATTCATCCAGACAAAGAATCTGGCTCATGACTCCCTACTTTATACCGGGCAGAGGGTTCATCAGGTCTATGGCACGTGCTGCTAAACGTGGGGTTGATGTAAGACTTATCATCTCTTTAAAACCTGATGTGGAGATCTTTCGGACTCTCCAATCTTTCTATTACTTATTCCTGATTAAATCCGGAGTTCAAATCTTTGAGTATAATGAAACAGTTCTCCATGCGAAAAATTACATCCTTGATGAATGGATGACGATTGGCTCTACAAATCTCAATCATCGCAGCTTCATGCATGACCTCGAGGTTGATTTAGTCGTTCAGAAAGAGGAGAATTTGAGGGCGCTGGAGAAGCATTTTCTTTCCCTCACCCAAGTCCTCACACCATTGACTTTAGCTGAGCTTAAGAAAAAGTCTTTTTGGGACCGATCCCTCTCTCGCATTTATTTTCTTTTTAGGTACTGGCTCTAATGAAACTAAGAATTTTGTCCTACAACATTCACAAGGGCTTCACGATTGGAAATCGTGATTTTATCCTGCAGGAAATCCGTCATGCTCTTCGGGAGATGAATGCTGACATTCTCTTTTTGCAAGAAGTTGTGGGGGATCATCAAGATGAAAAATGTAAAATCCCAGACTGGAAGACGGCGATTCAATTTGAATATCTTGCCGATATGACATGGCCCCATTTTAGCTATGGCAAAAATGCTATTTATCCGGAAGGCCATCACGGAAACGCTATTCTTAGTAAGTTCCCTATAATCAATTGGTCCAATCACGTGATCTCTACAAATCGTCTTGAGCAACGTGGACTTCTAAAAACAAAGATTAAAATCCCGGAAACAGGAAAAGAAATTATTCTCGCAAACACTCACTTGGATCTCACCCAAGGCGGTCGTGACAAGCAGGCAAGGATGATTATTGATCATCTCCTTCCTGAAAAAGAAATACCTTTTATTCTTGTTGGAGACTTTAACGACTGGAATAAAAAGATTTCTCCGAAGATTGAAAAAGAACTTGGGGCAAAAGAAATTTTTAAAACTCTGCATGGAAAATATCCACTCACTTTTCCTTCGTTTATGCCCATGCTCTCGCTGGATCGTGTTTTTATTCATCAGCTCAAAGGTCTCAAAGCAGAAGCACTCACAGATTCACACTGGAAAAGCCTCTCGGACCATCTTCCACTCTATGTTGAAGTTGAGATTGACGACTAGTTTATCGGAAACTTATGACCATCTGAATAAGCAAAACACTTTCCTACAAAGCTTAACTCCTTGCCATTCACGACGAGGCCTCCTCCATCCGGGCAAGCGTAGATAACTTTAGCTTTTACCTTAGAGTATCTCTTGAAAAACTTATCATAGCGGGAGGAGTTTTTAAAATGCGGAAAGAACGCAAAATCCAAAATCCCAAGGGAATTCAAGTTTGTGAGTTTGACTGTATTCTCATCTCTATCAAAATCCGGATAAGCTGCCATCTCGATATTTTCTGTCATCAAGATTGCTCCGGCCGATAAACCTGAAAGCACTCCCCCTCGGTCCACAAATTTCCGAAGTTCTGGAAGAAGTTTCGCTTTCCGTAGAGAATTTAAAAAGTAAAAAGTATTCCCACCACCAAGATAGATGGCATCACTTCTCATCACTTCCTGAAAAAGAATGCGATCAAATGGGACATCGACTGGAAAATGGATAAAACGGGAGATCCTAAACTTAGAATAATGCCTAACAAATGACCGGAACTCTTGTTCCGAGAGATACGACGATGATGGGATCATTGTTACAACTGGATTTTTTTTTCCGAGCAGATTGATGAAGGCCTTATCGAGATGAAGATTATCTTTATCGCCCCCTCCACTATAGAGGACGAGCTTCATAACCCCTCACGACATTCCCGGACAATTGAGTGGATGTTTTTCATTATCACTTTCTGGCGCTGAGGTTGGGTTACCGTTACGTTTTTGCGATCAGGATCGAGAGTTTGATAGGTCGCAAAGTCCTGAGCGAGAGCGTAGAGCTCATCAGCACCAAGTTTTGGTCTAAGCTTCATCACTTTTTGAACGATGTAGGTGATGGAGTTTCCCGTCACACGGTCGTAGCGATTGATCACAGACGATCTCATCGTGATATCAAGCAAAAGCTGACTGCGGTTGATATTGAATTCTTTTTGCAGTGATTTTAAAAGTTCGTTGTAAAGGTACTGGAAGCGATTAATCTGGCGAAGTCGCTGGGGACTGAGCTTGAGATCACTTCTCTTCGCGTAGGATGACTTAATAATCTCTGTGAACTCTTCCGGAGAAACGCCAGATTCACGCGAGAGATAAATCTGCGGAAGCTCCCTCAATATATCGCGCATGCAAAAGATCGCATCGCGATTAATCCCATCTGCCACTTTGTAGACACCACGCTTTGCACGAGCTTTCTCAAAATAACTAAAGGTTTTACGGAATTTCTCAACAGTTCTTCCGTTCTGGGCCATCAAGTATTCCATGTGAGATTTTTTCATTCCAGTTTTTAGCAGGAGGTTACGATTTTTTGCATTCGTAAAATGCTGATCAAAGGATTTCAAAATCGCATGCTTTTTAAATGAGGATAGGGATTTCTTTTTTCCCGTCGATAGAAAGTCAGCGATCTGGATGAAACACTGAGCGATGTAGCGCGCCTTATGCCTCTGCTCTAAAATATTTGTTGAATATCTTTGCACATCATCAAAGCGGTACTCTCTATGAAAAAGTCCAAACTGACGGATAGAACCATAATCAATGATCCCGCCATCCATCAAAATATTATCTCCGTCCCAATCGAGCCAGCAGAAAATATATTCGTCCTCAAACTTCGCAGAGGTCTCAGCAAAGCTTTTGGCCACTTGGCCTGCGAGGTAATAGTATTTATCTTTATCACTCTTGAATTGAGTCTGATCCCAGGCCTTGTTATCGATCTGTCTTTGAACATAGTAATCAGCAACCTGCTTGAGGCTCACCAAATTTCCTTGCTTCAAATGACCGAAGAAATGACTTGGACGCATGAGGTTTGAGTTCGCTCTGACGTTGATCGATATACCTTTATCAAATTCAATGATGGCGAGAACTTTTTCTGTCTTAAATCCGTTATTTCCAAGAACCTCAGAGAAAAATAATGTCTCAAGCCCTTCAGAAACTTCCGAGAGACCACAGCCGTAAGAGATGCTTGGGTCACCGGTTTGAAAAAATTTCTTTTGGAGATTGCAGGCCGGAGAAAGTTTTGTTCCGCCTGTGCCGCAACTTGAAACATCCCAGGTCATTCCATTGTGACGAACAGTTCCATTCCATACCGTTCTTCCGTCTCCACTCGTGCGTCCCGTTTTATCTGGATGCTGAAGCTGAAGGTATCTTGTGGCCATGAAAGTGTGATGATGAATTTCATTTTCAGGAAACTTAATGTCATTCATCACATCATATTCATTGATGATCACAAGACTGAAAGTTTCTAAGAGCTCTCTTTCTAAATCAGGCGAAGTTTCATTAGGATGAGTTTTAGGTATAAGACCCATCTCACGAGCGAGAGCGTAATTGAAAAAGGAAATCTTTCCGCCCTTTCGGTATCGGGCCTTATACTCAACGCGTCCTCCGGGTACTTGATCCTTGAATGGATGTTCTCCATTAAGTTTCTTGAGCATCGGGTAGGACCGTTTTCCGCTATCAACTGCGGCAGTTTTTTTGATTTGGTTCATTGCCTCGAATCATCCTTGATTAGGTGCTAAACAAAATTCTTATCTAAAGTATAAGGTGGGGGCGGATGTCTGACAAAAGAAATGAGGTAGGTAAAAGCTGCTTATGTCTTAGGCAACTCGTCAAGTAATCGCAAGAATTCACCACGAGCACGCCCATTATCATGATGAAATGTCTCTATATGGCGCCCATTGGGATACTTCCAGAGCCATTTCTTCGTATCCAAAAGTTTGAAAATCTTTTTTCCAAATTTCTGCGGAATCACATCATCTTTCTGATTCACGATCACCAAAACCGGAATTTTAATTTTATCGAGCACTTTAGAAGAAGCATACTCATCCGACACAAGTCCAAAAACAAGTGGGCTCACGATAAAAAGAAGCCAACTATGAGAAGCTTTATCAAAGGCGAGCAGCTGATAAGAAGAGAAGGTCGAATCTTGAACCAAAAGAGTGATGTCGTTTTTATATTTCGAATCGGGCACTGCTCGCGCACAAATGATCCCACCCAAGCTCTGACCATAGATAATGAATTGTCCCGCTCCATTGGCAGCATAGTACTCGTGTCCTTTCTCGATCGCCGCCAGCGCGTCCTCATAAACACCCTTCTGGCTTCCCTCGCCCTCTGACTTCCCATACCCCCGGTAATCAAAGGTAAAAAGGTTATAACCCTGATCAATCATCCAGATCAGCGAGAAAAAGTGCGTAGAGATATTTTCGGCATTCCCATGAAACTGAACCACAGTCCCCTTCACTTCTTTGGTCCTGGCCTTAAAAAACCAACCATGAAGCGAAGTTCCGTCTTGAGATTTAAAGTATACGTCCTCATAGGTCAGTTTAAACTGCACAGGGTCCAGAAAATGCTTTTTGGTGGGTTGATAGAAAACGTTACTGCAGCTCGTGCAGAAGAGCATTAAAAGGATCTTTCTTATCAAATTCTGGTTCATCTCGACCTAATCCTAACAATCTTCATTTAGTCTTAATCTCACAATATTAGTTTCCGTGTGAAGATGGATTCAAGGAGTACTTATGCAATTCATCTCTCGATTTGCCCTTATTTTTGTGAGTCCGATTCTTCTATTCATCTATTGGAGAAATTCGATGCGCGAGATGGACAATCTTCACGCACATTTCGAACTCAAATACCTGGAGTAATCACTCCACATCAAAATCAAAGTACTGGTCCGGAAATGGTTCCGGTTTTAAAGAATAGTGCCACCATTCCTGCGAAAAATTTTTAAACCCCTCACTCTCCATTAAGGCTTTTAAGAGATAACGATTTTTCTGCTGAGCTTTAGTAATTAATGGCGTTTCAGTACTTGAGACATCATCAAAGTAATCAAAAACTCCTCCCATATCCACATCTTGTTTGGACTTCAGATCATAAAGAGTCAGATCCAGTGCACTTCCACGTGAGTGACTAGATTGATCAGCGATGTAACCGTTTGTGAAAAGTTCAAGCCGCGAAAATTTTGGATAATGGATCGCCTTGATCTCAGGATGATTCTCAGGAAGCTTTGCCCACTCTTGAAAAAAGGTGACGGCCTTAACCGGTCTGTAAGCATCAAATATCTTAAGACTCAAATTTTCTTTAAGAGCTTTATTCTGAACCCGCGCCAGCGCATCAGCAGTCGATCGAGCAAGGTACGCCTTCTTCGCCCTGTATCCGGCCACGACGACTCCAGTGAAGTTATTGATGGTTGAATAATTGACCTGAATAATAATCCCCGGGCAATACTCTTCCAGAGAAACAAACTGCGGATTTGGCGTCGCCATAACTCTGCTCGCTAAAAAAGTGGTTAAGATCATAAAGAAAATTTTCATAAGTTTATTTTCGCTTTTTAGTAAAAGTACTGCAACCCTAGTTCAGTCCTAGACATCCAAATTGAATTTCTCTCTATCCCACCATTCTTCCAAGCGAGACTAAAACTTTCACTCAAATGATATCTCGTTTCCCAGTCAATGATGGTCTGATGATCCAGAAATGTATGATCCGGCCGATAGGTATTCCATTGGTACAATAACTCAAGGCCCGAGAGAAACTTATCAGAGAATTTGTAGCGTGAGTAAATTTTAGGCCCCACTCCGACACGGTAGCCATCTTGATAGTAGTTTTGCCAATTAAGTTCTCCGTTCATCAAAAAAGCGAAGAGAAGTTTTTTCTGAAGCACATTAATACTATTACCGATGGAAGCGAGGGCATAACCTGCGGGACAATCCTGGCACTTCACCTGCCGAATTTGAGTTGCACCAACGTCAACTTCCCACGAAAAAGGGGAGGCCCAAAAATTTTGTTCCTGAAAATTCCGAATAGAAATAACAGAAAAGTGATTCAGAACCAGGCGGGGATTACGGTAGTTTCGGTCCTGGTAGAGAAAATTGATCTTCCCCATTTCGATCTGCGCATTTTTCATTGAACCGCGGGTCGGATCGAGTAAATCATGAAATGAAGTTCTCATTTCAAACTTACTAAAATTTCCCCGCATGTGCTCGTAGCCTTGAGCAAGCCCAAAGCGAGTCGGAGCATGACTCAAGGCCGGAGACTCTTCTTGATTCGTATCAAAAAATGAATCTTGACCTATGACTGGGTTGCGGGCCCGAGCACGCAAAATATTCTCTTTCAGATTTTTGACTTTCTCATTATCAGACAGAATCTCGCGCGAATTAAAATAATCAAAGGCCTCTATGGCAACATCAAGAATATCAGCGGCCTTCTGATCCTCTAATCCGTCAACAAGCCCATCTGTTTTATCAGGTTTCTCCGCAATCTCTCGGGCAAGATTCAACGACTTTGTTGTTAGTCCGTCGGAGAGACGTGTGAGCTTTGAATAAGTTGATTCTCTTCTTCTTCCTTCATCAATAAGCCCAGCTTTCTTGAGGCCCCGGATCGTATCCGCAGGGATAGTGAAAAGTGGATAATGGGACGTGAGATCTTTCTCAGGCAAGGCGACATCAATGACACTTAGTAGATGGTAAGAGCAGTTTTCCTGAAAATAAAAATAATCAAACCACGTATCCCCTAGTTCCCAAATGTGATCCACCATCTCGAGAACTTGGGGAAAGGTGAGCTTTAAATCATAAGACCATAGATCACGGAATTCAGAGTTACTGTATTCGCGGACTTTATAATAGTAAGGGATGGCCGCAAATTTTCCCTTAAACCCACCAAAGAGTCCCATCACTGCATAGGAAAAAGGATTAGTGGCCGTGCTTTGAGCTGAGTAGTTGATTCCATAATCCAACATCTCCGTTTCGTTTTTATCATCGTAGCGAGACAAGCGCATGAACGTGTGTCCGAAGGCAGAGTTCGGATTACTTAAATAGTAGGAAGAAAAAACAATGCTCGCGCGTTTAGCAGCAAGCTTGGAAAAAAAATCGATATAGCGAGTACAGCCTGAAAAATCTGCCTTCCAAGGATTCCCCAATTCTTTATTGAGCCACTTGTAGCGAAGAGGAAACCGACAAATCGCATGATCGTTATTGGGTTTGAGCTCAGATTCAAAAGCAGAAATTGCGGCCTTTAGTTCTAAGAGTGGATCAGTCTTTCCTTCAGGATGTAAAAAGAATTTCGGCCCATCGGCTTCACTTTTAAAACCATAGATGAACCCTGGTTTGTAGTGGAGAAGCTTCATCCACTTAGGATGAAAGGCCAGAAGTTCATACTTGTCATATTTTAAGGAAAGGGCCTGAACCTGGAGTGAGAAACCGAAAATGAGGAGAGCAAAGATATACATGGGACCTGCTGTTTATAAACAGGTCCCATTATAGAAACTAGATAGTCGTATTACAAGAAGTAGAAGCTACAGAGTTGATGTTGTGAGTGATTTCAGCAGAAGAAGCTGAAACTTTCGGGAAGATTGTGCTGTAGTTAGTTTTCAAAGCGCGGCCAAATTCATTTGAATTTGAACAACCGTAAACTTTTGAAAGACCAACGATTGTTTCGCCATTTCCACGAGCGATGTCGTTAGCAAGAGCAACTTTGTTTGCTTCAACATAAGCTTCAGCCTGGCCAATTTTCAAAGGAGCTGGAGAATCACAATTTGAAGTACCGAGAGTGATACCGATTGTCTGGATACCAGTTCCGTTTGTTGTAGCAGCAAGAACTTGTTTCCACCAAGTCTGGTCACCTTCGAAAATCATAGAACCAAGTCCGCAACCAGCTGAACCGTATTTACCGGCAAAAGCAGAAACAGACATAAGAGCGATAGCAGCAACGAGAAAAAACTTCATCCTTTACTCCATTGATAAGGGTTTAACTAAATAGTTATGTTTCCTATTATGGTTAGATAAAGTCATTTCTCAACTATAAAAATCTTGAGTTTGGGTTATGATTTAAACCCGAGTTTTAATCTTCGCAAATAATAACGCGCATTAATTAATTGTTGCTGAAATGATTGGCGGTTAGATACGTTAGACGAAGTCGTTTTTCTGCCGTTTCATCGAGCATTAAAAGTAATTCTTCGAGCTCAAAAGTTAATCCTAGATCACTGACAAATTTATCAGCTTCGACTTCGGCCATCAGGGGATCCGCATGGCTTTCTTCAAGTTCATACAAAACAAAAGCAAGTTCCTGGGCAAGGTAGGCCACAGCACTTCGCTTACTCGTTAGAAGAAGTTTTTGAAATTCAGGAAAAATATAAATCGTATTTTTATGTGATCTTGAAACATTTCCGGCCGTACGAAGTTCTTCACTCTTCAAAAATGTCACGGCATGCTTTTTCATCAAAACATCTAGTAGACCAACAGGAAGGACACTAAACATTTCTTCAAAGTGTGAACGAATCTGTCCTTCACTCACCCAATGATGTTCAGGCATAGAAAAAAAGAATTCCGAAAATTGTGTACGGATGAGTTGGCGGTTTAAAATATCTTTGGTGAAAAAGCGCTGGATGAGATTGAACATGTTGTGACCCTCTTAAATTCTTTTCGAATGAAAGGGGTCACAGCTTGAGGACTTTTAGTTCTACTGAAACGGTTGCTCATCCGTATCAGGAATATTCACAGTACCTTGATACTTCTCACCGATAATCCCTAAAAGTTCGTCAGGTATTTTCGAGGCACGATATTTTTTCCCACCAGTTGTTCTGATCCAGAAACCATTGAGCAACTTATCTGGGCTAGCGATGCGAATGGGCTTAATTGAAACAATATGATCAAGATTAAAGAGCACCTCAACCTCGGACTCTGATCCGTTGGCGGTTTTGCTGTTCAAGACCATGAATTTTTGAAATTTCATAAAGGCTCCTTAAGGAATGATCAGTTATAAACCAGAATTTGATAACGTGCTTAAAGGGCCCACTAAGAGTGAAAACTTTACAGATAATCCAATAAGCGTTTTACTCTGGAACATGGAAAAAGAAGTCTACCGCGGCCAAATTGTAAAAGTTACTGAAGAGACCATCGACGGAACTATATGGGAAAGAGTCTATCTTCCAGATGGCGTGATCGTACTTCCCGTGACCGAAGATGGAAAAATTCTTCTTGTGAAAGAAAAGAGGCCTCACGAAAATCCGCCAGTGAGGATCAAGCCAGTCTCTGGTATTATTGAGCCCGATAAGGGTTCAGTTGAAGAAAATGCACAACGAGAAATGCAGGAAGAAATTGGTTTTAAGGCAACAACTCTTGAAACTCTCCTTGTCCAAAAAGGGAGTGGTACTGTGAATTCCACTCAATATTATTTCGTGGCCCGGGGCCTCATCCCAAGTAAGCTCCCTAATCCTGATGGCGAAGACACGATCATGGAAATACAGGCCTTCACCCCCGCTGAAATCTTGGCGAAGCTTGCCAACGGCGAGATCCGTTGGTCACACTCCACCCTCGGCATTCTTAAGCTTATTAACTCGATGAGCTAAGCCCTTAAATTCACGTTTGCCCCCTCAAACATTACATTTTCAACTAAAACATTTGTTAGTTATGCCGAACAGATATATAATTGAGGTCAGGAGGACACCAAATGTACGTCTGTATTTGCAAAGGCATTACCGAAAAACAAATTCAAGAAGCAGTGACTTCTCGTAACTCAAATAATCCCAAAGAAATTCTCAAGGCCTTAGGTGTCGGTTCAGATTGTGGAACCTGCGTTGAAGATGCCGTGAAAACTCTCATCGAACAAAGTGCTCGCCCACCTATCGAGTTGAAAGACAGTTCAAACAAAGCTTAGGTCAGTTGAACTCTTTTGCATCTTCATCCACTCTTCTCTAAAATCATCCTAATAAGAATTCTCATCCTGGAGTCATCATGAAAGGTTCAAAGGCCATTATCGAGGCGCTCAATTCTGTGCTAACGAAAGAGCTCACGGCAATTAATCAATATTTCCTTCATGCTCGCATGCTCCAGAACTGGGGCCTTGAGAAAATCGGAAAACTTGAATATGCGGCCTCCATCGATGAGATGAAACACGCCGACATGGTCATCAAGCGGATCCTGTTTCTCGAAGGACTTCCGAATCTTCAAAAACTCGACAAGCTTCGCATCGGGCAGACTATCAGCGAAGTGATAGAAGCTGATCTTAAAGTGGAATATGAAGCTGTACCTCATCTAAAAACATGTATTCAAATCGCTGAGAAAGACCACGACTATGCTTCCCGTGATTTGTTTCTTTCTATTCTTAAATCAGAGGAACATCACGTCGACTGGTTAGAGACTCAGAGGGATCTTCTGAAAGCAGTAGGAGTGCAAAACTACATGCAATCTCAGATGGATCCAGACAACGGACCAGAATAGAATCTACCAGGGCCCCAAGAGGGCCCTTCCTTTTTTCTGCCAAGCTTGATACCCAATCTCCATGTTGAATACTAAGTACCAATATCCATTATTTTTGGTCACGATTGCCTCTTGGTGGTCACTCACCGCTTTTGCAGATTTGATGATGGCCCCCTCAATTTTCAGGGTTGTGGAAAATTTCTTCAATGCCGGGGATTTGGCGATGTCTCTGTTCACACGATTTAATAACCTAGAGATTGTCATATCCACCGCCTTTCTGATTCTATGTGCGCTCATTTATCGCAGACGCGGAACTAAAGTCGTTCTCATCTTAGGAATCATCTCTTGGGCGATTGCCTTATTTTATTTTATCTATCTCATCCCGAAAATTGTCGACCTGACTGAGCTTTGGAAAAAGGCTGAGAGCATGGGTGTGGTGGGTATTGAAAATATCGAAGATGTTCAAAAAGAGCACCAGCTCTTTCACCGCATTTATATCATCGTCGATAGCATCAAACTTCTGATTTTATCCTTTCTCTTGAGCGTCGGAATTTTCAGTCAGGAGAGAATCAAGTGAATGCTCTTCCTCCAGTTCCTTATGGTTCACTTTTTTTTGCACCGATGGAAGGCATTACTGACGAATCTTTCCGCAAAACCATTCTCAAACTTTATCCGGAGTGGGATTTCCTTGCGACGGATTTTTTGCGAGTGCCGGCGGCCGGAAAATATCCGATCAAGTTTTTGATTCGTCATTTCGGGAAAGAGCTTTTTGAAATCCCCTGGATCAAGGACAAGACCCAGTATCAGATTTTAACATCCCATCGATCCTTTACTGAAGACGTTGTGAGAGACCTTTCTTTTCTCCAGATTCCATGGCTTGATCTGAATTTAGGGTGTCCATCTGGTACAGTTTGTAAAAGTAAGGGAGGATCATTTCTCCTTACTGATCTTGTGGCCCTACGCCCACTGATTCGCGCTATCCGAAATAATTTTAAAGGCAGATTCACCGCCAAGATTCGCATTGGCTATCACAATACAAATGAGTTCGAAGATTCGATTCGCCTCCTCAATGATGAGGGTGTGGAGATGATCACTGTCCATGGCCGAACTCGGGACATGATGTACAAAGAGCCTGCCCGCTGGGAATTCATCGCCAAGGCCGCTCAAATCTCCACAGTTCCAATCATTGGAAATGGAGATGTGTGGAAGACCGAAGATATCAACAGCATGCTGAAGTTCACCAACTGTCACGGTGTCATGGTGGCTCGTGGGGCGTTGAAATCTCCATGGATGGCCCAGGATTATAAGCTTGGCATTTTTCAGGAAACAAATTCAGAGCGGATCCATAAAATTAAAACTTTTTTTCACGAGTACCGTACCCTTTTGGAGAGCGAAAATATCTCCGAACGAGGACTTTTAAAGCAAAGTAAGTCAGTTTCTCGTTTCATGTTGGACGGGATGGAAAATGGCGAAGCAATCCGTCGTAGTCTCACGCTTTCGCAAACGGCCCCAGAATTTTTCTCAGTTTTGGATAATCTCTAAAAATTTTTCATCGAAAAATCGGCGCGCTCTTTTGCAAGAAGGTTCAGGGGCTTGTCCTTGTGAATTTTTTCGAGACGAGGAACAAGGCCCGCCAAGTTTGCGATCTGAATAGCGAGTCCCGGACGAGCATTGAGCTCTAGAAGGATCGGTCCTTTGTCAGGAGTGATCACAATATCTACTCCAATATAACCAAGATTAACCATGTCATAGCACTGCGAGGCCAGTTCGAGGATTTCTCTCCAAAATGGAAGCCGGAGGCCATTGATTATGTGACCTGTGTCTGGATGAGTATCAACGACCTGACTGCGAATAACCGCATTGTTAACTATGCCATCTTTCATATTGATTCCAGCACCAATTGCCCCTTGATGAAGATTCGCTCTTCCGTCTGATGATTTAGTTGGAAGTCTCACCATGCTCATGACGGGGAAGCCTTCGAAGACGATCACACGAATGTCTGGAATTCCCCCAAATGAATATTGATCAAAGATGGGGTGCCTATCGATTTTCGCCTGAATAATAGCTGTGTCTGATTGTCCTGAAAGAGAATAGAGGCCAGAGAGAATACCCGAAATGTGGTGCTTAACTTCATCGATCTCCATGAGCTTATCGTTTGATCTGCGACAAAGAAGACGAACCTCACCATCCACTTCTTCCCGAATGATTTCCTTGATTACAATGATCCCATTTCCTTGGGATCCATTGGCGGGCTTGATGACAAAAGATTCGTACTGCTCTAATTTCAAATGCAAATTTTTAAGTGACCCGTAGTTCTCCACGACAAGATAGTTATCCGGCATGGGAATTCCCCAGGCAAGAGCCCTCTCTGCAGTGAGAACCTTATTATCAACCAATGGATAATTTTTTCGATCATTATGGCGAAGAATATATCGCCCGACTCGATTATTGATCCCCAGAATTCCCATCTCGGTCAGATCCCGGAATATCATTTGGCCTCGAGTTTTTTCTTCTGGCGGACGAGATCACGGAAACGAATGAATTCAGAAAGTCGGTAACCCTTATACTTACCAATAAGAATCAGAAGGCCCATGACAGTGAAAAGAAGTTCGGGGTTAGAGAACATAAACATTTCAAGTTCAGGAATTTGATAAAGGGAGAAACCGAGGATTGAAATGACCAAAGTTCCAACTAAGGTCTTCAAAGTGTTTAAGAGTCCCTCTTCTGTCATCATGATCGAGAGTCGTTCAATGTTATTGGTCACAATGACAATCGGAAAAAATGCCAAATGTGCCTGAGAGGCGAAGTTCATATCATTAACAGTTAACGAGTAAACGATCATGAAAAGGATAACGAGCGTGAGCATAATAGAGAGTCGAGGGACGGCGAGAAGGTAGAATTTATCGAGAACATATCTTTCAACAATTCCGATAAGTACAGTCACGGCAAAAAAGATCACTCCAAATCCAAAGGACGTTTCTTTAAAAAACAAAGTCAAAAGGATCGGAGTAAAAATCCCGAATGTTGGGATCCCAATGATGTTTCGAGCAAGCGAAAGAACCAAAGTCCCCAATGGAATCAAAAGGATCGTTGTAAACATAGTCTGCATCGGTAAAGGAAGGCGATAAAGACTGATGCGCGAGAAGATAGAATCTGTTTTCAAAATTGTTTTTTTGAATTCTGCTTTGTTATATTTATTGATCTTCGCCCGTTCGAGCTGGATTGAATAAGCAGCATTCTTTTTAGAGATGAGCTTTTCAATTTCTTCGTAATTACGATGAACGATCAAATAGGTGTCCGGGCGCTCAGCAAAAAATCCTCGATTTGTATCGATCGGAATCCATTTGTTATCCAGATAAACTTCGTTGGCAAAAGTGAAGCGAGATTTCTTTTTTTCAAATTGCTGTTTAAGGTTTGGCACACGCACCTGCACAACGATTCGCGACGGAATACCCTTGCGTCTCACCATGATGTTGAAAAGCTTTGCCTTGATAAGAGGAGAACCTTTACCGGTGTTAAGAGTTTCGTGGATGGTTTTGATTTCTGTGTGACGTTGAATTTCTTCTTCTACGTAATAATAAATTTTACGAACTAGTGAGGTTTTATCTTCTGTGCCTTCGAGGATCGCACTCTCAAGAAGTTGGATTGCAGAAATATCTTCGGGAAGAAGCTCGGGAACTTTTAAATACTCTTCCAAACCTTTGGGATAGGTCTCCGTGAAGTCTTTGGCGATTGTTTTATAGTGGACTGGCTTGAGATCAATTCGGGCCGAGAAAGTAAGTCTGCGCTTGATTAGTTCTTTTGAAGTCCATGTGGCCAGTTGGCTGTCGGAAGAATTATCTAGAAAAACTCCAAAGTCTTTTGAACGAAGTTTTTCGTCCGTGACTTTGACTCCAGGACCGGAGCGAGGAATCGGAAAACTAAAAGTCGTGACATCGGCACGAGGCTTCATACTCATGTGAAGATTCCAGACGTCATCCACCATCTGGGGAATCAATGAGAGATTGAGAACTTGCGACTTGTACATGAGCATGCCAAGGGGAGCAAAGATGAGAACGATGGTTATGAAGATGGTGGTTTTTTTCATGAATTAGTCGCCCAAAACGTGCGAGCGGGCAACGTCCACTAAAAAACGTCCTAGCAGAATATTCCTTCCGACGAGGAATTTATAATCCATGTTAGTTCGATTATTTAAGTTGATGAGAACTTCACGCTCAACCGGACCAATTTTAATTTTTTCTTTGATGACGTAACGTTTGGAAACAAAGCCCGCCGTGTTGGAAACTTTTTGAGTGGCGTCGACTTTGCGAACCACTTCGACAGTTTTCCCTTCAGCGTCCACAGTTTGAAATTTCACGAAGAGTTCTCCGCGCTGCTCAACTTCTTCAATATTCACTGCGTGCAGGGAAGTTGTTTTTGCACCGCTATCGATACGGGCCTTTAATTTTATTTTGAGGTCCGGCATTTCTACCCATTCAACACGACCGATGAGAACTTTGTCCTTGAGCAATTGAGCATGTGCCTCGTTATTAACGAAACAAATAAGGAGCAAGGTAGTGAGGAAAAAAACTTTCATTGTAGGTGAAATCATAGTTCATAAGCTGTTAATTTTAAATGCTTATTACAGGTCTCTCCTCAACTTTCTCAAGGGATCTTCCGATGAGTAATTGACTCAAATCAAGGGGAATTTATGTCTTGTAATTTCAATAGCTTTTTTACTTTTTGCTTCTGCTGGGTATTCTGCTCATTTTTGGCGGTTCACTTTGCGTACATGAAAACTCCAACTCAGGGACGTGAAATTGCCAGCCAAACCAAGTCCGCGACTCCATGGTATGATGCAAGTTTTAAGCTCTAACCTAAAAAGAATTTAAGTAAGCCTAGTTTACCTTTATAGGGTGGATATCTGATCGGGATGTCCACTCTCGTCGTGTTTCTGAGTACAGACTTAAAGTGTGTGAAAGTCTCAAAACTTTTTCTTCCGTGGTAACTTCCCATTCCTGAATCCCCGACCCCGCCAAATGGCAATTCGTGATTCGCGAGATGAACGACGGTATCGTTGATGCATCCTCCGCCGAAAGATACTTCAGAGAGAACTCGTTTCATGTTTTTTCTATCTTCACTGAAAAAATAAAAGGCAAGAGGCCTTGGTCTCGCATTGATTTCTTGAACCGCACGAGAGAGATCTGTGTAGGTCAAAACTGGTAAGATGGGTCCAAAGATTTCTCCTTCCATGATTTTATCATCCCAGGAAATATTTTTTAAAACGGTGGGAGCAAGGTACCGGCTCTCAATATTCACAACTCCGCCCACGACAATTTTATCAGCAGGAATCATTGCCCCCAGTCTCTCAAGGTGCCGGGAAGAAATCATACGGCCATAGTCATCAGATATTTCCGGGTTAGTACCGTAGAAGTTTTCAATATGAACTCTAAGTCTTTCCGTAAATTCTTGCTCTTTTGCTTTTGGAACGAGAACATAATCGGGTGCCACACAGGTCTGGCCTGCATTCATGAATTTTCCCCACACACAGCGCTTGGCCGCTTTGTCGATGTTGGCAGTTTCATCCACGAGGAAAGGACTCTTACCTCCGAGTTCAAGCGTTACCGGTGTTAGGTGCTCCGCTGCTGCTCGCATCACAACTTTTCCAACTTGAGTACTTCCAGTAAAGAAAATGTGGTCAAACTTTTCTTTTAATATTTCCTGGGTCTCAGAGGCGCCTCCCTCTAAAACTAACACTTCCGAAGAGGTGAAAACATCCTCCACGATGGAGCGAATGATTTTGGTGGTTTCAATTGAAAATTCTGAAGGTTTAAGAACGATTCGATTTCCGGCCGAAATAGCACCCACTAAAGGAGAGAGGCTCAACTGAAAGGGATAGTTCCAGGGAGCAAGAATCAAGACCACCCCCAGCGGCTCAGGAACAATAAAACTTCGGGCGGGCCACAACGCAAGTGGAGTACTCACTCTGCGCAGTTGAGACCAGCGAGAGAGATTTTTTAAAGCAAACTTGATATCTCCCAGAATAAATCCAACTTCAGAAGAATAAGTTTCAAAGGCACCTTTACCCAGATCAATCTTTAAGGCCTTTGAAATTGCAGCTTCTCGAAGTTCAATAACTTTTTTTAAGGCCAACAGCTTAAGCCGTCTCTGTTCTAAGGAAAGACCCCCGACTTCATTCCAGGTATTTCGAAGCAAAGAGATTTGGTCCTGCATGATCAGTTCTCGATTTTTAAATATTTTACAAAATTACGAATCACAGAAGATTTACGAAAATTTTTGATCTCAGGGTGCTGAAGCACAAAGGTACTTTCATACATCATAGGTATCCAGGGAAGATCATCGAAGACAATGTTTTCAATTTGCTTAAAGATTTTTTCTCGTGCTTCCTGCTGAAAGGTTTGTTTTAACTCTTCATAAAGTTTATCGACTTCAGGATTGGAATATCCGGACTTGTTAATCCCAGGTGAGTTGGAGGTGATCAAAAGCTGCAGGATATTTTCAGCATCAGGATAATCAAAAAACCAATTATCCGTAAAAAATTGCAACTCCCCTGCTCTTCCTTTCTTTAAAAACTCAGAAAACTCCAAGACATTGATTTTGACTTTGAAACCAAGGACCTCTAAATGCTCTTTTATGAACTTCGCCTCAAGCAAATGTATCGGCTGAGTACCTCGCGTAGAATAAACAATCTCTGGAAGCTCGGAAGCATCTTTAATACCGGCCAGCTTCAAATACTCTTTGGCGAGAGCTGGATCATATTTAAAGCGAAAATCTTCCGCTGGCATATATCCAGAGATGCCTGGAACGAGCAGAGAGTTCGCTCGGAGGTTTGTGTTCTGAGAAAGCAGCTGAATGTATTGGGTGTAATCAATTCCATATGCGATGGCCATTCGAAGGTTTCGATTCTTACCAAAAATAGGATCCTTCATGTTGAATGAGTACCAGCGGTTTGCGAGGCTCGGAAAATGCCGGAGCTTTACTTCAAGTCGCTTCAACTCTGGTGCGAGTTCTCCATCCTTGTCATAAAGTTTTGTGATGAAGGTTTTCGGTACGGTGAGAAGATCAAGTTCGTGTGCGAGAAATTTCTTCCATCTCTCTTCTTCAGGAGCAACATAAAACTGCACCGTTTCAATGAAGGGAATTCTTTCTTTTGACGATGTTAGTAGTTTTTGTACGTTCGCATACCGGTCGCCGGAAGTGGGATAATATTCCTCGCGATAGTGGTTAAACTTTCGCATCTGAAAACATTTCCCATTAAAACCTTGGTACTCATACGGACCAGTGCCAAGTAATACTTCATTGAGATCATTTTTTTTGAATTCAATCAGCTCCCACGGAACTGGGACGATGAAGTTCATCGCAAGGTAATAGATGAGATTGGGCTCGGCTTTTGTTAAATGGAGAATAATCGAATTTTTACCACTGGCCTCGACACCTTTTAAAGCATGAGTCCTAATCTTGGTCCAATCGCCTGCAGTTTCCTTATAATAGTCATCGAAGCCAATAATGAGCCCCGAAAAAAGACTGCGACCAGGACTTTTTAAATCAATCGCCAAGCGTTTAAACTGCATCACAAAGTCTTCGGCTATAAGTTCTCGAGGGGCCTTGAGGCTTTGATGAGAATGATAAAAAATTCCGGGCTTAATGTTGATCGTGACTCTCGTTCCGTTTTGATCAACTTGTGGAAGAGAGTCCGCTAAGAGAGGCTGAATCTCATAAGGACGTTTGAGGTAGTGATACTGGTAAAGAGGCTCAAGAACCTGTGAAGAAACGGTGAGTGAATCATCACTATATGAGCGAGCGGGATCTAGGCTCTCTACGAGGTTATCGAGAGAGAGCTTGATGGTTTTCTTTTCCATCGGATCAATTCTTAATTGTCTCCACTGCCACCAGGTAAGTGCTGCAAAAACGGAAATGAGAATGCCGGCAAACAAAGACCTTTTTTTCATAAATTAATAACTTCTTTTTTGAGACTCGAGAAGAGTGTTTCGGTTCTCTCTCCCGAGATGAGTTCTGCCATTTCCTTTGCGGCGTGAAAACCAAACCCCATGCCGTGACCGCTAAAGCCTCCAATGACGTAGGTATCTAGCGGGGCAGAGATTTTTTGTGAAAGGGGGAGATGATTTTCCGTGAATCCCATCGTCCCGGCCCATCGGTGAAGGACCTTGTATTTTAATTTTAATTCATGGGAGAGGTAAGACTCGAGACCACTTTGGATCAAAGGTGAGAGGCGATCAAACTCACCGATCTCATCTTTTTCATCCAATAGTCTTTTTCCACCAATCAAGAGAACGTTCTCCTGGGACTTGCGCCAATAGACAAGCTCGGCAGGATCGTAATGCAGATACGGGCTATTCACTTCCCCTTCGAATTCAACAGCGAGCATCTGCGCCCGCTTGGCATTAACAAATTTTTTAAGCTCAGGGTGAAACTGCGGGAGATAACCATTGAGAGCGAGGACCACTTTCTTACATCTTATGGTCTGAAGTTCAGTCAAACAACCATCGGGCGTGAGCTCAAAGCCTGATACGTTTTCTACGATCTGAATTTTTCTCGCTTCGAGATTCAATCGTAGAGAGGAGATCAATTGAAAGGGATTTATTTTGAATTCTGGTGAAGCATGCTCAAAGCCACCTTCAAAAAAACCAAGACTCGTAGGGAGTTCAGAGGATGCCTTCCAGTTAAAACCAAAATTCTCATGAGGAAAATCACTCCACTCACTCACGTTTTGCCGAAGCAAGGTAAGAGAGGCTGTCTTTTCTGTTTTCATTTCTGGAGAGGCCTTTAAGATCAGTTGGTTCAAGAGCTGCAGCGAGGTATCAGCAAAATGTAAAATACTCTTCGCTTTATCCGCACCAAATTTATGGTGAAGTTCGCGGTAAAAAGACGCACTACCCTTTGTCAGAAAACCTGCATTTCGACCTGAGGCGCCCTCCCCACATTGCCTTCGCTCCAGTACCGTGATCTTTGTCCCAGGATTTAATTCAGAAATCCAAAAAGCGGTAGAGAGACCAACAAGGCCTCCACCGATGATCAAAATATCAGTGGTGAATCCAGGAACAGAAAAAGAGTGTGGGCGCTGCCAATGCGAAAAAGTCATCATTTCCCTTTAGTGGAGAAATCATAACATCCAGGGCCCGTTTATGAAGATGAAAATGGAAACTAAGCCGCTTTTTTAATGGGTTTTAGCTCTGGATAGAAATCTTCTTCATTCTCGGACTTATGCTTCAGAAAGAGTTGGTAATTGCCATACTCAACTTCTGACATCATGCCCATTTGTTCATCGAGAGATTTCTTAAAGCACATATCGATAAAATTAAGGTGAAAAGCATCAAGGCCTACAAAAAAGGCTTCGTTAAGGGGTACTGATTTGAGGAGATCTTTTAAACTTGTTGCGTACATAAAGCACTTCCTTCGCTTACTTTCTTATCGGATCTTAAGGTTTTGAGGTTAGACTTTGTTGCAATTTTATTTGCCACAGGATTCTAGAAGCTTATGATGGTATCCGACCATTAGCCTCAACCAAAAAAAGATGATGCACTACCGGATCGCTTTCATTTTGAATTTTATGATTTGCTACCTTCTCATGAAGGTGTTGAGTTCTTTTCTGAGCAAAGGGAACAGGCCAAGTCATCAGACATTTTTTCTCTCACCTTATCTTTCTCGAAGAACGTTAAGTCAAAATGCCATAACTTCTTTCCCTTCGATTTGCATGACGTTTTTACTTTCTTCTTCTCTGACGATTATTTGGATTTTTTTAGGGAAAACTTTTCTCCCTTATCGTTATGAATTTATCATCCTCTTTGCTCCAGTCATTCTCTTTCTTACAGAAGCTGCAGGAGCTTTAGGCCAGATATTATTTTATCCTTTCACCCCCAATGCTTTTCCAATTCACCATCGGCCTTTATCGAGCCGTAATCTAGGAGAATTCTGGGGACGACACTGGAACATCTGGGTGCAAGATTGGCTAAAAGATATGGCCCGCAGTATTCCAGTCTCAGGAACAAAAAGATACATTGTCATTTTTCTTCTCTCAGGGCTCTTCCATGAGGCGATGGTGAACCTTCCGTACTGGCTTATCTACAAGAAATCGTACTTTGGAACCATGCTCTCATACTTTATGATCCAGGCGATTGGACTAAAATTTGAAAAAAATTATCTAACTAGATTAAATCCCGTTATGAAAAAGATTTTTATGTACCTCATGGTCTTTCTTCCTTCTCCCCTTTTTGTTAACGTGCCTCTTTTGACTTTCCTAGGATTTATCCATGAATGACCTCTGGTTTAATATTTCGCTCGAAATTGGCATTCTCGTGTTACTCGGAATTGCCTATTATTTTTACCAAAAGAAAAAAATTCTAAGCTACGAGGCCGAAAAAGAACCTTTAGTGATGGGTTATGTTCTTCAGTGTTTTTTGAGTGAGAGAGGTGACACGCCTTCTAATGATCTTGATCCAGTGATTGAAGCCTTGGATGATTACCTCCATCATAAAGTTTCAATTCCACCTACGGCCTTGTTACAAAATTTTTTGAATGAACAAAAAGGGTCGGCAGAATTAAGAGAAGTGATTCAGGCCGCCTTTGAAGAAATCAAAAACTAATGGTGAAGAATAATTACATCACACCCAAAGGTCACAAGCGACTCTTGGATGAGCTCGAAAACCTCATGCGCATTGAGAGACCTGAGGTAACGAGGTTGGTTTCCTGGGCAGCAAGTAACGGGGACCGCTCAGAGAACGCCGACTACATTTACGGCAAAAGAAGACTTCGAGAGATCGATCGACGAATCCGTTTTCTTTCTCAAAGACTAGATGCCTCAATCGTGGTTGATCCTGCCCAGATAAAATCCACAAAAATTCAATTTGGGGCCACAGTCACTATCTGCGATCAGGATGGCCATCAGAAAGAAATCACGATTGTTGGAGTTGATGAAGTGGACACGACGCAGAATCATTTGAGCTGGCAATCACCAATTGGACGCTCACTCTTGGGTAAAGCTCTAGGAGATGAGGTGACCGTTCAGGTACCGACTGGCGAAACCACCTTCGAAGTTGTATCTATATTGTATAAACCCTTTCTCTGAGGTTCGTTTTGAAGAAAATATTTATTCTCCTCGCTTTCATCTCCTATTCTGCAATGGCCATGACAGAAATTGAATGTACCGGAAGATATCAAGGTCAGGACGTAAGGATAGAAATCGATGGACGCTATAATGTGGGATATTTTCGTGATGTTCTTGTTTCCGTTGTCAATAATGGGAGCACAACGACCACTCGATCAACAGCAAATTTCAAGGCCCCTAATGGAAGTTTCCAAAGAGCAGTCTATCAAGGTTCTGAGCTTACTCTCGAGGTAGATTTCTGGCCTGATTCCGCTCCTCGTTGGCAAAAACCTTACTTTGCAAATGCCTTCATTAGAAAACTTGGGACTAATGGCGACCATATTAATGTCAACTGCCGCTACCCTTTTGCCCCTTGAAATTTCTAAGAACCTATATCGAAATCTCCAATATCTGTAATCTGCAGTGCACGTTCTGTCCTGAAGTAGAGAGAGAAAATAAAGTTCTCACCAAAGAAGAATTCAAAAGCACTCTCGTTCAGGTGCTTCCTTACACTGAACAAGTGTGCCTGCATCTGATGGGTGAACCTTTGACCCATCCTGAGTTCAAAGACATTCTTCAAATCTGTGACGAAGAAAAAGCCAGCATTCACCTCGTTACAAACGGCACCCTTCTTTCGAAATATAATTTTGACGTTTTTTTTAAGACCAAAAGTCTTCGTCAGATTAATTTTTCGCTCCATAGTTTTAAGGATAATTTTCCAGGTCAGGACGTAAGGCCTTACCTTTATGACATCCTGGAATTTTCAAAACAGGCCTTAAAAGAGCGGCCCGATCTTTATGTGAACTTCCGATTTTGGAATCTTGAAGATTTAAAAAAATCTAATGAGGAAAATAAAGAATTGATCGATCATATCTGTGAGTTTTTTCAGGTTCCCGCTGGGGAGCGAGAAGATATCAGTTTCAGAAAAAGTAAAAACATTACAGGAAGAATCTATTTCCATTTTGATACACGCTTTGAGTGGCCCAATCTCGGGGATCCGGATCGTGGTGACAAAGGATTCTGCCATGCCTTGAGCCAGCAGATTGGTATCCATGCAGACGGAACTATTGTTCCCTGCTGCCTTGATAAAGAGGCCAAAGTTCCACTTGGAAATATTCGAGAAACATCATTCGGAGACATCATTAATTCATCTCGCTTAAAGAACATGCGAGAAGGATTTCAAAAACACATTCTCACTGAAGAACTTTGCCGAAAATGCACCTTCATCAAGCGCTTTGATAACAAGGCGCGCCCCCACGCCGCCCCGATACAAAAATAATATTTTTCAACATTTTTCTTGATCTACGGAAAGATTACGCCTACACTGGATTCAAGTACGGAAACCATACGGAGTAACCCATGGCACTCACAAGAAAACAAAAAGAAGTTCTCGATTTCATCACTGAGTACGTTCGTGAGCACTCGATCTCACCAACTCAGAAAGAGATCCAGGAAAACTTTGGGTTTAAATCACTCGGGTCCGTTCAAGATTATATTAAGTATCTCACCAACGGAGGCCATCTTCAGAATGACTCTCATTCTGTTCGAGGCCTCATGCCATCTTCTGTTCAACAAAATTCCGAAGACATCCCTCTTCTTGGATCAATTGCCGCTGGAGTTCCCATCGAGGCGATTGAGAATTCGGATACCATCAGCGTGCCGGTGAGCATGCTGGGTCGTGGACAACATTACGCCTTGAAAGTAAAAGGTGAGTCGATGATCGAGGAGGGAATCTTAAGTGGCGACGTCGCCATTATCAAGCACCAGACTGACGCCCAAAACGGTCAGATTGTGGTTGCTGTTGTAGATAATGAAACGACTTTGAAGCGTTATTTTAAGAAAGCAAAACAGATCGAGCTTCACCCCGCTAACAAGACCATGAAACCAATCATTGTGAAAGACAAAGAATGCGAGATCCGCGGACTTCTCGTGGGACTCTTACGGGTTTACTAATTTAGAATTCAGACAACACACACGTTTTTAATAACCAACACACTCGTCAAGGAGGACGTTTATGATGGCACACGCACGCCTACATTCAGCATTTATCGAAATAACAGAAACGGAATTATTCGCAAAGATTCAATTTCAGCTCGTCAATCGCTACGGGGTTGATACGAAGCTCGCTTCAGAAATGGCATGGGATCTTATTGAAGTTCTCTCGGCCGTAGATAGCGACATTGATATCTTTGAGAAATATTTCCTGCAATAATTTTTCTCTTTTACCTAAATTACTTACGAGATTCACTCTCAGTGATGAATATCACGGGCCCGGGAACTTTTATGTCATTTTTTAACCAAGCGGAGGCACTTATGATTACAGAACAAGACTTATTCATCAGCCGATCTTTTCTCATCTTGATTGGAAGCTTTATTGTTTTTAGTGTCGTGGGGATTGCTTAGATATAAAAGTAACTCTCAACCATCTCTTTGGATAATCCTTGGTGCTGGAAGTGTGGTCTTAAGAACACATGTTTCAGCACCAGATTGTTCTTCAAAAAAACACCGCAGGTCTGTCCCTTAATTTCAATAAATCGTATGTGCCCTGGAAGAAATGGTTTCCAGTCCGCAGGTGCCTGACCAGATTCTTGCATAATCGTTTCGATTTCAACGGCATCATTCTCAGATGCTTCTCGAAATTGAAGCCCAAGCTTTTTCAAGGTAAAACCAAAGGGACAGTGCAAACAAGCTGACTTGCAGCAGGTTCCCCTGTTCTTTAAAAAACGGCTGGTGAAAACGGTGTTTCCATCAGCACTTGTATAAGTCAGTTCATTATCCATTCTTATTCAGTATAATCGATTCATGATTTGGTGGCTTGCCCTTTTTACATTCAATGTTATCGCCCAGGTTTCTTCAATCGAGAAATACTGTTACAGCTCCGTTGAAAGGATGCAAACAAACCGAGCGCGTGCAAAAAGCATTTTACTGCCCTCTGATCAGGTTTCTGAAGAAGAGGCCTGTCTTGTCATTCAAATGCGTGAACACAGACGAGAACTTATTCAGTCATATTTAAGAAATCTGGATCCATCAGTCTCGATCACATATTCGACTGCAGAAACTAAAAGAGATCCGTGCAAACTTAAAGTCGAAAAAATTAGAAGTTTGCAAAATACTGTAATCGATGGCTCTTTAGATCAAAAACCTCAATTAACTCAAACCACCACAACCAATGAATCCAAAGATACCATCCAAATTACGACCATCAGAGAGTTTGAGTTAAAGGCAAACCTCGATGTCATAAAAGGAAAGTGTAACTATATCAATCCAAACCACTATGAAATATCAATAGAAGTTAGAAAGCTTGCGCTGCCGGTTTTAATTGGTGCCGCAATACCCACTTCACCTCAGGAAAGTGAAACCTACTCCACAACACTTTCATTGCGATCAGGAGAGAGAGTAGAAATGGCGAGTATCGTAAAAAAATTGAAAGGCAATTCCAGTGAAATTTCTTCTATCCCTCAGGTTCAAATTGACTCAAGCAATGGGGCAGATGTGGAGCAGGTCTTTCTGAGCATTGATTAAAGAAAATATCATATCTATCATTATTCAGAATTTTTGACTCAGTTAACTTTTTGACATCACATAACTTACATATCCTCACAGCATATTTTCTGACACTTTATTCCCCGAATTTATATTTGCTACGGGGAAAAGTGACTAGGATAAAATTTGTTTTGGCACAAAGTATAAACATATTATTTTGATCGCTTACCAAATTTTTTGAAATGGCATGTGAGTTGCTTAGTAGATATCAAGCAGGGGGATGAACTCCAAAAAAGTTCAAAAAATATCCCAGGAAAATGAGACCCAACCAGTCAAATTTTTCTCACAACAAACCCCACCAGAAAATCTCAAGGTTCTCTCTCCTGCAAGGTTAGTTAAAATTTTAAAAGAAGCTCGGGAAACCGGGCTTTTTTTATTTCTCTTAAGGTCAAATGGCCCCTGGAGCTCTTTTGGCCCTCAAATACCTTTTGGCACCAATCCCGACCAGAACGATATGTTATTTTAATGATTTAGCCTGTGTGAAAGATGGCATAGGGCCTGCAAATATAGACTTGAGCCGAGGGTGTGGAACTCCAAAAAAGTTCATAAATTTCACCAGAACCAGAAACCTAAACCACTTCTGAATTCTTCACAAAATTTTCCCACATCCCACCATTGTTCTCTCCCTCGCTCAAGGTTTACTTCCAAAGATCACTTCATCCACTCAAATAAATGATAATGCTCTCCACTCATCCCCAGCAATTCATAGACTTTCTGGGCCTTCACGTTGCTCTTATCAACATACAAACGCAGGCCTCTTAATTCCTTGGATTCTTGAACCATCGTTTTGAGGTGTTGGTACAGTGATTTATAAACTCCGTGCTTTCTGAAATCCTCGTGAACATAAACGGAGTGGATCCAAAGAACCGTTCCATTTCTCCAATCACTCCATTCAGGAACTGTCAGAAGGCAGCCAACGACCTTTCCATCAACCTCAGCAAGCCAATACTTCCCCTTGGAAGGATCATCAAAAACAGCGGCAACACCTTTATCCACTGTTGGTGGATCGAGTTTCATGGTCTCAGTTTCCCACGCCATTTTAACTTGGTATTCAGCGATGATTTGAATGTCGAACAAGAGACCTGGACGGATTTTTATGTTCACGTAAGGACTCCTCGGATGCGCTTAGAAAATTCACGAAGTGCAGCCGTCATATCCATGCCCTGATCGAGATAGTTACGAAGTTCGGCCGCTTGCAGGTAATCACTCATCTGCTCACCGGCATCATCCTGGGTTTTCACAGGGGCGACACCACTCCCCTCGAATTCATCCGCAAAACGATTCAATTCATCCACAGAATATTTTTGGGCCAGATCCTTCACTGATTTTACATCCATAAGCTACGCCTTCATCTTTTGTACAAATTCTCGAAAAGCTTCTTCTTTGGTTACGTTGACGAGATCCAGAGGTTCTCCATTTTTAAAACAACCTACTGAAGGTAATCCGGGAAGCTCGATCATCTCTTTAATCTTTGGATTTTTTTCGACATCGATTTTGAAAATCTTAACACCCTCTTCGGCACAAACACGGGTGAACATAGGAGCAGCGATACGACAGGCACCGCACCAGCTGGCGTAGAAATCGATAAAAACGAGAGGCTCTTTTTCGATCACGTCAAAGATTGTGCTGTCTTCAAGTTCAATAAGGTTCATCTTTTTTTCCTAGTTAATAATAAGTCGAATGGAATCAAGAGAGAGTTCGGCCTTGTCCATCGCCTTGAGCATTTGAGTTTTATTAAATCGCAAGAGTAGGATTTCAGTTTCAGAGACTGTCGGATTCACCTTACGCAGAGACTCGAGTCGTTGAATTTCTGAGTCCATGGACTTCAACATGTCTTCTCTGAATTTGTCCTTGTACTGTTTGGCACGAGCGACACAAAGATCCTTGCCACGCTTTATACATTCTTTGATGAAGTCTTTCGGAAGCTCTTTTAACTGTGCCCGTTTTTCGTGATCAAGGGACTGAGTGCCTTCATCAATAAATTTCTTAGGTATTTTTGTCGTCATATCTTCCATCTTCGCATTCAAGAGAACTCGCAGTGGAGTCGGCGGAAACCATTTCTGAAGTTGGAGTTTTTTTTCTCCAATCGCACTTAAGAGATAATAGCCTTCAAAGAGAAAACTCTCTTTTGAAGGGCTCTTCCAATTCGCAATGGTCACATTGCCCATTTCCTTTGAGGAAATGAAATCCATGATTCCTACAACCATAGGGTGATCCCAAGTGAGGAAAGTCATGTCGTCAAATTTGAGGGCATTTTCTCTCTTAAACGTCACAGTCATCCCCTCACTTTCCAGTCCTGGAAAATGGGGAAGATACATGTTATCTCCAGCACGAATAAGAAAAGTGAATGGATCATTCATATCTTCAACGTCAACTCCAAGCTGGGCCCAGAGGTTGACCATGAAGTCTCTTAAATCAACTGATTCATCGGCGGTTTTGAGTTCTTTAACGAACTCCATCGCTCGACCATGGTGAAATGAATTGATCTCGACCAGTTGATCCTGACCTTCCTCAAGCTTCAACTCTATTTCCTCATGAAGAGATTTCGTCATCTCAAGAAATTTCTGAAAATCTTTTTCCGGATAATCACCCTCGTCGGTTCTAGTAGTAAGGGCCAGAAGTTCGCTTCGAACGGTGGCATAGAGCTCAGTCGCTCCGCGGGGCGAAGACTCAAAGGCATCGAGTCCTTCGTTGTACCAACGCATGAGAAGCTCTTCGGTTGATTTCTCCATGTAAGGAACGTGAATCTTGATATCATTTTTCTGACCTATGCGGTCCAGACGACCAATCCTCTGCTCGAGGAGATCCGGAAGTTTTGGAAGATCGAAGAGGATCAGGTGTTGAGCAAATTCAAAATTTCTCCCCTCTGAACCAATCTCAGTTGAGAGAAGAATATCTGCTCCCTCTGGATCAGCGAAGTAAACCGCCTGTCTATCACGGTTCATGAGATTCATGCCCGAATGAAAAAATGCGACTTTTGCCGTCGATTTTTCCTTGAGTGCTTTCTCGAGATCAATCACCACATCTTTATCATGGCAAATGAGGAGAATCTTTTGTCCTTTCACTTTTTCAACAAATCCCGCAAGCCAGTCGGCCTTCGCTTCAAAGATTTTCTTTTCGGGATTTTTTGTTTTAGAAATCGAAAGTGGATGCGCCGTAAAAATACGTTTAGGAAAAAATTCCTGAAAGGTGGCCATCGTCTTTCTGGTATTTCTGAAATACACACGCCCTGTTCCGTGACGGTCAACGAGCATCTGCAATGCTTCTTCTCTCCCTAATGCATCAGCATCCACACTAATCTTTTCCTTCAAGGTTTTTTTATCAGTCGCTGTGAGAGGCTTCTGTGAGATGAGCTTTGTCGCGAGCTCCGAAATGGGCTTGTAGGCCATGGTCTCTTCAACGAATGAATTAAAATCGTGAAAGCGGTTTGAATCAAGTAAGTGTAAGCGGGCATAGTGGCCAGCAAGACCCAAAATTTCTGGAGTTCCTGAGAGAAGGAGAACACCCGGAGTATCCTTCGCAAGGGCAGCAACAAAATCATATTCAGGGGATGAATTATCCGGCGCCCAACGCAACTGGTGGGCCTCATCCACGACTAATAAATCCCATTTCGCTTCAAGTACCTGTTCCATGAGCCAATCTTCTTTCATCAAAAATTTTGTCGAGGCGACAAAAAGTTGCGCATCCTCAAACGGACGCTCGCCACGCTCAAGCTTTGAGTCGTGATTGATTGTGACAAAGCTCATCTGGAATTTACGGAGCATTTCTACAAACCACTGGTAGACAAGTGAGTCTGGAACGAGGATCAGGGCCCGCTCCACTCTCCCAGTCAATATTAGGTGGTGAAGAATGAGTCCCGCTTCAATCGTTTTTCCAAGTCCAACTTCGTCGGCGAGTAAAACCCGAGGGCGGGCTCGACGAGAGACTTCGCTAGCAACATACATCTGGTGAGGAATGAGAGAAACTCTAGGTCCTGAGAAACCACGAATCGGAGAGATAAAAAGCTTTCTCTGATTTAAGAGAACATCGTAGCGTAGTCTGAAAAGTTCGTTGGAATCAATATTTCCGGCGAACAACCTCTCTTCGGGTTTAGAAAATGACAAGGTATCAGCAAGCTGGGATTCCATGATGGTTTTTCCCTGGCCCGTATAAGTCACAATTCCGTCTTTTACGACGGATGATTCAACCACGAGAGTTTCGCCGGACTGACTTTTGATTTCGTCACCCTCAACAAAATGTATTCTTCTTAAAGGTGCGGTCTGGGCACCATAACGGCGATCTACTTTGGTAGCTGGAAAAAAACAGGTAACAGTCTTTCCTTCGACCTCAATGATCACACCAAGACCCAATTCTGGCTCTGATTCAGAAATCCAGCGCTGGCCCATGATGAACTGCTTCATCTTTCCTCCGATGACGTGACAAAATCCCTAGATTGGATGATCATATTACCAAATCACCGTAAGGGGTTAAAGCATATGATGCGATTATTTTTATCATTGGGTTTTTTTGTGACTATTACAGCTACTTCAGTAGCGGCAACCAAGAAATTAAACGCTGGGCCGTGGCTTTTTGAACTCAAAACCAGCCATGCAGCAGTCCCATTCATCATCAATTTTGCATGGAAGGGCAAAATTCTGACCGGAACTATTGAAAATGGGGCAGAAAAGATTCCTCTCAAAAATATCACAATAAAAGACGATGAAATTACTATCCCAATTCAGGATTACGAAATCACGATGGAGCTTAACCAGAATACGCTTGGATCTCTAAGCGGATACCTCGTTCGCCATAATAAAAATCCTATTATGAGGACTGCACTCCACGGAGTTGCGGGAACCAGTGAGACTTTCTCGAATGACGGCATTAAACCTTCTGCCGATTTTACTGGAAATTATTCTGTCGAGATTATTGATGAAGATGGGAATAAAAGTCCGGGAGTTTTGACTCTTAAACAGAAAGATAAAAAAGTCAGTGGAAGTCTTCTCACTCCTACGGGCGACTATCGTTATTTCGAAGGCAGGGTTTCGGCCAACGATTTTGTTGCCTCGAGCTTTGATGGAATGTTTAACTATCTCATCAAAGGCACAATTAAAGACGGTAGTATCGAAGCATCACTTTTGACGAACTATAAGTTGAAGATCTCGGGAAAGTTGGATCCGACGGCAAAATTACCCGATCCTTATAAGCAAACTGAACTCGCAGGACTAGAATTCACTTTCCCAGACTTGAAAGGAAAACTCTGGACCTTAAAGGATCCAAAGTTCAAAAACAAGGCCGTGATTGTTCAACTGTTTGGCTCATGGTGCCCGAATTGTATGGATGAAATGAACTACCTTATTCCTTGGTACAAAAATAACAAATCTCGTGGAGTTGAAATTATTGCTTTAGCCTTTGAACGTTCACTTGAAGCACCCTTGGCAGTGGCCCAACTCAAAAAAGTTAAGAAGCAAAAAAAAGTTCCCTACACACTCCTCATGGCAGGAGCTACGGCTGAAGATAAGCCGATGGAAAAGATCAAAGGCCTTAAGAATTTCATCTCCTTTCCAACGACGTTTTTTTTAAATCGTAAACATGAGGTCGTAAAAGTTCATGCCGGCTTCAGCGGACCTGGTACCGGACAGTTTTACGAAGAATGGAAAAAGGAATTTAATCACATCGTTATTGAAATCGTAAAATGATTCGATGTGATTCAGGCCATTAGTCTTCCTGCTTATCATCGTCTTCGAGATTATCGTCACCTTCATTGCCGTAGTCGTTTTCATCTTTATTGAGGCTCTCATTAACTGATGAATCTACGGAAAAGTTACCCGGAAGTTTATTCATCGAATGGGATTTTCTATCATACCCCGGAGTGTCCTCCTTGACCTCGGTGACGAGTTTGCCATTCATATAAACCATCACACCAACACTCGAAGACACTAGACCCAAGGTTGCAGCAACAACAAGTAAAGGTGATCTTCGTGCAGACACCATAAAGTAAGTTGTGATTGAGAGAATGGTAGCGAGAGTCGTAAGCCCCACCATGATCTCCGCCATGGATTCATGACTTGAGAGATATTTTTTATCGACTATGTTTTCAACTTTATCTTCTTCGATCCCTCCACTATGCAAGGTCATGTATCCAAGTCCGGTGGTAAATAATTGTAGGCCAATGACAATCATGATGGGTTTTAGAGTGAGTCTATCTTTTGGTAATTTCAAAGCTACGAAGACGCAAACCAGAGGTGTGATGATGGTGAATATAAAAAGAATGATCGAGAGAATTGAGTGAGAAAATATTTCCATTTTTTTATTATAAGTTCGCTTTGAAATTTCGTGAGTAAAAATCACCGTCAAAAAAACGTCATTTTTTGCCCCTACCAACCACTCCGAAAATGCTCCAACTGTTAGGAACCCGTGGGCTTCTTACATTCAATTTCAATCTTGAAAGCAAATGTTAGTTAAAACGGGGCTTTGTCAATTTTTAGACATTGGCTTTATTTTGTCAGCCTGTTTTAATTTTCAATACCAAATACCAAGTAGAGCGAGTGATCTCGCCCTGACACCAAGGAGCCCACGATGGCAGTTAGACTCAACAGTCACTTGTCCGATAAGCAGATAACCATGCTTCGCGATAAACTTCTAAGTGAAGCAGAGCGTATCAGAACTAATTTTCAACTTAAAAAAGCCGAGTACGAAAATAACTCCATTACTGGGGCCAAGGACGAAGTTGATTCAGCAAACGACAATATCCTCCTCGCGGCAGATATGCGTTTCTCGAATCGAGAGAGTCTCTACTATAAAAAAATTATGAAAACGTTAAGCAAGGTTGAAACTGAAGCTTACGGAATGTGTGATGATTGTGGTGACCCCATTACTTATCAGCGCCTGATCGCTCGTCCTACTTCAGAGATGTGCATTCTTTGCAAAGAAGAATCTGAAAGAGAAGAGAATCAAAACTTCTTTGAAAGACGTTCTAAATCTCTCGGAACTGTTATGACGGTGAGCGGAGCTTAAGAGAGTCTAGAATTTAATTTGTTTAAAAGAAAAGCCTTCCTCGTGAAGGCTTTTTTTATTACCTTCAGTTTATCAGTTTGATCGTTTAAAAAGAGTTTCTATGATTGAGTATGTTTTCGAAAAAAATCCTGATGAACGCATTCTTCAGAGAGCTTCAAGAGTGCTCAATTCTGGAGGGCTGGTTTGCTTTCCCACTGAAACAAACTGGGTTGCCTGTGCCTCACCTTTCCATAAGGAGGGTGTTGATAAACTCTATCGTCTTCGTCATGTCGAAAATACCAAACACTTCACCATCATGTGTTCCAGTTTTCAGAAGGCGATGGAAATTGCAGTCATAGGAAATGGCGCTTTTTCGATCTTAAAAAAAATCATCCCAGGTCCCTACACTTTCATTTTTGAGTCCCAGAAAAAAATCACTAAGTGGCTTAAGGCCTCGAAGGTGGATCACCAGGTAGGAATCCGCTTTTCTCCCTCAGTACTTTGCCAAAAGCTTCTTGAAACTCATGGTGAGGTTCTTATTTGTACTCACGTAACCCAAGACATGCTGGGAGAAGAGGATGCGACCTTTATCTACAGCGCTTTGATCGAAGATGCCCTGGGATCAATGATCGATTTAATTATTGATCCTGGAGAAGCAGAATTTTTGGGACCCACAACTATCATTGATTGGACAACAGGGGAACCTGAAATTATCCGTGAAGGTTCAGGTTCCACCAGTTTATTTAAAAGATAATTTATTTTCCAGGACAGCGAGCGGGCTCCGCAGAACAAGCACTATCCACAGAAAAACTTTCTAAATAAGTGGCGAGTTCCGGGAGATAGGCCTTAATCTGATCTTTAGCTTCTTGGCAGCCATTGTAATAAGCAAACGTCTCAGCAAAACTTTCTTCCGAATTGTCTTTGCAGTAATGTGGTTGGGTCGTATTTTTATCAAAAGTGTCCATGAGTTTAATCATCTTGTCGTTTGCCCGAAGATTAATCCAAGCTCGCGACTTAGAAAATCCTTTTTCCATAAACATGAAGTCGAGAGTGTGCATGTGTTCATGCATGACGAGACTTCTAGATCCGTGCTCACTGTAGAGGTGATTGACGACGATTCTTGTGGGTATTTGTGGACGTGAATAGATCGCTCCACCGACGCCAGGGGTATCAGACCATGAACGTTCCGTACCAGCGACACCGTTACTTGTTGGTGGAGTGAGTGGTTTGAACGTAGGATCGTCTGTCACTCCAGTTCCAACGATGAGTCGTATCTTTGCCCCTCTCGACTTTGCGTCTGTGTAGAGAGCACTTGGAAAGCGCTTCAATTCAGCTAGAAATTTTCTGATATCTTCAATCTCCGGTGTCTGTCCTGCTGCAATCTCAACTCCGTATTGATCGAGAAGCGGCTGAAGTTCGGCCATCGTTTTGGGAATATTGAGAGTGTCTGGATTTGGTCTTCCACAAACAGCAAGAATGGGGTCGCCTGCAGCGGAGACTCCGCCTGGTTGAGCAGCAGCTGGATCGCAGTCGACTTTGGGACCGACTGGTTTAATAAGAGTCGTAGCAGCAAGTGTCCCGGCCGCTGAAATAGCACTGCTCGCTGTAGGCGTTATTGCAGCCCCAGACGTACTATCACCAGTCGCTCCAGGCGTGGCTGTCGTTGCTGGCGATGAAGTTGTTGATGCAGCAGAAGTAGCAACCGCAGGCTTAATTTTCTTAATCGCAGCAACCTTATTTTTTAAAGAACTACACATCGGTTTTGTGGCCTGAGCACCTGTGCTACAAACGGTTGCCACTAGCCCAAACACTTCCTCAGCTGCCGCGGCTTTAGTCGGATCAGATAATCCTGCCACGATGTCTGAAAGTGATTTTCCAGACGTCTTAAATTTTGACTCGCAACTTGAGAACGCTAGGCTTTTCTGAGAAGGAGATGAAGCAGAAATACATCCAACGTCGCCAAAGAGAATCGGCTGACAAAGCATTGAGCCGCTTCCGCATTGAGAGGCTTTTGCCTGATAGTCTGAGTTCGTTTTAGACGGCGAAGAACAAATAGATCTCGCACCAACTCGCACACTCTTGCTCGGCCAGCCGGCAAAGAAACAATTATAATCGCCAGCTGCGTGAGCTTCGATAAATTTAGAAAGAAAATCTAACCTTGTAACTGCATCGGTTTCTGTTTCAATCGGCATTGGATATTGAGCAAGAAAATTTTTGTATTCAATCAATACGAATTCTTTCTGTGTGTTTGAAAGCGCGGAGAATTCTTTGTAACTCAAAAGCTCGGCCTGTACGTTTATGGAAAATAAAATTATCAGAGTTAAAAGAATAGCTTTCATAGGTTCCTCGCTATGAAGCTTATCGGTTACTAAGGAGAGAATGTTTAAGGCTCAAGTGGTTTAGAAAAATACTCGGAATATGACCTATCCCACCTTAAATTCGGCAGCATAGGCCATCCATTTAAGCAGCACTATCGTAACTGGGTTTTGGTTTTGCAGGGGTCGAAATAACCCCGGATTTGAGCTTAAGTTCTAGTACCCTCATCTCAGCTTCTTTTACATCTTCAAGAAGTTTTTTTCCTTCGGCACTTGGACCGTTTCGAATAACTTCTAATGAATCTCGATATTTAAAAAAACGGAGTTTTAAATCATCTGCTCGCTTTTTGGCCTCGGCAATTTCTTGTGATGAAACACCTGTCGAAGCACCTTTGACCACAGTAATTTTCCCCGTAGACTTAGGCACTTCTTGTCCAAAATCCAAAGCGGAAACGATCGCATCGACCTGTTTACGATTAAGCTTATTAATATCGATCATCCATTGAGTTTGGGAAAATGGAGTTTTGTTACCAAGTTTTAGGGTTTCAGAAATCTGTGCTCCAGGTTCAATACTCTGGATCGCTCTCTGGAGTCGCTCGCGCATGATTTCGTAGCCGGCAGAATCCTTAGTTCCTAGTCCGCGAATTTGCGCCACGAGCACCTGCCCACCAGTTTCTGTCATATGGACGTCAACAAGAGTCTTCAGAGTAGGAGTTGAACTAATCTGTTTTTGCATC
>JBBQGK010000017.1:0-44346 GCA_038322885.1 Bacteriovoracales bacterium | reverse complement strand
TGGGCAGGAGAGTTTTCTTGTAACCTACGAGGTCTCTCACGAAATCATTATGGGCGCGGATCGAATCGGTTTGTTTATCGAGACCCGCTTGTAAAATTTTTCCCGACCAGAGAGTGTTATCTGTAACGATCAGGCCATTGTCGGAGAGGTGCTCAAGACTCCATTTGAGATAATTTAAATAATTATTTTTATCAGCATCAATGAAGATCAAATAAAATTTTCCATCAAGATCTTTGATCGCCTCGAGACCAGGCCTTAAAATTTGACGAATTTTTCTTCCATTTGGGGATCTCGCCCAAAACTCAGCTGCAATTTTGCAAGTCTCAGGATTCAAATCCACCGTAGTCACTGTTCCATCGTGAGGGATTTGCTCTGCCATGATGAGTGCCGAGTAGCCGGTGTAGGTCCCAAACTCCAAAACATTTTTTACGCGACCTAAACGAATAAGAAAACTTAGGACCGAAGCCTCTAACTCTCCAATGAGCATATTGCTGCCATGAACTGAGGCGAGCGTGTGGGACTGAAGGTCTTTGGCTATTTGAGAAGGCCTGGTTGAGTGTTCGATGCAGTAGTCTTCGATGGCCTTAGGAGTGAAATCCATAGATTTCCTTTTGGTTGTAGACACAGAGAAACGGTCCTTGGTTAAATAGCATAAAAGGGGTTTTTTATGAAAAAATATTTTATGCTTATGCTTTTGATGACTTCATTCTCTGTCTTTGCTCAGTACGAGCCCCATTTTCCAGTTTTCCCTTATGTTTATAATAATATCTCCTACGTTCAAGTCACCGCCTCGAATAACAATAATAATTTTGCCTTCTGTTCTGGCAGCGTTTACATGAATCTGGAAGGTGGCGCTTCTGAAAATCGATTTGTCACAATGAACGTTTTTCCACATGGCTATGATTTTCAAAACATTTATCCGACAACCGTCAACGCTCGCATCAGATCCGTAAACCATAGCATCTTCTGCAACTAAAATTTTGAGCGCGCCTTATCTTGATATTCATACTCACCGCAGGTCTCCTCCCGAGGGGACTTCAGCAGTCTCTTGCCTCTCAATGGACGAACTGCTTAAACAGGCCCCCATTGGAGACTTTACCTCTGCTGGTGTTCATCCGTGGTGGACTGAAGAGTATTCAGAAGACGAGATCGAAACCTTTAAGGGTCTTGTTGAAAAGCTCGCGAGTTCCGGAAAGCTTGCTTTCATTGGCGAGACAGGAATTGATCGCACAATCCCTGAAACACTCGCTCTTCAAGAATCCCTCTTTGAGTGGCACTGGAATTTAGCAGAGAAATGTAATCTTCCACTCATCATTCATAATGTACGTGGAGGTTCTGATTTTTTAAGCTTCTTAAAAAAACGCAAGGCCACGACTCCGTGGATTTTTCATGATTACCGCGGCAATGAACAGCTGATGCGAGACATGCTGAGACTTCATCCTCAAAGTTATTTTTCATTCGGGTTATCGATTGATAACTCTCCTCAGATCAGAGAGCTTTTACCTTTCGTGCCACTGGAGAATATTTTTCTGGAAACAGATAATCAAAAGCATCTTGATATCGTGGATATCTATGTTCGTGCTGCTGAGTTCATCAAAATGGATTTAGAGTTTTTAAAATCTCAGATCTGGATGAATTTCAAACGCCTATCAAGCAAAGAGTCCCATTAAGCTCACTTCGTTCTAAGCTTGTGCATAACCCATCCCGGTCCCACTAGAAGAAAAAAGATATCATCAAAAAAAGATGGTTTCTTGCCTTCAATTTTGTGACCCCAGAATTGCCCAATCCATCCGGCCGTGAATAAGACGACTTGGATCCAGAGAAAAGAGGGTACTGAACTTAAAAGAGCGATGATTCCGCAGCAAAGAATTATGAACCCGAGCATAGGAAAAAAGACACTGCGAAGATTCTTGTAGTAGTAGGCCATGATCGCACCCAAGGTAACAGCAAAGGCCCATAAAGGAACAAACCAAAACACCATTGAGATAACTGATAAGAAAATAATCGGCACACAAATCGTGTGAATTTTTTTGTTCAGAGGGTGCTGATGAGACTCGGCATACTGGCTTAGAAGTTCCTGCTCATTCATACGTCCTTAAAAACTTGGAGATAGACAAATTTCAGGTAGCGCATATCCTGGAGTGCAAAAGGGAAGGGGTGATCTTCCGGCTGTCCGCGGATCAAAAGCACTTTTCCACGTCTGCGCGATTTTGAGAGGGCCTCTTGAACAATTTCGAGAAACTTCTCAAAACTAATATGGCCTGAGCAACTTGATGCTGCGAAGAATCCACCATCTTTCACGAGACGAAGCGAATCAGCAAAAATTTTTGTGTAGGCCTCTTCAGCACTTTCTACTGCCTTATGATTGGGAGCAAAGCTAGGAGGATCTGTGATGACAATATCCCACAATTTTTTTGACGTAATGGCCTGTTCCACAAACGCAAAGGCGTCTTCACAGATTCCTTCGTGAAGTTCTGGTGAAAGAAGATTGATGCGCCAATTGAGTTTTGAAGCAAGAATAGCATTGGCCGCGATATCAACAGTTGTGACCTTAGAAGCTCCACCAAGGCCCGCGTAAACGGAGAAGCCTCCTGTGTAACCAAAAAGATTCAGAAGAGTTTTATCTTTTGAAACAGAACGAATGAAGTTTCGATTTTCTCGTTGATCAAGAAAAAATCCAGTTTTGGCAGCGTCGACAATGTTGGTTCTAAATTTCACCCCGTGCTCAAGAAATTCATGGTCAGTCAGAGTTTCCGATTCACCGGAGAGGATCATGCCTTTTTCTTCTTCCTTATTTTTTCGCTTGAAGTAGACACATTTCACGGGAATTTCACTCTGCTCCATGAAGTAGTTGGCGAGCTCTTCTTTGACCCAGAATTTTTCTGAGGCCGGCCCATCGAGCTTTAAGACAACAGTCCCCTGATAGTAATCGGCGACAACTCCCGGGAGTTCATCACCCTCGCCATTGAGGATGCGAAAGCACTTATTCTCCAAAGTCAGGAGATGCTTTTTAATGGAAATGGCCCGTCTCAAACGAGTCACAACTTCTGCATCATTAAACTTTTTATCACCGATGTTTAAAACCCGGAAAGAAAGATTAATGGAGGGAGAATAAAAACCGTGAGCAACAACTTCATTTTTGTGTGAAGAGAGAATGGCGTATGACCCTTCAGGAACTTTTACTTTTTCAATCGCATCTGAAAAAACCCAGGGATTTCCTCGCTTGAGGTGCTTCACCACGTCCCTTGTGAGTTTTAAACGGACCGGTTTTTCAGCGTTGTAGTATTTCACGAATTTGCCCCTTTCAAGAACCAAGTTACTTCATGCTTATTATGATGAAGATGCACAATCCGCGAGTTTGGAATGTCCAAAAATTTTAGTGTATTCTCCCAGTCTGTTTCTGACTGATATTTAATCGTGCAGACAAAGTTTTTTACTTTGCCGTGATCCAAGAATCTCTTTACGAGATTCAAGAGCCGCTCTGGATAGCAAATGATGTCTGAGCAGAACCAATCAAGCTCCCCAATTTCTTTGGGATCAAGACCAAAGGCACTCTCTTTTTTGAAATCAATTTGACCTAAATCCATAATCCGTTTCTCAATCGGAGCTTTATCAACAGAAATGGTTTGATCAAAATTAAGAGTTCGAAGCACCCATGTCCAACCACCGGGACAAGAACCCACATCAATAGAGCGCCCACCACTGATTTCTTCAGGCGCGTAGAGTGTGAAGAACTCCCAAAGTTTTAGGTAGGCCCGCGATGGCGGCATGATCTTGTCTTCCTGAAAATCCATCTCGCCTAAGGCAAATGGATTATTCGTGTCTTGAGTCGCGATCATGAGATTAGGTTCCCACAAGGTCCAAAACCCCATCGGTGAAGTTGGAAGAGGGTGGCGAAAGGGGATTGGTTTTTTATTGATCTTCGGAAGTTCATCTTGAATGAGCTGGGCCCTGCGGTGATGATCCACTGTGAAAAGACCCCAGTTTCTTCCAAGAGCTTTAAGTTTCTTGGCCCCGTCACCGATTGAGGTGATCTCAATCATTTGAAGATTTCTGGCCGTGACCTGTGCCCAGATCATGTCAGGAGCATCACCCTCCACCAAAAAGAGGCGATCTTTCTTCATCTTCACAGGAATTTTTTTGAGCTCGAGCTCGCGCTCAAGTTCCTCTTCCAATTGATGAATGGCGAGATAGCCTGTGAAATGATTCATGAAGAGTCTATACACGAAAAGATGCACATGGTAAAAGGCCAGACATGAAACATGCTAAAAAAAACCAGGAAATGAGGGTCTACGGCCGTCACGCGGCCCTCACCCTATTAGAAAAGCGTCCTTTGGACATTATTCGTGCGTACACGACTCAGGATGGAATCTTCGAGTTTAAAAAAATCATTCGTCACTGTGTGGATCATAAGCTCGCTTATCATGTGGTGACTCCTGAGGAGCTTGAGACTGTGTCAAAATCCACTCATCATGAGGGCATCGTTCTTGTTGTAAAAACGAAGAAGGCCCCTTTATTAACTGAAATCCTTGAAGGCGAAGGTCGGCGCTTGATCCTTGCCTTGGAAGAAGTTGAAAATCCCCATAACTTGGGTGCCATCATGAGAACCGCGGCCCATTACGGTGTTTCCGGCATTATCTATGAGGCAAAAGTGCCAGTCGCTTCAAGCTCATCGGCGATTCGTACAGCAGAAGGCGGAGCTGAAAGTGTTCCCGCCCTTCATATCGATAAATGGTCTGACGTTTTTGATCTCGCTAAAAAACAGGGCTACCAATTCTTTGCGACTTCAAGTCATGATGGGAAATCTCTTTTCGAAACCAAGTTTCCAGAAAAAACCATTCTCTTTTTAGGCGCAGAACGAGAGGGACTCTCGCAACCGATGCTCAAAAAGATGAATGCTCTTCTCTCCATTCCGGGAAGTGGTGAAGTGGAGAGCTTGAACGTGGCAGCGGCCACCTCGGCCGTTCTAACCGAATGGTTTCGCCAGGGAAGTCTGACGAAAAAATAGTCACTCAATTCCTGAGCACATTGTTCCGATATGTAACCCATGAAATGGAGCTTTCTGATTTACATTGTTTTGTTCTCACTGGCGTATGGATCAGATGATGAAACCTGTTCCGCTGGCGTTCCTGTTGCTCAATTAGAATCCATTGAACTCGCCCGCCAGGTTTTGCCCATGACCCAAGATAGTTTTGCCCAAAATTGTCCGGCCCATGCTCCTTATCCGGATTTATTTCCACAAATTAAAAATCTCAAATCACTAAAAAAGGCTATAGGTCATAAACTAAAGAGTTTGGGTCTAGAGGCCAAATGGGCAAATGAAGCTGGTGACGGTTCTTGGAAATATTTTGAAAATTCACCTCAAGATGTTGCTCGTTTAAAAAAAATAGCAAATATAACTTTGGCCTCACTATCTCTTTATCCGAAGAATTTATTCAAGGCCGTAAAACTTAAAAAGATCTATTTTGCGAAAGATCTCCTCGTCTCAAATCAATTAAGAAAAGCGATGCCTCTTCCATCTACGGGCAGTCTTATTTATGCAGATAATAATGACCTTGAATGTGATGTGGGAATGGAGGAGCGAGTTCACCACGAATTTTTTCACTACATCGAAGAAAAGATTGATGGAAGTATGAGATACAGAGATGCGAATTGGACGGGATTAAATCCAAATGGATTCTCCTACAAGGAAGGGGGACAAATAGTTTATTCCTGCGCTGGAGGATTCAGAAATACGGGTCACTTAAAATCTGGATTTGTGAGCCGATATGCTCTGACTGCAGAGGAAGAGGATAAGGCGGAAATGTTTGGATGGATAATGACAAAGGGCTTTGCTTCACAAGTAAAAAAATGGTCGAGTGAGGATGGTCTTTTAAATAATAAACGTTCCTTCATGATCGAGTATTTTAAAAAGATTGTACCTAGTATGGATGAGGCTTACTTCGAAAAGTTTACTCAAGAATAAGACTTCGCTAAAACAAAAATTCCCGCCGGCAAAATTCTGGAATCATTTTGGTGTCTAACCCCAAGCTCTCCAGGTTCAATGGATTTCCAACGCCTATCAAAAATAATATTACGGAGGGCCTCAGGCTGAACACCGTGGGTGTGACTCGAGAGAAAAAGAAAACTGTTCTCACGGTTGAGAACTGAGAGAATGGTATCGGTCAAAAGATGGATGTGTTTTTCAAAATCCCAGACTTCTTTTTTTACTCCGTGGCCCCAGCTCGGTGGATCAGCAAGGATCCCATCATAGGTAAAATTCTTTTTAAATGAATGTCGTAAAAATTCCTGCGCGTCCTCCTGAACCCAGCGGATACTTTTAGGATCAAGCTTTGAGAGAGTTTGCGATTCTCGTCCCCAGTCTAAAACACCTTTTGAGCTATCCACATGAAAGACCTCTGCACCGGCCGCGGCCATCACAAGACTCGCACATCCAGTGTAGCCAAAGAGATTTGCAACTTTTGGGGCACGGCCTAGGTGTTCTTTGAGGGCCTTGACTTCACGGTAGAGAGCTTCCCAAACCGGAACTTGCTCAAAAAAAACTCCGCAGTGGCCAAAAGAGGTGAATTTCAACCTGAATTGAAGAGTCTTACCATCGATTTTATAAGGGAGAGTGAGGTCTTCTTTAGGCTCTTTCTTGTGTTCCCATTTTCCCCCGCCATCTTTGGTGCGGATGCAATTTGAGGCGGCCTCGTTCCATGCAGTTTCTTTAAGTAAGGGCTTCCAGATCGCCTGAGGGGAAGGACGGTTAACTTTAAGTCCGGAGATAATTTCGAGCTTCCGTCCCAATCCGGAATCGAGAAGCTCGTAGTGAGGGAGATTTTGTGTCTGCAAGTTACTGGATGCCTTTGGCGTTCAGGGCCTCAAGATTCACGGCTTCCTGTCCATCATCGATCTCAGTGATATAGATGATCCCTTTGATCTTGAGTTCGTTTGCATAAATGGTCGGGAGATCCATCGACGCCATGATTTTATCAAGAAGATCGCGCTGGTCTTGAAAAGTCACGCCATCATAAGTGTTCTCACGTTGAGCGATGCACCCACTTGTTCGGTTAAACGGATAGTAAGGAGTCGTGTTATCAGGATTGATCTTCCCAGTTCCGTGGATACGAAGATAGTTCCGGCCAATGTCACGAGCGACTTGAGATTCTTTCCACCACTCTTGATCGCGTGAACTCTCAGGGAGAAGGGAGCGAAGAAGAGTTTCATCTTTTGATTTAGGAATAAAATCCAAAACCATGCGGCGGAATTTTCCGAATGAAGTGGCCATGTCGGCCGCTGGCATAACTGAATCGATCGTCATGACACCAGTGGGAGTGCTTCCGTTTGATGAGTAGCTTGGAAGACCATACTTTGATGAAGCAAGAGACTTATGAGTCCAAAGTGATCCGTCAGTATTACGAACAAGCTCGCCGTGGATATCTTTCATGATCATCAGGCATTGATAAAGACGATTTTCGCGACAGAACATGAAGATCTTTACACTCTTTACGTATTCACCATTCATGTAACTAGTAACATCTGGAGTTTTGTACACAAGATCAGTGAACATTTCATTCTCATAGACGACTTTTTTTTCTGCATCATCTGAAATGTCTTTGTACTGAGGGTGCTGTTTAGCGAGAGCAATAATATCGTGAGCTCCAGCAGACGCGAGAAGTTCTTCGTAGGCCGCAATCGTATAAATGATTTTTATGTCTGTGTTGGCACCTATGAGTAAGGTCGAAAGTTCATTTTTTAGAGAATCTGGTAGCTTATTTTCACGCTGATACTTAATTTTTAAGATCGCCAATCGTAGCCCTTCAAGTGGACCAAAATTTACCGGATCTATAGTGCCGATGATGTTGAGAGCTTCGGGTGATTTTTCAATAGCAAGATCTTCTAGAGCATCCATGAAGATGTCTTGCTCAAAAGTTGAAAATCCTACCACTGTATTGAGTGATTTATTTTGAGAGAGAATAGATTCTTGTGCCTTGAAATAGAGGTTTTCTTCCAAGATAGAGTTTGTATCAGCGAAGGCCGTCGTGCTTAATGCGAGCGCCAGAATGGTGATTAGTTTACTCATGACAAATCCTTTTAATTTCAGGAACAAAGGCTTACTTTAAAAAACCATATCAGAGTAAGACGCTCATCATCAAGAGTAGAGTGTAGAAATGTGACAATGAAATTTATGTAATATCGAAGAGATAACTCTTTGAGACCTTGACGATTCCTTAAGCCATCCCCATCTTTATCTTTATAAGCATTCCATGGAGACAAATATGTTTAAGCGAATTGGGCTTTTTGTTCTGACTAACCTCTTGGTTGTTGTCACGGTTTCGATCGTTACCTCTGTTTTGGGGTTGAATCACTACGTCACAGCGGCAGGTTTAAACTACGAGGCCCTCATGGGCTTCTGTTTGGTATGGGGCTTTGTTGGTTCGGGAATTTCTCTTCTTCTTTCAAAGTTCATGGCGAAAACCATGATGGGGGTAAAAATAGTTGATGAGCGAGGCCAGTATGGTGATCTTGTTCGTCGAGTTCATCTCCTCGCGAAATCAGCTGGTATTGAGAAGATGCCAGAGGTGGGAGTTTACGAGTCTCCGGAAGTGAATGCGTTTGCCACTGGGCCTTCAAAAAATAATGCCCTCGTCGCCGTCTCAAGCGGTCTTCTTCAACAAATGAATGAAGAAGAAGTAGAGGGAGTACTAGCTCACGAGATCGCCCACGTTGCTAACGGTGACATGGTGACGATGGCACTCATTCAAGGTGTCGTGAACGCGTTTGTGATGTTCTTTGCAAGAATTGCGGCCTTTGCTCTGTCTCAGGCCATGAGAGGGGATCGTGACAATGATGAGCGGCCAGCAGCTAGTGGATTTGCCTATCATATCTCAGTGATGGTTTTTGAAATTGCTTTCTCGTTTCTAGGAATGTTTGTCGTCGCCTATTTTTCAAGGCTTCGTGAGTTTAGAGCAGACGCCGGCGGAGCGAAGTATGCTGGAAAGCAGAAAATGATTTCAGCTTTAAAACGTTTGCAACAAAAGATTGGAGCAGTGGATGACTCCCATGAGGCGATGAATACGTTGAAGATTTCATCGAAGAAGCCATTGATGAATTTACTCTCAACTCACCCACCGCTGGAAGAGAGAATTGCGGCCCTGGAGCGTGGGCGCTAATTCTTCGAATAGTGGCATGTGAATTTCAACTTCTGAAATCTTCTATTGATTTCATAATCTTATAACTAAAAAATTTGGCACTCTTGTTGATCCACGTGATATAGTTATTCTTCAATACTGGAGGATACTTCAATGAGGTCCATTGTGTTTGGTAATGAATTCTTCGATCATTGGTTGAATCAAAAAAGTAATGAAATTCTTGCGAAAGTAGAAAAAGAAAAAATTTCAAATGAGGATATGCTAATCCTCTCCCTAAAAACTCAGGTCAATCACTTCCACCATATGGACATTGAGTTTCGAGGAGAGTTTAAAGGAATTAAGAAAGAATTTGAGAGTGTTCACGATATTTTCAAAGACGTAAAACACCAATTCGAAATGGTAGATAGAAAGTTTGAACAAGTCGACAAACGTTTTGAGCAAGTGGACATGCGCTTTGAGCAAGTCGATAAACGATTCGAACAAGTCGACAAACGATTCGACCGACTTACGACAATTCTTATGTGGGGGTTTGGATTATCTGTGACAACTCAAATGGGAATCATCTTAAAGCTTACACTTTAAAAATTTCTAGCCTTCACGAAGTCTTCCATCACTCGAGAAACAATTTCTTGAGTGGTGGGGACGTCTTTCATCATCCCACTTATTTGTCCTATCTCTAATTCTCCACGATCCAAATTCCCTTCAAGCATTCCTTCTCTTGCACGGCCAAGACCTAAAAGAGCCGCAAGCTCATCTTTTGAGGCGCATTTTATTTCAAGATCAGAGATTTCTTCGAAGAATTTATTCTTCAACAGGCGGACGGGGACAAGATTTTTCATCATCAGTTTTGTACTGCCTGGCCCTGATTTTAAAATAGCGTTTTTGAAATTCTCGTGTGCACTTGATTCTTTGGCGACCACGAAACGAGTGCCCATTTGTACAGCTTGGGCACCCAGACAGAAAGCGGCGGCCATGGTTCTTCCGTCTCCTATTCCGCCCGCTGCGATCACTGGAATTTTTACTGCATCGACAACCTGGGGAATGAGAACCATCGTTGTGATTTCGTCTCGACCATTGTGGCCTCCGGCCTCGAAGCCTTCAGCAATGACGGCATCTACACCAGCTGTTTCGCATTTAAGTGCCAATTCAGGTGAAGAGGTCACATGAATGACGATACAGCCTTGGTCCTTAAGAAACTGAGTATATGTTTTTGGAGAGCCGGCGGAAGTTATAAAAGTTCGGATACCATTTTTTAAAGCGACGTCTATTTGTTCTTTGGTTTTCTCGTAAAGCAATGGAACATTGACGGCGAGACGCTCTGGATTTTGAGTCAGTGATCTTGCTTTAAGGATGTGCTGTTCAAGGAGATCTGGCTTCATGGATCCAGCACCGATCACGCCTAGGATTCCAGCATTTGCTGAGGCAGCAGCAAGCTTTCCACCAGAAACCCAGACCATTCCCGCTTGGAAGATAGGGTATTCGATTTTTAAAAGGTCGCAGAGTTTGTTTTTCATTTCATCTCAATATTTTTATCCGTCATGGCAGGAGTTGGACAGCGACCCAAATGTAGTAAAATTTCCGTGTCGGTTGATCCCGTAATCGTAGCACGAGTTGAAGCTCGTTTGGTGCCAAACTTTTCTCCGGCCTGCAGCTTCCAACCGGCCTCAACCATACTCTTACGAACTGAGTCTGATGCGGAGTAGGTTGAGAGAGTGACGTCTTGGTGTGAGTGTTTTTTTAATAGTTCGAACCATTCAACGGTCCAGAGAGTTGGATTTTTCTTTGGAGAAAAAGCATCTTGGTAAATGACATCGAAAGAGAGTGGATGATTTTCTAGATAAGCGGGGAGTGATTGTCTTGCGTCTCCTAACAAAATGGTAAGCGAACCTTTGGGGAACTTTGCACTGATGATATTTGGCGTGCTCGATAGAGATGAGAGAAGGTTTTTCTTCATTAAATTTTCTACAACCCAACCAACAAGTTCGTGATCGATTTCAAGACTTAAAAAATGAAAATCATTTTTGGCATCTTGAATGGTCTCAAGGGTGGTCATAAACCCAAGACCCAGTCCAAATCCAACTTCAAGAATGTTGAGAGAAGTTTGTAAAATTTTTTCCTCGACTCGACATCCTTTCAAGTAATGAATGAGAGTTTCTTCGCGAGCACCGGCCGTTGAGTGACAGGCCTCTTGAAATCTCTCTGAAAATAGGGTGAGAGATCCATCAAGAGTTTCAATCCATGAATGGTTTTTTGGTGCTTTAAACATAGCGAGTTTTTAAAGCATTTAACAGGAGATGCCAAGATATTGAGGCATTTGGACGACTTAAATGATGGAAAGCAGGTCAGGTTTTTATAAAGCTGTGTAATCAATTAAGCTAACTCAAGTATGGCGCTCTACTAGTCGAATAGGTTGAGAGGTTTATCTTTATGTTGGCCAGATATTTTATACTCTTAACGATTTTTACCAATTTATCTTTTGCTGATGGAAATCAGCAATATTGTCCAACAGGTGAATGCTCTTTGAAAGAGATGCAGGGTGATCTTTTCATCAACATTACAGACATCATGATTAAAGACTGTTCTTGTAAGGCAGATGCACCAGGAAGCACTGTTTTAAAAGAAGCCGAAGCATTAGAAAAAGTCTGCCAATGCTACAATTCTCAACTCCCAAACAATGCACTCGTGAGGGCGGTTTACGATCCCCAGGCAAATGAAGAAGCTTTTCAGGGAATAATGGCAAATAAAAGAGCAAACAATAAATCAATGGTTTTAAATGTCCTCGGGTTCGTCAAATATGGTTACCAGATTCAGGCGAATAATCTCGGTGGTAATGTGTTTAGAAATGTTCAGACAAGGATTACTGAGCATGATGGGCATGATTCAGAAGTCGAGAATCAACTCGCCCAAAACCTTACAGTCGCTAGATTGAGTGACAACAATGTGGTTAACACATCGTTAAAAAATGATCTAAATAGCACTCAAGTTAATGCAATTTTGCAAGAGAAGCTTTCGGATGAAAATTGCGTAACAATGAAAGACTATTTAGATTCAAAAAGCATTCCTGTTGATGAGAAACCAGGTGATTTTAATGAAAATTTTTATAAGAAATTGAGTACAGAGGAATGGAAAAAGGATAATTGGAACATTAATAGCCTTAGAAAACAGCTTGAGGATGTTGCCTCAAGGGTCGACGACAAATACGCGATCGAGTCAAACAACGAAGCTAAAGAAATTAAAGCAAGAATGCATTTCCTTTTTGCCAATCCACTGTATTTAACCCTGTTCTCATCTCGTAAAGCTGATGACAGTGTTCAAAAACGTCTTTTTGAGAATATTAAAAATAACTATGCTCCATCAAATTGTCGCTTGCCTATTAGGACGGAATGCGCTTTGAATAACCGAAGCGAGATTAAAAAATCGGACCGTAACTTTTTTAGCGATCCAGAAATTTCTCAGGCTCTTGCTGATTCATCAGATGAAGGAGTCCATGATTATATAAATGAAGTTAATACAGACCTTGATCTTTATAGGGATGGAGATTATACGCCACCTGAAGTTTCTACTGGGATTGTAAAGGCTTTTACTGGGGAAGCAGAATCGGTTGTTCCGTCATTGCGAGATCCTCTTACGAATGAGTCTGCAAACGTAGTATACAGGCCCGCAAATGTCTTTTTACAATGTGGCCTTTTAAAAAATTTTAGAACAAAATTTTCAACCAATAATTTTAACAGTGGAGATTTTGAAGTTTTAAAATATACGAAAACGCTTGCAAGTGAGTTTGATCTCAACCCCAGTACGAATAAAGAGTTTATCGAATTCAAAAATAGGGCCTGTACTGAAAAACGATGTCTTAAGACAGAAGTAAAAAGTAATGGACTCAATAATGTCTGTGAAAAAATGGTTTCTTGGAAAGACTTTTTAGCTAATAAAAATTGTATGACAAAAATTGATGATAAAAAAGAAACATGCTTACAACAGTCTAGAAAGGACTATTTTTGTAGCCATAAATTTTCAAAGCCATCAGATAGTTTTTTAAATCTTTTAGGATCAGTAAGTGAAGATCCCACTGCCTCATCAGTCTGCAGAGTGGCAAAGGATCCTCCTCCATTGAGTGAGCACTCTTCAGATTCCCAATTAAGCTCATCGGCAGGTGTAACGACTACGCCATCAACTGATTTTTCAATTTCACAAAATGGAAATATCCAATCCATCTCAAGGTATTCAGATATATCTCGTACTGACCGCTACACAAGTTTAGCTGACTTGAGAAGCTCCGTTAGTAGTAACTCAACACCGACTGTATCTTCACCAGTCGTTGAGTCTTCTCGTTCCGCAGATATTCCAATCGGTTCAACAGGATCGCAAAACAGAGTTGCCTCCGCTCCAACTTACATCCCTTATTTAAGCTCGCCGATTGCTCCGATAGACATTCCACAAGTCACAGCTGCTGCTCAGACTGCTAGAACTGAATCTAATCAGCTTGAGTCTCAGGCAAATGCCATAGCTTCTGCCCGCGCTGTCGCTACAGATGTAGCGACAAAGAATTCTCTTGATGCTCAGCTTGCCGCTCTTACAGACCGAGCAAATGCAGCAGATGCCAAGGCAAGTTCTCTCGAAGCCCAATTAAAAGCTGCTGAACGTTTAACGAGAGCGCCTGCGAGTACAGCTTCTACTGTTGCTCCGGTTACTGGTGACTCGGGTTCATCGACTTCAGGTAGAACAAATGTTGCAAGTAATATTTCAAATCCAGTCTCTGCTCCCGTAACTGTCCCTCAAATTCAACCTCAGGCGAGTTCTGGTAACGTCCAAAACTTTGGTTCTGGTGGAAGTTCAATCAATATCCCTATTAGTTCGAGTGCGACGACGTCGAGTTCTGGTCGGAGAAGTAATGCTACCAATTTCAGTTTCAAGTATGGATCTGATGCGAAGATTGCAGATGGTTCAAATGGTCAGCCTTCAATTATCGTGGCCGGAAATAGTAGTTCATTTGAAGCAACAAGGGATTTTGCGGCAGCAGTTGACAAGAGCACTTCAGTAAATATTGGTTCAGAAATTACGGCTGCGGATTCACTGCTCCTTACGAACAAAGATTTGCCAACAATTTCAAGATACCTTTCTCAATACTCTCAGACGATTCAGCCTGGGACTATCGTCCGACTTAATTACTCATCCCCTGGGCAGCCGGCCCAAGAATTGATTGTCGCCAAAGATACTCGAGGACACCTTTTCTTTCCAGCAGTGAGACGTCTCGCTCAGATGCGGGCCGCCCTGACAGCTTCAACTGGGAATTAAGCTCAAGATTCATCTTAAGCTTAGTTTAAAAGATGTCGAACAGTAGTCGAGGTCTTTAGATGTACTTGTCATTCATTCTTTTTGTCCTGCTTTCGAGCTTGGCGTTTGCTAATGGCATAAGCACGCCTGTGACCTATTGTGAAAATGAAAAGTGCGATCAAAATGGTTTTAATAGTGCTTCTTATCAAGATCCCATAAGCAAGTTAACCTCTGGATTTAAGCTAAAAGACTGCTCCTGCAAGGCCAATATAACTGAGAGTAATACGTACGGACCTTCTTACAGTGATCGAAAGAAATATGCCCAAAGTATTCAAAAAATTTGCGAGTGTTATTTTAATCAGAGCACTCTCAGTTCTCTTCTTGTAGATAGCTCGAGTGCTAGCCAAGTTCAATTGAATGCCGGTCTTAATCACGTTGTTGACGGCTTAACGACTGAAAAAAATATGACAAGTATTTTAGGCTATATACAGAATGGCCCTGAAGTTCAGGCCATGTATGTTGGTCAATCAGGCTATGCGATTGAGCCTAACTTAGCTCCCACAAATAATTCGAAGATTACCTCAGAGCGAGTTAAGACAACCGCGATTAAATCTCAGTCTCAACCTAATTCAAACATATCACCAAATTCTCAACTTCTTGGAACAAAATTACCAACCAGAGATATCATCACGCCCTTAATTAATGAAAGACCACAGGAATTGTCTGTAGACAATTGCGTATCGATGCGCCACTACCTTATGTACAATCAAACGCCCGGTGCTGGACAAGTTGGGAATCCGAACGCTTCAACCTCAGATGCCAGTGGTGATGCATTCTATAAGTTCCTTGCCAGTAATCGAAGCTCTCCATTTGTTCAATCTGATTGGGACATGGCGAGCTTATTTGAAAAGAAGAAGGAAAGAACGACTCAGTTACTTGAGGCCAATCCAAGTGCGAATCTTCGGGAAGATGACGAATTAAAAAGTTACACTGAACGGATTAAGTTTTTATACTCAAATCCTATTTATTCAAACATTTTTTCAGCGCAGGGTCCTGCGGCACTAGTAGTTCAGAGTGAGTTGGCCCAAAATATTTTCAAAAACTTTGCTCCAGCTGACTGCAAAGGAAGTCCTGCGCTATGTGCGGTTAGAAATTCAAAGAGCCGGTTAAATTGGGACAAAGAATTCTTTGGACGAGATGCAGTTAAAAATCTTGTAAAGTCTCAAACTTCAAATGGAATGGTTTCATTTATTGCAAATCTTCTTAACAAAAGAGGCCTATATTCGCGCCGTGACCACTATGAGGACTCAACTGATTTTTTAAGACAAGAGCTACCTGATACCGTCGATATTTCTCAAGTCCAAAATAATTGTGCAATGGTTAAGGATGCGATTAAAGAGTTCAATACTTCAGATTATATCGAGGGTGATTTTAGAAACGCAGACTTAGTCCTGATAATGGGCGATCATATGAATCTTGATCCTGAAAAGAATGATGATTTTAAGAGTTTAAAAAGAAGCATTTGCCAGAGTACTCGGTGTCGTCAGGCGGAGCCTAAAGATGGCTGTGTTGACCCAATGACATTTGGAGATTTTTACAAAAAACAAAAGCCCTGCTCAACTGATAAATGTTGGATGGAAGCTGAAAGAAACTATTTGGAAAAATATCCACTTTTTCAACTAGCTCCTGGCCTTGCTGGTTCTGATTCTGTTGGATCGGGTTATGCTGAATATTTAAAACATGCTTTGCCTGATACAAGAACCCCAGTTGACCGTACGATCATCTCAGAATCACCTGTTGATACCGGAACGACTCAATCTTCATTTATAAGTTATGATGAGCAAGGTGGTTTTAGTTCTTACTCAACTTCCGCACCAGATTATGTCCGAGAAAAGATGGTGCAAGATTTAGCTGCCTTCGAAAAAACACCTAGCACCCCTGCAGCTTCAACGGTTTCTAACCATTCGACTGATATTCCGATTGCATCTCCTGAGCCAAAAGTTGCCACCAATGAAACAAACTATGTCCCTTATGTTAACTTACCTATTCCTTCTCCCGCAGAAATACCTCAGGTCACGGCAGATGCTAAAGCGGCACGAGTTGAATCAAATCAACTTGAGTCTCAAGCAAATGCTCTGGCCTCTCAGCGTGCAGTGACCACTGACTTCGCAGCAAAGAGTGCGTATGATGCGCAGATTACTGCTTTAACTGAGAGAGCAAATGCAGCTGATACAAAAGCTAATTCGCTTGAAGCACTATTGAGGGCAGCTGAAAAAGCGAATCGTGCTCCAACAAGTGCGACTGCTTCTTCCGCAGGATCAAATGTTGCTGAGTCTGGTAATTCTTCTCGAACCGCTGTCGCTTCGAATTTTTCCAATCCCGTTTTTGCTCCGACGGCAGCTCCGCAGATACAGCCTCTATCCAATTTATCGGGTGGACAAAGTTTTGGCTCTGGAGCAAGTTCCATCAATATCCCGATAAGTGCAGGTGCAAGCACGTCTGATTCATCTAGAAGAAGTAATGCTACAAACTTCAGTTTTAAATATGGGTCAGATGCTAAAATCCAAGAAGGGGTCAATGGCTTGCCATCGATTATCGTTGCTGGGAGTAGCAGTTCTTTTAATGCAACAAAAGATCTCGCAGCGGCCGTAAGCCTGAGCACATCGGTGAATATTGGAGACTCAATCCCCACCGGGGACTCTCAACTTTTATCGAGTAAAGATTTACCGACAATCTCTAAATATCTCACTCAGCACGCTCAAGATATTCCACCGGGTGCTATTGTGCGATTAACTTACTCATCTCCAGGCCAACCGTCACAAGAACTTGTTGTTGCAAAAGATCGGCAAGGGCGTATTTTCTTCCCGGCCGTAAGGCGACTGGCCCAAATGCGAGCGGCACTCACTGTTTCCACGGGAAATTAAAAAAACATTTTGCATTCAAAGCTTATGGCCCTTAGAATTTACCTATGGGACTTCAGGAATATTATGAAGATGCTTTTAGATCGTCGAAAGATCGATCTCCTCGGGAACTACTGAGTGATACGATCTTATCCGGCCAGGCCCTCTATCACTTTGTGACCGAGTCCAAAGAGCGATTTCAAAATCGCTCATGGGATCAGTTGCGTATTCTTGAAACTGGCGCTGGCAGGGGAGGAGTAGGTCTCCAGCTCGCTCGCCTCGGTGCTCGAGTCACTCTCGTTGATTTTTCTCCTTCAGCACTCTCCCAGGCGCAGAAAGTTTTTGCCCTTGAGAATCTCAAAGTACAAACTGTGGTTGGAGACGTGGCACATCCTGATTTAGCGCTTGAGGGCGAGTATGACATCATCGTTGACTCCCATTTGCTTCACTGCCTGACTGAGGACCCGGACCGAGTTTCTTACTATCGCCTCATCGGTGACCATCTCTCAAAAGACGGCATCTTTGTTTGCGAATCTATGGTTCATAGAAAAAAACTTCACGTTCCTGAAGGCTTTATGTTCGATCAGAGAAATGTCCTCTGGCAGATGTTTGGAAAATGGACTCCGGTCAGAAGAATTCTGGATAGCCTTGACTTGGAAGCTGAAATAAAAGCAGCGGACTTAAACATTGCTTATTTTATGTATTATGGACAATTTGCCTTTGTCCCACATAGAGATTTTATGGATATCCCAAATGAAGTTCTTCCTGCGGCCGTGAGAATGGTGCTGAAGAAAAACTGATCTAATTAGTTAAGCGATTAATACTCTTTGTCATCCATTATCCTGGCTATACTTAAACCTCTACCAAGGAGTTTAATTTATGAGTATCAATATTACTTTTCGCCATATGGAACATACACCGGCCCTTGATCAAATGATCCGTGAGAAATCAGAGAAATTCACTAAATGGTTTGGACCTCGAACCGACGTGAAATGGATTTGCTGGACCGAAGGCAGTGACCAGTGTTCAGAAGTTGTTGTTCACTCTGGTTCGCAGGAGTATTTTGCAAAGGCCCACGCTGATGATCTCTACAAAACTTTTGATATGGTTGTTCATAAAATTCAAAATCAGATGAAGTAAATGGAGAATACGATGACGAAAATTTGGCAGAAGGCCTACGATGCTGGAGTTCCGGCGGACATCAATCCCAAGGAATATGGATCAATCAATGAAATCCTTGAAGTGGGTTTTACAAAATTCAGACATAATCCTGCGGTTCATAACATGGGTACAACTCTTACCTATGCCCAGCTTGATCACCTATCGCAAAAATTCGCCTCTTATCTCTTAAATGATCTGCACATGCAGAAAGGCGATAGAGTCGCCTTGATGATGCCAAATATTCTTCAGTATCAGATCGCTCTTTTCGGAATTATGCGCGCAGGACTTGTTGCCGTTAACGTCAATCCGCTTTACACACCAAGGGAGCTTGAGCACCAGCTCAAAGACTCTGGCACTAAAGCGATTGTGATTTTCGCCAACTCCGCCCATGCTCTGGAAAAGATTCTCGCCCATACAAGTGTGAAATATGTGATCTTAACCGAGATCGGCGACATGCTGAAGTTTCCCAAAAATTACCTCGTAAATTTTGTTATTAAAAATGTGAAGAAAATGGTTCCAGTTTATAATCTTCCAAATGCCTTGAGTTTCAAAGAGTGTTTGGCCAAAGGTGACGCCTCAAAATTTAAAAAAGCGAATGTGACTTTGGATGACATCGCTTTCTTGCAATACACCGGTGGCACCACTGGTGTGGCGAAGGGTGCGATTCTCACTCATGGGAATATTGTGGCGAATATGGTGCAGGCCAAGGCCTGGATTAAAAATCTAATCACTGACGGTTCTGAGATCATCATCACACCTCTTCCGCTTTATCACATCTTCTCACTCACGGCGAACTGCTTTGTCTTTACCAGTGTCGGTGCTCTTTCCATTTTGATCACGAATCCCCGGGACATGCCGGGCTTCATCAAAGAGCTGAAGAAATGGAAATTCACCGCCTTCACTGGAGTGAACACTCTCTTTAACGGTCTCCTTCATAACGAAGAATTTAAAACCGTCGATTTCTCTCATTTAAAACTCACCTTGGGTGGAGGTATGGCGGTTCAAAAATCAGTTGCCGAAAAATGGAAGCAACTCACCGGCAAGCCTCTTATCGAGGCTTATGGCCTCACTGAGACTTCACCAGCAGCCTGTATCAATCCCATGACCTCAAAAGAGTATAATGGCTTCATTGGCCTCCCCATTTCATCGACTGATGTTGAGATTAAAGATGATAATGGCAAAACGCTTCCTATCGGCGAGATCGGTGAGATTTGCATCAAAGGCCCTCAGGTCATGAAGGGGTACTGGAATAAGCCAGAAGAAACGGCAAAGGTGATGACCAATGATAATTTCTTTAAGAGTGGTGATCTTGGATTTATGAACGAGCAAGGTTTCGTTAAAATCGTTGACCGTAAAAAAGACATGATCCTCGTTTCAGGATTCAACGTTTATCCAAACGAGCTTGAAGATGTGATCTGCCAGCATCCTAAAGTTTTGGAGGCAGCGGCGATTGGACTTCCTGATGAAAAATCAGGTGAAGTTGTAAAAATGTTTGTGGTGAAAAAAGATCAGTCTCTAACGACAGAGGAACTGATGAAATACTGTCGGGAAAATCTCACTTCTTACAAGGTCCCTAAAAGCATTGAATTCCGCACAGAGCTCCCAAAATCCAATGTGGGAAAAATATTACGAAAAGATTTAAGAGCGGAAGTAGTGGGAAATACGGCTAAAAATTAATGTTTGTCTAACAATCCGGTCCTATGCGGCCGGTTCTTGGACACAGTTAGTAAAAGTTAGAAAAGAATGTGTTTCCACACCCACTTACTAACCTTAAGATTTAAGTAAGCAGCAATTAAGATATCAAGGAAGATAACTAGACCAGAGAGGGATTTCTGGCCTTAAAAGAAGCCAAACAGGGGCCTTTGCAGGGGCCCCTTTTTTATGCCTTTCACTTAACTTTTGGTTACTCAATCGTAACTTTTACGACCTTTTATTCTCCCCATCAATTCAAGATACTCACGTCCAGATCGGTGAAATATTTTTCAAAGGGAAAAATCATGAACGTTAACTTGGGATCACTTATTGGCACTGTCTTAATGATGGCATCCCTGGCAACTTTCGCCATGGATTCTCGTGTGGACGATAATGCCTACTACGTCCGCAATAACACTCGTCACAGTGGAAAAATAACGATTAAGTCACACGAGAGAAGAACCTGCGTGGAATCATTTTCCGGTGAGTTTCAGGATTCTTTCAGTGGTGAAATACTACCTTACTTACATTTCACGAAATCCTGTGGATGGGTTGGTCCGACTCCTGTGACGAGTGAAACCGTCACGATCACAAACGTCGGCACATTTCCTGTTTACCATACAGGCGCCGTCACACAAGAATGTAGTGCGTGCCACGGAGAACCTGTACCAAGTTCCCAGTGTCGTGAGCAATGTGGATGCACAAGCGTCTTCTGTGGATCTTGGTAAAAAAAGGCGTTAAGCCTTTTTTGGATCTTGTTCAGCGCGGAGCTTATTCATTAACTTAACGATCATAAAGACCGCGAAAGCAACGATGATAAACTTGATGACGTTGTCAAAGAAAGCTCCGTAATTCAGGGTCGGAGCACCAGCTGCCTTAGCTTCGGCCAGAGACTTATAAACGTCACCATTGAGAGAAACAAAAAGATCAGAAAAGTTTACACCACCAATAAGTTTTCCAATGGGTGGCATGATGATGTCTGAGACAAGCGAGGCCACAATCTTTCCAAACTCGGCCCCAATGATCATGCCCACAGCAAGATCCATGGCATTTCCCTTCACGGCAAACTCTTTAAATTCTTTCATGATACTCATTAAATGGTCCTTAAAATTTTGCTACAAGAGCAGTGGTAAATAGTGAGTCTGTTTTATAAAGAACGCCAGGAGCAGGAAGGTGATCGTAACGAATAAGAAACCCTGTCTTTAGTGAGAAGACATCGTTGAGGACGGCGGAAACCGAAAGCTCGGTATTGGTCTGCCAGTCATTTGGGTGACTGAAGTTAGGAAGATATTCAAGCCAGTATTTTGTTGAGAAGCTCTCGTTCCACTTGTGTTCCCACTCGTTGTATAATCGGACGTAGCTGCTCTTCGTTTCGGTCTTATCAAAACGAAGCTCCTTCATGTATCGGTAACCTAATTCTGTAAAAAATTTTGTTCTCTCTGTATTAAAATAAAAGTGTTTGGCACCAACATCTGAAATGTAGCGCGCTCGAATGCCTGCAAATTTATCTGTGACGTAAGTTTCTCCCGCAAATAGATTTAAATCTTTGGTCAGGCGTCTTTCATACCTAAGGCCCAGATCAAAATACCGGGCCGTCTCAATCCCATTGGCCTTAGCATTGAGGTACCGAGAGTTAAAACGAAGGACGTTGTCCCTCCAGGTATAGCTATTAATCTGCTTGTAGTTATAGGTTTGAGTTCGAGTGTTACCGTTGGCAGATGCAAGCCCCGCTTCAGATTCATTGGTTACTTGCGCGCGGGCCACATCAATGAGCAAAAGCATAACAAGAACGAGAAACAAGCTCTTCATGAAAATTCCTTAGTCTTAGACAAAATGTGAAGGGCTTTTCTATCAAAAAAAGCCACAAAAGAAAGACTGAATTTGGTGGGCGAAAGCTTCCTGCACCGAGTTATTGACCTAACTATTGGACGGATTGAAACCAACAAAGATATGAATAAGGAAACATTCCCAGGAGGAACTTATGCGTGCACTTTTGTTCGGACTTCTCTTAACGTCTTCTGCGTTCGCCAGTCAATTCTCAATGTCTCTCGGAGGCATTGGTGGCGGATGGACACAAACTTATTACAACTGCGATAGTCTTCAAGATCTTGTTGAAGCTGATCTCGTGAAACTTGGTGCTACTGGAATACGTGTAAACTGTTCAGGTGGTCTCGATACTTGGGGTAACTTTCCTCCGATGCCTGCTTTTGTAACAGCTTCTTTTGATCCTGCGGTTTCAACTGGGTCAACGACAAGAACCGTAAACCTTCGTTCGCACTTTGATGACAGCTGTGCTGCTCACGTAGCAACTTTTGATAATGCTCTTCCTTATTTCTCGAACATCAAAGTTCTCTCTCGTTCAGCTTCTTGTGACAGTGGACGTACGGGCCGTTGGTCTTACGATCTTCAAATTACTGAATAATCACTTTGTTTAAAGAGTAGGGCCAGGGCCCTACTCTTTAAACAATATTAAACTGCCTCGGTTCCTTGGCACGCTCAAGCCCAACTCATTGATCTGTAGTTCTTTGTTTAAAATTTTGCTGCCAATTTAAAATGCGCTCATCTTCTGTGGTGCAAACTTTCTGAGTTTTCAAATCTCATATCTCATGAATCTTTTGAAGGAATATAAAAACAAAAATCACATCTTCCACATACAAAACATATGACCACCTTTTGGGGGTAGGATTGTTTTAACTGATCTAACCCGGAGATGATCATGAAGAACATTTTCAAAAAAACCCTTGCTCTGAGTTTTGTCGCTCTACTCCAAGGATGCCAAAATAAGGATGGCTTTTACGCCAAAGAGGTTGTGGGAGGAGCGATCTCTATCCCCAGCTCAAACAATATCCCGACTCCAGGGCCTGCCCTGTGTGACCAAGGCAGTAGCGCGAACCTCATTTGTAATCCACTGGGAGGAGGGACGACTCCACCGGCCCCGTCATCGCACGCAGGACTCATTGGTTTTCTTTACGAGGGACAGAATCAATGGAACTCCATGGATCAATATTTCTCAAATGGATATAAGCACCCCGAGACCATTTATTTTTCAAATTTTAATGTTCCGACGAGGGCCTTCGATGAAGGTTTTGGGGTCGCGGGTGATTTCTTGAGAAACATTCATGGGGATAAGCTCATCGAGTGGTTTGCAATTCTTGCGAAAGGGAACATCGTTCTTCCGGCCGACAAGACACCAGGTGCTTATCACATTGTTACTTTGAGTGATGATGGAGTTAGGGTCTCAGTTGACGGTCATACGATAATTAATAATCCCACCACCCATGCACCGACGATTAATTGTGCGAGCGAACTCGTAGAGCTTAATCGTGGGGACGAGAAACCTTTTGAGCTTGGCTACTTTCAGGGACCTCGTTATCTCATCGCTATTGTGGTCCTCGTGAAAAAGATTGAACAACCAGTTTCTTTTAATTCCGGAGGAGCAGTTTGTTTTGGTGGAGATACGAATGGTTTGATTGCTGCTGGGTATGAAGTGATGGACCCTGCTTGGTTTACGCTGCCAGCGGGATATTAGAGGCATGTTTAAGTTTTAGACGGCCCTGGTAATAAGTTCTCATCTTTATTGTAGGGAGACTCCTAGAGGTTAGAATTCCAAAAAACCCCAAGGAGTTCTCTCGTGAACAAGCCCCTCATTCTTCTTTCTCTTTTTATTACTTCTGTCGCCCTCGCGACATGTGACGAAACCCAGATCTCCTACCAAAGAAGCACAGGGATTTCCCTGAGTATTGGTGGACATCAATCTTATAGCTCATTTAGTACTTCGATGACCGTTAATATTCCTGTCATGATGGACGGTCGTTGGGCCTGCTACAAGCAGAGTGGGCATCTCGGATTTCAGAGTGAAACAAAGAAAGGAAAAAATAAGACGATCGTTTCTATGACACCACCGAAAGTAGAATTTGATGGAGTGAAGAATGCTCGAGTGGTTCAATACCTGGATGTAGTTGGCGACTCTTTCGAGAATTTTAAACTTTACGCCCTTACTTCGGTTTGTAGTGGGGAGATTCCTTTAGGCCAGGAGAGTGTTTCTGAATCCCTAATCGGTGTCATGATGAAAGGCCCCGCAAGCGTAGAGGTGAGTAACGTATTTGCGACAGGGATTGCGGCCCAAAACTTAAAAGGCTCTCAGACAGAGCGCTATTACTCGGCTTCAGCTCTTGGTCATTTCGCAAGTCTTTACGAAAAGACTAACGGTGATCTTCCCATCGCTCAATCAACGAGCAATATCTTTATTCCGTCTGTGTTAACAGGCGTAAGTGTCAACATGGTTTCACGCGAACAATTTGAACTTTACTCGTCATTCCAATCAAGGAATCAGGGAAAACTGAATGGGTGTTCTGAAGATTTCAGACAATCGATGAAGGGAGTACTCCTTGAGAATACTCTTAACTCTCTTGCCGCTCGTGGCATCTCTGCCAAGATAAAAAAAGGCTCAATCGAATTTACCTTTAAGCTTTAGACGTTCCAGCTTGAGCTTGGAATAGATTCCCTTAAAATTGTGACAATACCATTCTTGAGCACGACCTCTGCAGCCTGATCATGGCACAGAAAATAAGGCATGCTTTCCGTAAAGCCATAGGCCCCACATTTTTTGAAGGCCAACCAATCTCCCGATTTTAAATTTTCAGGAAGCTCGAAATCACCTAAATGATCGAGGGCCGTGCATAGTGGTCCATGTACGGAATAGTGGATTAAATTATTTGCGGATGGATCTAATGCTTCACAGGGGAAAGCTTCATTGACGAGAGCCGGCCGGGCAATATGGTTAATCCCACCCTCAGTAACAATAATCTTTTTTCCTCGCACATCTTTAACGTCGATCACTTTAGTTGCGTAAGTTCCGCACTCAGCGACCGTAAAGCGGCCAAGCTCCAACCATACCTCATTGAGCGAATATAGCTTTTTAAACGATACTAAAAGCTCATGGACAGTAGAGAAGGGGAGGGAGAAATCACTCTTATAATCTACCCCCAGGCCTCCACCAAGATCTAAGATTTGAAGCTTAATGCCTAGCTCAGAGGCGAGTGCAACACAGGATTTGATGGTAAAATCCCAGATGTCTTTAAGCTCATTCATATTGAGGATATTGCCCCATTGAAAGCAATGTAATCCCATAACTTCTATATTCGCATATTCCGTAAGATATACTTTTTTCCAGTCCTCTATTCCCAAACCAAACGGGGTAATAGCGGAACCACCTAGTACACTGGTAAGGGAAGTTGAATATTCGAGCTGAACACGAAGAAGGACTTGCTGCTTAATGCCTCTCTCAAAGCAGAGAGCGTCTAAGTCTTTTAGTTGCTGAGCACTCTCAATGATGATGGTTGAAATACTGTTGTCTAAAAGGTTCGCGAGATACTTCTTAGATTTGGCAGGGCCCGTGGCGATGAGGTTTGAACCCATGAAGCCCACACTTCTCGCCTGAGCGAGCTCTCCAGTCGAGGCCACATCCATCCCGAAATCATTTTCCTTTAAGAGGGAAAGAATGGATGAGAGCGGATTGGCCTTACAGGCATACCAGACTTTGATGTCGGGATGTAAAACACTCTTGATCTGCTTTAAATGCAAATCAAGAGCATCAAGATCGTAGAAAAAAAAAGGGGAATCAAAACGCTCAGCGAGAGTTTTGAGATGTGTGTTTAGCGAAGGCAACTCTCAAGCTCCAATGCCGCTGACGTTTTGGCGTCTTTGTATTTGATGATCATGGCACAACGGAGAGTCAGACCCATCTCTTGGGCCCAAGGGAGGTTCGCTGAAACCGGACGAGAGCCTGTGACGACAACAGCGTAGGCAGGAATCGGTTCACCAATTTCAAGTACACGCTTATTGATGCAATCATAAACTGGGATTGAGCGCGAGAGAACAACACCCGGAGCGATCACAGCACCTTCAGAAACTTGCACACCTTCGACAATCACAGCACCCGCACCGATGAAGGCGTTATCTTCTATCACGACTGGAGTTTGTCCGATCGGCTCAAGCACTCCACCGATTTGAACACCAGCAGACAAGTGAACATTTTTTCCAATTTGAGCACATGATCCAACAAGGGCGTGGGAGTCCACCATTGTTCCAGAGTCAACAAAGGCCCCAACGTTGATATAGGCCGGTGGCATGATAATCACACCTGAGGCAACGTAAGCACCACGTCTGACGGAAGATCCGCCTGGAACAAGGCGGATCTTGTCTTCGACCTTAAATTCACGAGCGGGGAGGTTATGTTTATCTACAAATCCATTGGCGAATTCTTTCAGCTCACCAGCTTTGAAAGCCGCGAGGATTGCCTCCTTAACTTCCGTATTGGCGACCCATTTGCCGTCTTTTTTCTCGGCCGCACGGATCATGCCTTTTTCTAAAAGGTCTAATGCTTCTTGCCAGTTCATCTTAATTTCCTTTTTGCGAAGTATACCAGTGTGAGATCGCAGTTTGCGCTTCCATCACCTGAGTTGCTGAAGACATGTCCGCGTCTGAAAGAGGAGCAAACATTTTAGCTGTGCGAATGGCTCCGCACTCTGCCATTAAACGCTTTACGGGTACTGGGTTTGAAGCCACGAAAAGAGAGTTAGCAGCTTTTGTCCAAAGCTCTTTAGCGTCGAACGTTTTAGCGAGACATTGTTTTACGTAAAGATTGGTTTCTTTAGGCCAAGCGTTTGAGGCCACTGAAACAAGTCCAGCAGCACCGGCTAGAGCGAAATCCGGCATGAGTCCATCATCACCACAGAAAACTTGCTTGCCGTTTGCGGCCTTAAGGTACTCTTTGAATTTTTCAACTGAACCAGAAGCTTCCTTGATCGCCCAAAAGTTTTTATGACCTGATAAGCGAGACACAGCTTCTGTCGACATCGCGATTCCTGTTCGGCCCGGAACATTATAAAGCATGCAAGGACGAGTCGATGTGTCCATCAAGGCCTTGAACCAATTGTGCTGACCAATGGCACCTGGTTTTGCGTAGTGTGGAGTCACCAAAAGGTAAGAAGAAACATTAAGCGTCTCGAGATATTTCATCCACTCAGTTTGTTCTTCTAGAAGATTTCCACCGATCCCCACCATAATGGGAGATGCTGGTTTCATCGCTACCACATGCTCGATGATCGCCTTTCTATTTTTCAGGCTCAAATTGAGTGCTTCGCCTGTTGATCCCAAAATAAGAAGTCCGTTCCCAGCAGCGTCCTGCTCTTTGACAACCTTTGTAAGTGAATCAAAATCAACCGCACCATTTTCAAGAGCTGGAGTGACGACTGCGGTCCAGAGAGTAAAATCTTTCATGTTCATGGAGTCTCCTTAAAGAGAGAGATGAGCTTCGACGACTTTTTGGAAAGTGTGAAGACCTGGTTCAAGTTTGTTTTGAGTTAAATAATTTGCGGCCCAGATCGCACCCTCTGCAAAAAGAGCACGATTTTTTGCTTCGTGCTCAAGGCGGATGATTTCTGAAGGAGTTTCGAGAGTTAAAGTGTGGAGTCCAACAACGTCACCGGTTCTCTCAGAAGTGATCTCACAAGGAAGTTTAAGCCACTCACCCATAGAGATCGCCGTTCCAGAGGGAGCATCCACTTTTTTAGTGTGGTGAACTTCATGGATGGATAACTTCACATCGTTAAAGAGGTGAGACATCGTATTGAGCTTTTCAATCATTTGTTTTACGACCACCACTCCGAGAGAAAAATTCGAGGCAAAGATCCAAGAGAGATTTTTTTCTTGAAGAGTTTTACCAAATTCAGTCGGCCACTTAAAACCTGTCGAACCTGTGACGACAGGCCTTTTGGTTTCGAGAAGAAGGGGAATCATGGCTTCAAAAGCATCTCCTGGGAGGAAAGAGATGATCACGTCACAATTCATAAGCTTCTCGTAAGTCGCGACGTTGGTTCGGTCGAAGAGTTCAATTTCTCCTTTCCAGAGGTCCTGAACTTTAGAGCCCGTTTTTCCATGTCCCAAGAGAGCTAGTTTCATAAGTTATCCGATCAACGTTTTATGGAGAGTTTGGATATACGACTTCGAATCAGCTTCCTTCACCAGGAAGTTGAAGTTGTAAGGACTCGCACCCAAGCTCATCATGCGAATATTCATCTCTTCAACATTTGAGAAGATGGTCTTCGCAAGATTTGAGCGATTATAAAGTTCATTACCAATAAGAGAAATAAGAGCATAACCAGTTTCAACATTGAGTTTTCCTACTGTTTCAAGATCTTTGACAAATTTTTCGTTTTCTAAAACGGCTTTATCAACGGTGACAGCAACTGAAATTTCAGACGTTGTGACACAGTCTACAGAGATTCGATGGCGACCAAAGATGCTAAAGATCTCCGACATAAATCCGTAAGCGTTTAGCATCACAGGAGTGGTAAGAGTCAAAAGTACCTGGTCACTTCTTTTTGTGATCGCACGAACAGTGGGTTTATGTTGGGCCTCAGTTCGGATCCAAGTACCGGCAGAATCTTTATCAAAAGTTGATCCTACAAAAACCGGAATTGATCTACGAACGGCAGGCGCAATCGTCGCAGGGTGAAGGATCTTGGCTCCATATTGCGCCATCTCCCCAGCTTCCTGATATGAAAGTTCCGGGATGATTTTTGCTTCAGGAACAATGCGTGGATCAGTAGTTGCGATTCCAGCAACATCTGTCCAAATTTCAAGAACGTCAGCGTGAGCACCTTCTGCAAAGAGAGCTGCTGAGTAATCAGAACCGCCGCGACCTAGAATCGTCGTATGCCCTTCAGAATCAGAACCGATAAATCCTTGAGTGACATAAACTGTCGTCTGGGAGAGTTTCAACTCTTTGGCCGCTTTCTCGATGAGATCAATCTGCGGAGTTGCTCTTCCGAAATTTGAATCAGTTTTGATGATCGTACGCGCATCAAGGAGCTGAACATTTTTTGTCGGCATTTGGGCCTTCATGACTTCGGTGAAAATCACGGAGGACATGCGCTCACCGAAACTTAATATAAGATCGTAGGCGCGGGGAGTGAGCTCTTTTAAAAGTGTCAGACCCTGAACCAGGAGTTCAAGTTCGCTAAAATATGACATGAGGATGTTGGAACTTTCAGAACCGTGAGCTGGAACTTGCTCAAGGAGGGCCATGTGGCGCTCGCGCATTTGGAAAATTAGCTTTTCACATTCGCCCGCATTTCCTGTCGCCGCAGTTTTTGCGATCTGGATGAGCTTATCGGTAGTGCCTGAGGTGGCCGACACGCAAACGATAGACGAATGCCGTTCACGACAAATCGTCGCCGCATTGATCATGGCCGCATAGTCGCCCATGGAGGTTCCGCCAAATTTAGAAACAATAATCTTATTTTTCATCATCACTCTCCTGAAAGGATGCCGTATTAAAGCTAAATATATGGGGAGTGACGATGGGAATGGATGAATCTTGAGGAAAAATTCATCGTCCAAAGCACTCCACAGTTTTTTTATTCTCACTGTGACAGTCTGGGAGATTCAACTCCTCTGGACCAATGATTCTTTAACAAGATAAAGAACCATTTCGGCGATTTCACCCTGGGAAGTTGTTTTTAACGGTGTCTTATCACCAGTCCAACTCTTACCTTAAAACCGCGCCTCTTTAGGCAACGGATCAATCTTAGTAAATTAAATTTAAAATTCCAAGTTTACTTTTATCTTTTTTTGAAGCTATCTATTTTAGGTCACTGAAAACCTCATTTTAGAGAGAGAACATTATGAAAAAGGTTGGATTTATTGGATGGCGTGGGATGGTTGGTTCGGTTCTCATGGAGCGCATGAGAGAGGAAAATGACTTTGCTCACTTTGAATCTTACTTTTTCTCTACCTCTCAGGCCGGCGGTGAGGCCCCTAAAACCGCCAACTCTCACCAAAAGCTCCTCTCAGCAAACGACCCCAAAGAGCTTATGAACATGGATATTCTCCTCTCTTGTCAGGGCGGGGACTATACCAACGAAATTTTCCCGAAACTCCGTGCCGACGGATGGAGCGGAATTTGGATCGATGCGGCCAGTGCCCTTCGCATGAAAGACGATGCCTTCCTCGTTCTCGATCCCGTGAACCGCGATCTCATTCAAAAAAATATCGATAAAGGCGGCAAGAATTTTATTGGTGCTAACTGTACGGTGTCTCTGATGTTGATTGCTCTCCACGGACTCTTTAAAGAAAATTTGGTGGAGTGGGTGAGTTCAATGACCTATCAAGCAGCGTCTGGTGCAGGAGCGAAGAATATGACAGAGCTCCTGGATCAAATGAAGACGGTTGGCAATTCGTTCGCAAAAAATCCAGCGATGGATGCCCTTGCTTTAGAAAAACAAATGAACACGGTGATGGCCTCGAATGAATTTCCTAAGGCAAATTTTGGTCATCCTTTGGCGCTCAATCTTCTTCCATGGATTGATTCTGAATTGCCATCAGGACAATCAAAAGAAGAATGGAAGGCACAGGTTGAGGCGAATAAAATTTTACAAACTTCAAGTGTGGTTCCGGTCGATGGAACTTGCGTTCGTGTGGGAGCACTCCGTTGCCATTCCCAAGGACTGACAATTAAACTTAAAAAATCTGCGGAACTTAAAACAATTGAAGATCTGATCTCAAAGGCGAATCCTTGGGTAGACCTCATACCTAACCATAAGGCAGAAACCTTAAAGAGACTCACACCAGCAGCTACTACCGGAACGCTGAAAGTTCCCATCGGTCGAGTTCGCCCAATGACTTTGGGTGATACTTTCTTTAATGCATTTACTTGTGGTGACCAACTTCTTTGGGGAGCTGCGGAACCTTTAAGATGTGTTCTGAGAATGGTTGTTTAAACCTAGAGTTGAATATCTTGTTATTTTTCGATTAAAAGACAATTCTTAATTTTCCTTAACAAATTCTCTGCCCCATGTGAGCAAGTTAAAAATAAATTATCACTCTCATCAATATTTTTATTTCTTACACCAATCCAATCTAACGCCATTGAGATTGTAAAAATAAAAAAACAATTTAGACTTTAAGAAACTCAACAAGGAACTTTCATGTTTTTTTCACAAAAAAATCACTCCATATTATTCTCTTCGCCTTACTTGTATCCAGTTGCTCACAGTCTGGATCAAGCTCAAATTCCGAGGGCGTCTCTGACCCAAGCTCAAATACAGCACAGTCGGCTTTGGGTGCGAGTTCAAGCTCGGCTTCAAGTTCAGAAGGTGGATCGGTAGGATTTATCCAAGATGAAGTTGATTCTCTCTCAGATTATCTCGATCCAAGTGATGAGATCCATCCTTTGAGTAGCTCATGCTCAGTGACCACTGCAACAACTTGTGTTGGTAACACCGCAACTGTTGCATGGGCCGGTTGTACAATTGATGGCGGAAGGGCCACATTAAGCGGTGGATGGACTGAGGTTTTTAGCGCCGGTGGTTGTGTCAGACCACTCGGAAATGGGCTCTCAGTGACAAGAACAACAACAGGTGAAACGCTAACTCACGCTAATGGTGCAACCAGAACGACGGATACGAATGGCGGCACCGCTTGGGATGGAACAGTCATTCCTAGCTCAGGTGTGACCACTTCAAGAACGGGTGTAACAAGAACCATCGTGATTAACGGAGTTCATAAATTAAAGAAAGGGCCAAAGGGGACGACCTGGTTTGATCACTTCATCACTTCGACAGGTATGACAGTCACAGGTGCAAGATCAACTAACAACCGGGCCATCAGTGGGACCTTAACTCTTTATCATAATAGAGCAAAATTTACGGCGGTAAATACTTTCAACGCTGTCACTTATGGAGATTCTACTTGCTGTTATCCAACCAGCGGGAATATTAGTTCAAATCATACTGCCGGTAGTAAGTCCGGAACGAGCACGCTGACTTTTACAAACACCTGTGGTGATGCAAATTTTGTAGATACAGACGGTACAGCATCAACCGTAACTTTAGATCAATGTAACTAACGGATGCTTTTGAGTGATTGAGAAAGCCTAAAAACTTCCTCAATCAAAAGGCTCAAGTATTCCCCATAGATGCCGATACATCTCCCATGAAAACAATCATCGCAGTTTTTGCTCTTTCTATCAGCTTATCCACTCATGCTTGTAAGCTCCAGCTCACCAAGACTTTCGAGGCCGATAGTGAATCTGATGGGCCAACAGTTTGTCAGGGAAATCCTGAGAAATTGATTCATACCTGTGAGCAGTCTGGTTACAACTGCCGGGTTCTTGAAAAAGAAAACCTCAAAAAAGGGTCATGCAGTTATGTGATCGAAGGCGAACTAGCAGCTCCTGCAGATCTACTAAAACGTGGAGAACTGTGCCGAGAATTAAATGCGTGTTTGCTTGAGTCCAAGGACTTCATTGGGACTTTCATAGAATTTGAAGATTTTGCTGACTCGATTAACTGTAAGGTCACAGCTGGAGTCAGAGCAGTGAATGATTCAACTGAGCCTAAAGTTTTACGTATTCGTACACCAAGTCCAGCTGCCATTCGGAGTGCCGGCGAACGCTAATCCCAACCACAATCCCTGCACGATAAGAAAGATTATCGTGCAAAACAGGTCTTACTCTAAACGAACCCGTCGATTAAAGTCATCCTTAGTGATCTTACCTTCTCTTATGGCCATCTGAGAGATCATCAAAGCTTTCTGATATTTCGGTAACTGATCGGCCGGAATCACGCTTAAATCGATGTGATTCTGTTCTTCGACAGCACTGCCTTTCACGGCGTTTTTAAGTAAGTTAATGGCCTGATCTAAGTCCATGTCCATGAGGTACTCCAAGAAAAGTTATACCCTAAAATATCACGGGCACGACCATCTCTCAATCAGTAAGGAGTTATTTAAGCGGCCATTGCTGGGGTATGAGATACCGCCTCATCGATCATCTGGCTAACCACTTGGTCCGTGAGACCATCATACTTTGCGGCCTTGGTGATGAGCTTCAACTTAGCATTGAGTTTGCCTAGATCCATGCGGGTCTTATGCACAGTTTCGCTCTCGAGAATCGCTTCGTGGATTAGATCTCTATATTGCGCTTCAAGTGCATCGTGGAAACTATCAGCATTTCTTGTACTCAAAAAAACCTCCCGGATTTTATCAAAAACTTTGTTTAAGCCATCTTATAGCGCTGTTCAGATTTCCTGATCGAATTAATTTGGTCAGTGATTATTCCAAGGGATAGGGGAGTCAACTCTCCCCTCTTTTAATCTCAATAACTCCCCTCTTTAAAGCATGACAAAAATTTTTGGCATGCTAGATTAATAAATATGAATAAAATTGATCACTTCCTTGCCCAAGGTGAGGAATTTCTCCCGGGAAATAAAACTCAACTCCGTCTGGGACTCATGGCACTTCTTCTTAATAGAAACGTATTAATTGAAGATGTACCCGGAATGGGTAAAACAACTCTTGTTAAATATTTCGCGAAATCTTCCGGTCTGCATTTTCGCCGAATCCAGTTCACCAGTGACCTTCTGCCGTCAGATATCTTAGGGGTCTCGATTTACCACAAAGAAACAGAGAAATTTGTCTTTCAACCTGGGCCCATTTTTGGAGAGTTGATTTTAGGAGATGAGCTCAATCGAGGAACTCCAAAGACCCAGAGTGCGCTTCTTCAGGCGATGGAAGAAAAGCATGTGACCGTGGACGGAATTTCTCATTCTTTACCTCCGCGATTCTGTCTTTTTGCGACCCAGAATCCTCGAGGTCAGTTCGGCACTTATCCATTGCCGGAGTCTCAGCTTGACCGATTTCTCTTCAAGTTTTCCATGGGTCAACTTAATCGACTCGAGGAAGTAAAACTTCTCGCCACTGGACAGCGGATGGATAAACTTGAAACTCTTATTCCTCTCATCACCAAAGAAGAGATGAAAGAATGGGAGAAGTCGATTCATCAAATTACTGCTTCACAGATGCTGCTTGAATACGTGACCGATGTTTTGCAAAATTCTCGGGCCCGGGAAGAATTTTCCGGACTCTCACCCAGAGCAGGACTTGATCTTCTCCTGGCCGCTCGTGCCTGGGCCTTCTTTGATAAACGGGATCATCTTTTGCCTGATGACGTTCAGGCCGTCTTTCCCTATGTAGCTGGACACAGGATGTTTTCGTATCATTCTCTTTCCGCACAGGGCGAGCAATTGAAGGCGAAAGACTTTATTAAAAATATCTCTTTTGTTCAGAAAAAATGAAGGCCTGGATACGCCGACAATTCAGGCGTCGTCCGAGAGTCTTTATTTTTCCCACGCGGATGGGTGGATACTTAAACGGGCTTATCTTTTTGATGTTTCTTCTCGCCATTGGATACGCCAATAACTTGCTTCTTATTTTTACTCTTTTTCTTTTAAGCTTTAACATGATCTGGCTCATTCAAACTCACTTCTATCTTGCCGCCTTAAAATTTGATCAAATGATCATCGACAATGGACACGCCAGTGCTGGCCTTCCGGTGAATATTCAATGGAAAAAATCTCCTCAGTTGCCTTACCAATGGGAGGTAAAGATTGAGAGCGATCAGGGTGATTCTGAACTTCATACTCTTGATGAATCTCAGCGCGGAATACTGGGTGAGGTGGTTCTTGAAAATCGTGGGGTTCGTCACTGGAAGCATCTTCGAGTTGCAACTGAACTGCCTTTTGGATTGTACCGTTCCTGGATTTATTGGCCTCTAAACGTCACAACCTATGTGTATCCTGAGCTCTTAAAAGAATCTCCCGAGCTTCACTTTGATCAGACTCATCTCGAGGGACAAATTCCTAAAGAGAGAAAAGGACATGAGGATATTCGTGATCTCTCTCCATACCGAGGGGAAGAATCACGAAAAATTAGTTGGAAGCATTACGCCCGCTCGGGTGAGCTTTTCGTCAAAGAAGGAACTGAATGGAACGATCACCATCTGCACCTTAAGCTCAATTTGCCTAAAGATCATATTTTGAAAGAGCAATACTTAAAAAAAATTGCGACGACCATGGTGAGTTGTTTTAGAAATCAAATTCCGTTTACTTTTGAAACAGAGACGATGAAGAGAGGCCCATCTTCTCAGGAAAAACATCTCGCTGATTGTTTAAAAGATCTGAGCTTATGCTGAAAGATCTGTACCGCAGCGAGATTAAGGAGTGCTTGATCCTTCTGGGACTGGCCTTTCTTTTGCGTGAATACCTGACCATCTTTACGATCGGATTTCTGGCCTTGGGTACATTACTCGTCGCGACCCGAAGACGTCCCGGAAAAAAAGTACGAAACTCACTCGCCTTAGTCATCTTTGCTTCCTATTGGTGGAGCTACGGAAAAGTGATCGATCCGGAAGTTGGTCTCAACTTCCTTACGACCGTGACTGTATTAAAACTCATGGAGAAAGAAACTCTTCGGGACCGCTTCATGGTTTTCTTTGGGTTGCTTCTGATCATCTCAGCAGGTTCTCTTTTCGAGAGAACTTTGAGTTATGTGCTCTTCTTTAGTTTTTCGTTTTTCCTTTTAATTCAAGATTTTTATCAAAACATCGGAGCACGCTGGAAAATTAAAGAGCTACTTATCGCTCTCGCGTGGGTTCTTCCCCTGACCTTTCTTCTTTTCTTTCTCTCCCCTCGCTCCATGAACCCACTTGCCTTTCAGTCAGGCTCGCCAGTGAAGGGAGAAATTGGCTACACAACAAATGTAGATATCTCAAACGTTGAATCCCTCTCCGTAAATACCAATCCCGTTTTTGAAGTAAAACTCTCCGAAACCATCTCTCACGATAAACTTTACTGGCGAGGGAATTCACTTTCTTTCACCGATGGATGGAACTGGATTCTTTTAAATAAGGCGTGGCCCAATAAATTTATTGAGAAACAACCCCCGATTCAAGTGAGTGAAGTGAAGCAGTCATTTAGGTCCATCAGCCGAGAAGATTTTCTCTTTTCTCTAGATCATCCGATGCGAATCACGGTTGGGGGCCTAACTCATCAAATGGATAACGTGAAAGGCATGCCGCAGTCTAAACAGGCCTATGCTGTGAGATACGAAGTTATAAGCTCACTGATCGAAGGCTATGAGAGTATCGGAGAGGATCTCGCCTTTTACACCCGGGCACCCATCAAACCTGACCAGAGGGTTTGGATTAATGAGAATTTCAAGGGAACTACTCCTGAGCAAGTGATCCAAGAAGTGCGAGAGTATTTTGTTAAATTTGGCTTTACGTATTCGCTGAGTCCCGGAAGAGTCGCAAATTTCAAAGAATTCATGCAGGAAAAAAAAATCGGCTTCTGCTCACACTATGCCTCCGCATTGGGTCTTATCCTTCGGGCGAAGAAAATGCCGGCCCGCCTCGTCTCCGGTTTCATGGGTGGAAACTATAACCGCTTTGCTGATTTTTATCTCATCTCTCAAAACGATGCCCACGTTTGGGTCGAAGTTTTCTTCAATTCAAAATGGAACCGCGTTGATCCTACAGGATGGATTGCACCTACACGTCTGGACCTAGGAGGTGAGGCCTACATGAATAACCAGGCACAGAATAAAAGCTTTAATTTTCTGTCTAAGTTTGGTTGGTATTACGATGCACGAATGTGGCTCGGACAATGGGACTACCTTTTCTATCAGTGGCTCGAAGAGGCCGATTATCACCAGCAAGAAAACTGGATTAAAAAGTTTAACCTAAAAAGAGAATGGGTTTATGGATTCGCTATCATTCTAATTGTTTTCTTTATGCTTCTTTATGCCTGGTCTTTGAACAAGGAAGCCTCTCGCGGAAAATCGTCACTTACCCTCGTCATGTGGCAAGAGTTTCTAGAAAAAACCAAGGCCCGTGGTTTAGATATCCCCGCAGTCTCCATTCACGAAGGTCGAACACTTCTTGAAGAATTTCATCATAGTGATCAAGAGCTACTTTTGAATCTCTGGGATGAACTCGTTGATTTAAGTTTTATGAGCGAAAGTAATAATGGTTTGAAAGAGATGGCAAAAAGAATTCGAAAACTCTAGCGATCTACCACTTTAAAATCGGCCTCAATCACATTTTCTTTCCGGCGAGGTTCGGGGTTGGTTTGCGGCGACTGTTGATTCTGATTTTGTGCCCGCTCTCTTTGAATTTGCTCCATAGCTCTATACATCTGCATAAAGCGGCGGAAAAAGTAGATGGCAAATAAGACGGAAACAATTTTGAGAAGTTTCATGGGGAAAGTGTGGCCTTAGGCCCCTTTCTTGTCAATCTCTGGGGGTTGGGCCGCATCGAGGGCCTCTTTTTCCTGACGTTCAGCTAGTTTTTTCTCATTTAGCTTCTTGAACTCTGCCGATTCAGATTGAAGCTTTTGATCATGCTCACGGAAGAAAACAGAATTCACAAAGCGTCTAAGCTCCATTTTATCAGACTCACCCAACGCGTGGATAAGACCATGGTATTCAGGAACCTTGCCTTGCCCTTTGATCGGCACAATATTGACATACATGTTTACGGGAAAAGAGAATTTGAGATTCATGTTTTCGCTAAAGGGAGCGTCACTTTCAAAAAAGATATCCGTCTCAGAAATTTTTGTGATGTTTATGGAGATCATAATATGTGCATTCGACGCCAAATTAGTTTTTTTGATAAAAACTTTTTCTTCATCTTTAACCCCAATCACCTGGGCCTTCTTCATTTTCTTCTCAAAAATCTCCGCCATCCGGACCATCACGTCGACAGAAAAAGGCGCCTCAGTCGCCATGACATGATCATAGGAGAGAAGAGTTTGAAACTCTTTGGATCCCGTTTCCGTATTAAAGATCACAATAAAAGGCGAAAGTTCCGCAAACTGCGCCTTTAGTACTCCCACTAAATTTAAGAGCATTTGAACATTATTTTTAGTTGTCGGTGTTTCAGGTTTTTCAAGAGAGACGGCAATCACTTGAGGTCGTAAGCGATCAAGCTCACCATGCATGTCACTTAAAAAAGGAACACAACGGATAGTGTAGGGATGCTTATCCGTCCGTTTCTGATCCAGATAGAAAGTGAAGTCCTGATCGACCACGAGAACTTTTGCTTTCTTCTCCAGAGACCGAGACAAGTTATCGTCGATCCACTTTTGAAGCTCTTTTTTATAGCGATCAATGGAGTCCATACGGTCAAGTTTCTTGGACTCTAGATCATCAGGGTCCATACCTTCTGGAGCGATAAATTCATCTACAAAGAGAAACTGGGCATCAGCATTTTGTTTAAATTGATAAAAGAGATTACTCTTCGACGTTGCTTGAATGAAGACTTCCTGAGAAGGAAAAACTTTTTTGTCATTGAGGTGGGTCTTAAGTCGAACCCGGTCCCCCTTTGAGAGTGGATAATCAGTTTCGATATGAATCCCCTGCTGCTCGATGTACCCCACCTTGGCAGGAACACCGACGTAGATCTCTTCCTTCAACTTAGCAGTCGCGAATCCGTGTTGCATTTTATCCTGAGGCGATAAACTTCGTGAAATATCAAAAATCACATCAAACGCATCAGATTGTTTAATATGAGCGAAATCGACTCCGGCAGAAATACTTTCTTCTAGAATTTCTGGGGGAGTTAACAAATCAAGTAGCCCCACAGTGATTATTTTTTTCTCAAGTGGGGTCCGCGTGATAAGTCTTGTGATGTGAAGATAATCCTGAGATGAGTTTGAATAATCTATGAAGACGAGGACAGGATTTAATTTATAAATTTCAACAAAAAGAGATTGAATTTTAGATTCTTCGGATTCATAAAGCTGGCGCAGGTCGATATCAAAACGGGTATATTTTTTGAAGTCCCTCTGAAGGGTCTTGAAATAGGCCTCATCATTTCCCAGGTAAAATACCAGTAACTTGCCTGCCATGGTCTTATTCTAACATAGATTTACTTTAGTCCCTTTTGTCGGCAATTTTGTCCTGCAGATACTGGAGATAGGCCCTTGAAACAACGTCTTGATGAACCTCTACGTGCTTAAGCTGATGCTCTAGATACCTTCTTCCTGTGGCACTTTCCCAGAGTTGTTGCCCAAAACCAGATACATTTGGAAGATTCACATTTTTCTCCAAAACCAGGATTTGGTAAAACTGATCATCCTCTTCAATAACCGTTTCATCAAAAAGTTTGAGTTTTGAATTTGAGAGATATTGCCTTAGCTCATGGATCTTTCGATGAGGAGAAACGATCAAGCGATCTTTAGAAGTCATCTGCGGAGTCAGATGTTGAGCAATTTCTAAGATCTCTTTTCCTCCCATACCAGCGATGAAAATTGTCTTTGGATAGGAGGTTTCGAAAACTATATCCTGGCCTCTCTTATGTTCAACTTTTAAGGAAGAAGCTTGTATCGGAATATGCGCACTAATCGAATCAGTAAGTCTATCAATGACTGGTTTAGATGGATCAACAAGATGAATCTCTTTTACCTCTTTATGTCGTAAAAAAGAGAGTCCCAATAGACCATGGTCGCATCCGATGTCCCAAACTTCTGGTGTGTGATGATAGTAACTGGCGAGTGTCCGGAGTCTATGGGAAAGAGTCTCCCCTACCTTAAAAGAATTCATCGTAGCTTTGTCCAAACTCCGAATCGAGCTCCTGCGTGAAGTATTTTCTGACAAAGTACTGCCCTGATCTCACGGTCTCTATGAGCCCGTAGTTTTCAAGCGCACGGATATGCTGGCCCAACTCTTCGACATTGGTTCCGAGAAGCATCGCCATTTCTGCATAGGAATTTAAAGGCCCAATTCCGTGAGGTTTATAGAGATTTGGACGACACCATACTTGGCGATAGAGATACATGAGAACAGAAATATCAAGTCGATTAAGGCGGAATTTTAGAATGATGGAATCAAAAAACATGTCGGGTATCTCGGAAGTCGAAGCGTCCTTAGCGGGGTTAATCACTGATTTTTGGATGTCGTTCTTTTCACCCTTTTTCTTTGTCTTGAACTGGGTAAGAACGGAGCGAATGTCTTCCATGGTCTACACCTCAATAATAATTATGCTCTAACCTCATAAAAAATCAATAGATCGTATTGAATGAGGCATTTCCTGCCTTAGTTCTCAATGTATTTACTCAAGCTTTCAAGCCATTGGACCGACGAGAGAAGTCAACAATAGGGAAGTTATGAAGTCTCGCCTCCTCCTTTTTGGATGTTTATTAGGGCTCACATCTTGTGGCGTTTTCCAGTGGTGGGATGAGCGTGGCCATTCAGTATCAAGCCGAGAGACTGCTTCGCTTACTGTGCAACATCTCATGATGGATGACGAGTCTGGTTTTGCTGAAGATATGCAAGAGCGCTTGAAATCACTTCATCACTACTATGTTCTAGCGCAAAAGCATCTCTACGAATTTGATCGCATGGAAGAAAGCCATAGTGAAAAAATTTATCAAACCACAAGCTATCTGAGTCTGCTTGCCATCAGAACGCAAACCGATGAGATTGAGCACGAGATTTATCAAGTCTGGGTGAGCAAAGAGAAAGATCGCGAGGCGTTGAAGAAAAAATTACGCTTAAAAAGTGAAGTCTTAAAGTTTGCTGCCTCATCTAAGATGGCTGCTCTGTCCATGGAGAATCTCATTGAATCGCTGCAAGTTGAATCCATCGAGAATACAAAACTTAAGTCAAATGCACTCAAGGATTTAACCTCAGTAGAAATTGAGACTGAAATAAAACGACTGCAGGAAAATCGAGAATTTATTATTTTTGAAAAGAACATTGAGCATTTGGCCCATGTGATGGAGACAAAAATTGATCAATCAGATAAGTCGTTTTCGCGTCCCGCTGGACGCCCTGGAATTTTCTCTGGGGACGAATTTCCTGCAAAAGTTTGGGCCCTAACTTTTAACGATGGCCCAACACGAATCTCAAGTGAGATTTTGACTGATTTGAATAAAAGAAATCTTAAGGCAACATTTTTTCAGCTCGCATCCAAGGTTGATGAAAATCCAAAACTCGCAGTTAAAATTAAAGAGGCCGAAATGGGCCTAGGTTCTCACTCATGGAATCATGTTCAATTGACCAAGGTCGGTGCTGCCACTCTCAATCATGAAATTATCCAGGCGACCAAGAAGATAGAAGACACTGTTGGTGAAAGAATCAGCTATTTCCGTCTGCCCTACGGAGCGGGTGCGAGCACACATCAAATTAGAGAAAAAGTCGCAGACGCAGGTCTGGTTGTGATTCAGTGGAATGTTGACTCTCTTGATTGGATTCCTCAAAATCCACAAAAAATCGTGGCCAGAACCTTGAGGCTCATGGGAAAAACGACTAAAGACGCTGGCATTATCTTGTTTCACGATGTTCATGAACGCTCCGGGCTCGCGGCCAGTGTGGTCATGGATGCACTAAAAACAAATGGCCGGAAGTCATGTACAATAGATCAAATCGTAACCGAAATGAACGAAGGCTCTTCCACTGTATGTGCCAAAAATTAAGTTACTTCCTAATTTTCTTCCTAATTGCTTGTTCATCGCCTAAGACGAACCAAGCTCCACCTCTCAAAGATGCGGCCCCCCACGTTTCAGAGACAGCAAAAGAATTTTCTCGCGGTGAAATCATTCTTGCGACGGAACTTCTGGTAAAAATTTTTGATCAGGAAATGGGCCCCCTCGCTTGCGTTCCGGACCATGAGGAGGCGGAACTTCTCTTGCGAACGATCCGACCTCGCATGGAAGTTATTGAAGATGACTTAGGCGCTCTGCTTGATAATAAAGAAGAAGTAAAAAAACTCATTAAGACTTGTGATCAGAGCTGCATCTGCGGCTATGTAGATGAACTCCTAAGGGAGCATATGGTGGTATTAAGTAAAGATGAGAACAAGCTCATGAATGCAAAGAAAACACCTAAAGAGATCAGTCGGTGTTTCAATTATGCGAAAGAAACTTTTTGCCAGGGTGAACTTTACAAAGAACTTAACAAAGAGAAAGCTGATTTTAGTTACGACGAAGAGAGTCCCTAAGTTCTTGGGCCCGCGCTTTTCCGGCCTCCACACCTTTTTTCAACAATCCCGCAAGATCGCTCTCTCTCCAGTTTAGGAGAGTGGCAATAGTCACTCCCCCTTTAGAAGTGACAGCATCGATATGAGACGAGAGATCTTTAGGATCATCTTTTAAAAGATCCCCTGCTCCGATGAGGGCCTGCCGTGCAAGAATCTCCCGATCAAGAGGAGTGAGTGAGCGAAAGTTTTTTGAGAGTGTGAGCGCAAATTCAAAAAAGAAGGCGGGACTCGATCCTGTTAACAGAGTAAGCTCTTCGAGCTCACTCTCAAAAACAATCTTTGCCATACCTATCTTATTAAAAAGATCCTGAATCTTAGGCAGATCTTTTTTTGCACTCTCAGAACTGATGAGACCAATTCCTTGCTTAAATTTGGAAGCAAGGTTCGGCATCACACGGATGAGTCTTTTAGCACCGAGAGTATGAAGCTGATCTTTTTCAGACAAGGCAGCAAGAACCGAAACAAATAGTTCTTCTGTTAGATTCTCAGGCAAAATCTTTTTGAGTTCAAGGAGCTGTTGGGGTTTACAGCCGATCATCACAAAATCAAGGTTCGCGAGCCCAGTGAGATCTTTCACTGACTGAGCTCCGCTCTTTTGTGCTAATGAATCAGCACTCGATCCAGACGGTGAGTAGATTAACCATGAAGACAGATCGACTTGATCTTTAAGACCAAGAAGAATCGCCTCTACCATTTTGCCTGCACCTAAGACTAATACTTTCATGTTGAGCTGAGCTCTAGAGGGGCACCATGCCTCATGGTATTTACCGCCATAGACCTGGTCCAGACGAATTGATCAAGCACGTGAGCGGGTTCGAAGAAGGAAACACCATCGACATCAGACAAAATGAGTCTCATCGTTTCTGAAAGTGATGACGGGTTTAGGACATTGTCATAAACAGAAGTTGCTTCTGCTAAGGCCCCAGCGAAAATAAAACTATATTTTGAATCATCCAGATAATCCTGTAGAGCTTCTTTTGAGGCAAGAGTGATATCTAAATTCATTTTCGTAAATCCCGCTTTCCAAGCAATATCAACGATACCTTTCCACGTGCGGTAAGCACCTTCGGTTAAGCAAACAACAGAAACACCAGTACCGAGTGCCATGGCACCCATGAAATACAAAACGGCTTTGTGGCTTGGTCTCTCGACGACGGTTACAAAGAGACCTGAGGTCTTGATCATGGACTTGTCGTTGTAGCTCATCTGTCCAGGGATCACGTAGTTTAAGTGCTGCCCATTTAAATAAGTAGATAAATTTTCTTCCACCCATTTAGTGAAATTCGTCAGCTGACCTTTATCTCTTTCGTTCACAGTTCCCATCATTGTTTCATACTGATCAAGTAGTTGATGAGCAAACTGTGAAAAGCGGGCCGTGCGACCAGGCAGAGAGATGAGCGATGGTTTTGGATGAGTCAGTTTATAGCCACTGTCTTTGGCGAAACTTTCTTTGAGTTCGGCCACCGATTGTTGGATCACTGGGTAATGGAATTCCTTTAAGTAATCCACACCACCTGCCTTGGGGCCTGTTCCGGAGAGTTTGAATCCTCCAAAAGGCTCGATGGCAACTCTTGCGCCAGTGTTAGGACGGTTCACGTATAGGTTTCCAGCTTTCAAATATTTAATCAAGAAATCGATATCGTCCTGGGACTGAGAATAAATCCCACCGGTTAGAGCGTACTCAGTTCCGTTAAAAAGCTCGACTGCATCCATTAAAGATTCATAAGGGATGACGTGAATCACAGGACCAAAGATTTCTCTTTGTGCCCAAGAATCTTTTTTCGTTGCTTGGTGGGCCGGGATTTCGAATACGGCCGGGCCGACACAAAAGCCTGGGAGTTTCTCAAACGATCGATCGATAAGAATTTTTCCTTGAACGCGAATCGCCTCGTCACGAGCACCTTCAACGCATTTACGAACACGGGCCTGGTCTGCTTCTGTGATTAGAGGATTCACAGCTGTCGCTGGATCAAAGGACTCACCTACTTTGAGATCCTGGATGGCCCCGACCAGACGTTGAGTGAAAGCTTCTTTCACTTCTTTATGAACAATCACCCGGCTTGCTGCTGAACATTTTTGTCCAGCGTGGCCGAAGGCCGCATATAAAATGCCGGAAATGGTTTCATCGAGTTCACAATTGTTGGTGACAATGACGGCATTTTTTCCACCCATCTCGGTGATGATTTTTTTCTGCATCTGGCGATGAAGATGGTGATGTTCAATGAGCTTACTTCCCGCTTCCTTGTAGATCCACTGGCCCACATTTTTTGAACCGGTGAAAACCACTCCTGCGCAAAGAGGATGAGAC
>JBBQGK010000016.1:0-48271 GCA_038322885.1 Bacteriovoracales bacterium | reverse complement strand
GTGTGACCAATCTTTAAATCAACCGTTTAGTGATGAGTTGAGAAAGTTAAACAACACGCTAACAGGCCCCTTGGTCAAATCACTCATCTTAAAGTCCATTGATTCAGAAAATACTGATGATATTGCTGCTTCCCTCGTCTTTATTAATCAACATCCTTCAATAAGAGCAGAATTACGCACGGATCTCCTTAAGGAGATAGCCAGTTCCAATCAAGAAAATTCTAACAAGGCTCTCCTTGCGATGAGCCGTTTCGAGTTATTCGATAATGATCCTTCTGCGATCAACTCGTTTGTCGAGTCTGGGGATAATAATAAATTTGCTCAATATATCAATGTTTCTGGATTAGGAAGCACACCAAAATTATCTGATTCAGTATCTTTTGAAAATCGATTGGCCGCTTTTGACCACTACACAAAGTCCTATCCGATTGACCTTTCGAAAATAGCACCTGAAAAATCGAAAGAAGTTTTGGAGATCCTTTTTCCAGCTGAGTATTACAATCATTTGAGTGAGACTCAACGTTCGCAACTCAAAAACCATGGTGATTATTCTCTTGTCATGAATCTTATCGGAGCTCCTGGCACGACGTTAAGTTCTTCGGAACTCGCCAGGGCCATCGAGATTTCGATATCGAATCCTAAAATTAATCTTTATGGCATTGTGGTAGAAGATGGAGACGCTCCATCAAGAAACTACTTTACTTCCCTGACTTCTAACCCTGACATTTCATTACTCGATAGAGAGCAGAAGGATAAGATCGTTTCGATATATGAAGCCAAAATCTTGGAAGATGCGAATGCCTACCAAGACTTTTTAAATCCCACTACTCTGATCCTAAGAATTAAAAACGACAATAGCTATTCGATTCAAGTGTTTTCGAAATCAATCGATAGCCTTTCAACTTCTTTTAAGCAAAAAGATTTTGATTCGATATTCATTTCCATCAACCCACTTATGGAATCTTATTATCTGCTACAAACCAATAACGTTTCAATACCAAATGAATTGACTGATAAGTTGGTTAAGGTCATTGGAGATAATTGGCGGACTTGTATTCAAGATGATCCTGATACGAAACAATCTATCGAAAGTCTTATGAAAATGTTTCCGGATAGATTTAAGAAGGAGCTCGAAGAAGTTAATAAGTTGATGGAATCAAGTCTCTTACAAAAATAAAGAGAGGCCACCTTTCGGTGGCCTCTCTTTTTAAACATTATTTTTTTATCAATCCAATTTCTTTCAACCGGATCATGAGCCACTCGTGAGAGTTAATCGGCTCGTACTTCGCCCCTGTACCCACACAAGAAGGGATGCAAGAGAGCATCGTATCCGGATTCGGGTGAGTGAAAAATGGCATTGAGTAGCGGTGATTGTTAGCACCAGTGTCAGGGTTCACCACTCTGTGAGTCGTAGCAGGGATCACGTCGTTAGTGAGACGAGAAAGCATGTCACCAGAGTCAACGACCAGTTGTTTATCGTTACAGTTTACCTTCAACCACTGTCCATCACGGTCAAGGAGTTCAAGCCCTGACGTTGTCGCTCCTACCATCACAGTGATGAGGTTGATGTCTTCGTGGGCCGCTGAGCGAACCGAGTTCTTCGGAGCGCGCTCGTCCAAAGGGGGGTAATGAATCGGACGAAGAATCGAGTTACCGTCCTGGAGCATATTTCTAAAAAATGTCTGTGGGACATCAAGCGCCATTCCAAGAGCATCAAGCACAATCGTCGAAGTTGTATCGAGACCGCTATAGAGTTTCAAAAATGTATCTTTAAATTCCGGGATCTCCGTCGGCCAGATGTTATCTGGAAGAAAGGATTTAAATTTTGCTGGGTTCACAAGCTCTTCACGGCCCACATGCCAGAACTCTTTTAAGTCTGGGTACTGAGAGTTTTTTGCGTGCTCAACACCAAAAGCAGTGTAGCCGCGCTGACCGCCGCCCTCTTTGCATTTGTATTTTTGTTTTGTTGCATCCGGAAGTTGGAAGAACTCATGGATCATGTCGTAAGCTTTTGAAGTCAGCTTGTGATCCACGGGATGATCGACGAGGATGATAAATCCGTAGTCTTTCAGACCCAAGAAGAGGTTATTTACGAATGCCGTTTTATCGTTATTCGTTCCATTTAAAAAACTCATGAGCGAAAGCTCTGGTACCTTACGAAGTGTTTCCACGCCGAACCCCTTATAGTTGTTTCCACATAGATAATCTGGGATGACGGGGGTTGTCGAATCAAATAAACAGATAGGCCCGAGCGAATAAATACTATAGAGAAATTACAAGGTTCTGGCAGGGAACCTAAGAATCAGAGCTCATGCTTGTGATGGAAATCATTGAAAAAGCATGGTCCCCAGGCGAATCCAATCCGCCCCCTCCCTAAGCGCAATCTTATAATCCTGGCTCATCCCCATGCTGGTTTTGAGTTTAACTTTAAGCTCATCCTCAAGTTTGGCCTTCTCAACCTGCAAATCCTGAAAGCATCTCCCGGCTTCTTTCTCAAAATCCTCAGTGCGAATAGTCCCCATCGTCATGAGTCCGGCGAACTTTAATTTTTTAGAGGTGATGGCCAGTTCTGCGGCCTCACAAAGAGCGTGATAAGTTTCGAAACCGGATTTTTCTTCTTCTTTACTCGTGTTGAACTGCAGATAAATCTGGACCGGATGATCAAGCTTGTCTTCGCTCTTCATGAGTTTCACCAACAGCTCTTCGTCTGGAATCGAATGAATGGCAAAAAGATTGTGAACCGAAAAAAGCTGATGAATTTTATTACTCTGAATATTCCCGATCATGTGCCAGCGGATCTCAGGACAAAGATCTTTGAGTTGCACGGACTTTTCTAAAAGTTCCTGAACGCGGTTTTCACCGAAATCTCTGTGGCCTAAATCATAGTAGATGATGATGTCTTCAATGGGGCGAGTTTTGCTGACGATGAGAAGAGAGGCCAGGCCGAGTTCGGATTTAATAGAATCAAGTTTTGCTTTAAGAAAACTTTTTCTATCAGGCATCCTCCTCACCCTTTTTCTTTTTTTTCTTGAGAGCGATGGTCGCTTTCACTTCAAAATCGTACTTCTCCGCGACCTTATCAAACTCTTTTGAGAGATCGATTTTATCGAGGTAGGACTTAAGTTCAGTCTTAATTGAGGCAACAAATTCGGTCTTGGTGTTCTTCGCATTCTCTAAAAGAGAGCCCACCATTTCTTTTGGGAGAGGCAGCTCTTTTAAAAGACCACGAACACTTTCTTCCGTCATAAAGGCAGCCGTCACGCCAGTCGTGAGAACCTTTTTGACCAGGTCGCTGAGCTTGATGTCTTTATCAGATTTATCATCCATTACATTTGCCCCGCGTGTTTGGCGAAGGCCTTCATGGTCATCGGAAGATTTGTGTTCACGAGAGTCTTCTCGATGATGGAGAGACCCGGCATAAAGCCCTTGAGTTCAACTTCTAGAGAATAAGTCACTTCTGTTTTATTTTCGCCTAAGGATTTTAACTCCCAGCGGCCATTGTTCACTTTCATCAGATCACCGGAGACAAAACTCCAGCTCACTTTTTTATTCATCTCGTGCACGAGTTTAATCGTGTAGCTAATTTCCTTAATGACGGAAATTCCCATCTTCACTGTGGCACCAGTTTCAGACTCCCCAGAGACATCGATGGTTTTTACGCCGTCGACGAATTTTGGATAGTTTTTATAATCAACAATCGCTTTGTAGAATTTCTCGAGTGGAACATCATAGGTTTCTGTGCGTGAGGCCTGTGCCATAAAATTTCCTTATTTTATTTTTAGTAACGAGGTTTTTTATCGAAGTGGTGTTCAGCACGGATGTGACGGATCGTCCCCGACTGACTTCTCATGACCAGTGAGTGTGATGTGCATCCCCAAGATTTAAACACGATTCCGTCTAGAAAAGATCCTTGAGTCACTCCGGTAGCGCAAAACATGAGGTTCCCTTTGGCGAGCTCCTCAATAGTGAAAACTTTATTCATGTCATCGATGCCCATCTTGCGTGCGCGTTCAATTTCACCAGGATTTCGTGGTTTTAAAATTCCCTGAAACTCTCCTCCTAGGCACTGAAGAGCAGCTGCTGAGATGACTCCCTCTGGAGCTCCACCAATACCGAAGAGAATATCCACGCCCGAATTTGGTGTCGCAGTTGCGATAGCTGCAGAGACGTCTCCATCACCAATTAAATTAATTCGTGCACCAGCGGCGCGCACTTCTTCGATCAAATCTTTGTGGCGAGGACGATCAAGGATGATCGCCGTGAGATCGGCGACTCGGCATTTTTTCAAATCAGCGAGTCGTTTTAAATTTTCTGTCGGAGACTGACGAATATCGAGCATGCCTTTGGCCTCACGGCCGGCAGCGAGTTTGAGCATATAAGTATCAGGAGCGTGAAGAAGCCCACCTTGTTCACCGATCGCCATCACTGAAATTGAATTAGGTCCTCCGACCGCACAGATGGTAGTTCCTTCAAGTGGATCGAGTGCGATCTCTAATCGTGGTCCCTGGCCTGTTCCGACTTTCTCACCGATATAAAGCATGGGAGCTTCATCGCGTTCACCTTCGCCGATCACGACGGTGGCGTCGCAATCAATCGAGTCCAGCATGGACCTCATGGCATCAACGGCGGCCTGGTCAGCGGCCTTCTCATCACCCCGGCCCATTAAACGAGCAGAAGCGATCGCAGCAGCTTCAGTTACGCGAACAAATTCCATGGCAAGATTTCGGTTCATTCAAAGATTTCCCTGTAAAAGTTTACAGGGAGATTCTACCTCTGATGAAGCCGCGAAGAAAGGGCCTTAGCTTAATTGACGGTGCAGCAAATTTTTTGCCTCTTCCGGGAGAAGTTCACTCGAGATGTGGCCCAAAAGTTCTTGCACGCGCTCCAACTTTTCTGGCATCACATCTGGATCGATGTGGAAAAACCATTCATCTTCTGAGACCAAAGGCGAATCGACGTTGCGCTTAGAGAGAATGCGGCCAGTTTTAAGTCCTGCGCCATCTTCCCATTCAACAAATGTTTCAAAATATAAAACCTGAAAGCGGGCAATCTCACCGTCAGAATGTTGCCATACAAAAAGTTCCACCGGTCCGTCAGAGCGCAGCCAGTACTTCAGGCGGTTCGGAATCTCCAGACCGCCACTCACTTTATGCAAGGGCTTTAGATTTTTTACGATCTCTTCCATCTTCAGGAAGTTTTGAACTTTTTCTAAAACTTCGCGTCTTTTTTGGAACTCAACACCCACGCGGTTACTCGTCTGCCACTTCACAATGCCGGCAACGTCGAGAGATTTTCCCATCCAGTGAATAGAACCCTTGAGGTTCGCCTCTTCAATAAAATTGTGTTCATCGTCTTTAAGTGAGATCTGCATTCCAGTCAGCGAAATATCTTTGACTTCGAATACCCGTGAAGTTTCGTCGGCCTTAAACGTTAGATAGCAAAAAGGAAATCGGGGAAGCACACGCTTCTCATGTTTCTCAAAGTCAGACTTAATCAGATTAAAACGTCGTTCCATGTTCACCTCAGTTAATCAATTCTAATGGGTGTGGAAAAAAAACCAAGAGGGGAAATCTTTGCGGGGAAGACTATTCTTTGCTAAATTAATTTCACATGGAAATGAATGACTTAGAAATAGACAACCTTCCTAATCGCCTAACGTTTTTTAGGATGCTGATGATCCCCGTGGTCGTGCTGGCACTCTACTTCACAAAATCCGCTCCGGAAGCGCTCATGCCTTACCAACAATATATGGGCTGGACTGCTTGTTGGATTTTCATCGTCGCTGGCTTCACAGATTTTCTGGATGGCTACTTCGCCAGAAAATATAACATCGTGACGGTCTTTGGATCTTTCCTTGATCCCATCGCTGATAAGTTTTTAATTGTCTCTTCTCTCATTATGCTCCTCGCCCTGGACCGCGTGAATTCAATCGTCGTGATCATTCTGGTTGTGCGTGAAATGTATATGACCTCGCTTCGTCTTCTCGCGATGAATGAAGGGATATCTGTTCCGGTGAGTGCCCTAGGCAAATGGAAAACCGGTTTTCAAATGGTCGCGACACCCATGCTGATGGTGAACGAACCCGTTTGGATTATTCCCATTCCACTCATTGGAACAATTCTCATGTATATTGCGGCCTTCCTCTCTCTGGGATCCGCCCTTCACTATTCCTACACGATGCTACAAAAACTCAGAGAGGATCGTGCCGAGAAAAAACGGCTAAAAAAACTCCGCAAGGAAGATTCGTGAACTATATTTTCATCTCTGCCCGCCAGGCAGGTTTGACGATGTCGTTTGACGAAGATGCTCGAGTCCTTCTCGGTCGTCATCGTTTTACCATTAAAAGAAGAGAAGAGTTGAGCCCCGGCAAAGCCACTCGCTTTTTTTTCGAGGGTCCTGACAACTTTGAGCTGAAGTCTGTGCGAGAAGATCTCATCAAGCTCTCAGACGTCCATGAGACTGACCTCGCCCTGATGAAAGAAGAAATCTATCTCACTCCTAAAAAGCTTTTCGTGTTTGATATGGACTCAACACTGATTCAACAGGAAGTGATTGATGAGATGGCCATCGCCCATGGGATTGGAGACGAAGTGAAGGCCATTACAAAACGGGCCATGAATGGAGAGCTCAACTTTGATGAATCTCTTTCATTGCGCGTGGGCCTTTTAAATAAACTGCATAAAACAAAGTTGGATGAGATCGCTCATCATCTCACGTTCATGCCTGGCGCCGAAAAGTTAATTATAGCGCTGAAGTCCTCGGGAGCAAAAGTTGTCATCGCCAGTGGTGGCTTCAGTTTTTTTGCAAAAGTCATTGGTCAAAGACTCTCAATGGATGAAGTTTATTCAAACGAGCTTCACTGGGATGGCGAACATTTAACCGGAAAAGTTACGGGAGAAATTGTGAATGCGGCTTACAAAGCGACTCTCCTCGAAACTCTCGCTTCAAGACAGAATATAGCTCTCAACCAAACCGTCGCGGTTGGAGACGGCGCCAATGACATTCCGATGCTTCTCACCGCTGGGCTTGGCTTCGCCTACCATGCTAAACCAAGGGTTCGTCTCGAGGCCAATCATCAGTTGAATTTCGGGCCCATGAATACTCTCCTCTTCTTCCTGAATATTCCCGGAGATCATTTCGCATGAAACTCTTCCGAAGTCTCGATTCAGCCATGGAAGAGGCAGAGAGTGTTGAGGCCCTGAAACTTGATATCAAAGATGGTAAATTTCCTCCTCAGATTTTCATGCTCGAAAATTTAAAAGAGCTTTATCTCGAGGGAAATTGCATTGATCTACCCAAGATTGGCCATCCGTGGCCAGTGCTCAAAACTCTTTCCATCAAGTGGCCCCAGTTCAAGGGGGACCTCTCGAGAATGATGGCACTTCCGAGTGTAGAGAATTTAAAAATTATTGAGACTCCTCAGAAACAAGTTCTCTTTCCGATTGGAAGTGCAGTTCTGAGTTTGAAATCTCTGACGATGAAGAATTGTGGGCTCGGGGCCTTACCTGAAGAGATCACAATTTTTCCCGAGCTTACGGAGATGAATCTTTCAGGAAATGACCTTAGACATTTACCTCAGGCCTTTGTCGATTTAAAAAAACTCAAGCGCTTAAACCTTGATCAGAATCAATTCGAAACATTTCCCGACATGATTAAATCAATGCCTCTTCTTTCTCACCTTTCAATCGATGGAAATCCATTCCCTCAAATAGAAAAAGACCGCATCCAGCGGGAGTTTCACATCTGGTTATAAGAGTTTTCTAGAAAGAGTAAGATTCACTCTCATGAAGTGTTGAAAACGCCTCAGAAGAGATGGCTCGTTTTTTACGTGCTTCTTCCAGCTTATTAACCGGATCATCAATCCCTTCATCGGTTAATTGAAACGTCCCAAAATGCATTCCGATACTTTTAGTAGCAGCAACATCAAGGCTTGCCTGTACCGCTTCAAACGGGTCCATGTGATGAGCTTTCATTAAATCCCTTGGCATATAGGCCCCAATGGGAAGAAGGGCGACATCCGGGGCACCAAGGCGGGATTTGATATCGAGAAAGTGGCCGCCGTAACCCGTGTCTCCCGCAAAAAATATTTTCGATTGAGGAGTCGCTATCATGTACCCACCCCAGAGCGTATCGTTCTTGTCCCAAAGAAAACGGGCCGACCAATGCTCGGCGGGAGTGAGGACAAATTTATTTTCTCTTACCTTAAATTCTTGCCACCAATCAAGTTCCTGCACTGTCTGTATGCCCTTCTCCATTAAAAGTTTCCGGTTACCGAGAGGCACTAAGAAGAGTGGATGAAACTTATCATCAAGCATTTTTAAAGTATTGAGATCGAGATGATCGTAGTGGTTATGAGAAATGATCACCACATCAATGCGTGGTAGTTTTTCAAAAGGCACACCAGGAAGACGGACTCTTTTGGGCCCTGCGAATTCTACTGGACCAGCTCGTTGACTGTAGACGGGATCAGTGAGGATGTTGAGATTAGGAAGTTGAAGGAGAAATGTAGCGTGGTTGATGAAAGTCACAACCCCGCGTCCATTCTCGGTCAAAGGAATCAACGGAAATTCTATATTAAGAGTTTCCTTGGGCCATGGTCCTGGCTTCGCATTCCACTTCCATTGAATGAGTTGCCATAGAGATAAAAGATGATCCCCTTTAGGGTTATGAAAACTTTTCCCATCATAGTGATCAGAAATTGGATAATCCGCCGCCATGACATTTATTCCTAAGAGGAGTGAGTAGATAAAAAATAAGGTCCTCATGATCTATCTTTAGTGAAGTGCAGCGGCTTTTTCTGCATTACTCTCGATCATCATTTCATGACCAGTCCACGTCATGTAGAGTTCACCTTCGTTTAGATTACCTTCCAAGATTTTTTTAGAGAGAGGTCGAGTCACCAAACGTTGGAAAACGCTATTCAAGGGACGAGCACCATATTGATGATCGAAACCTTGATTCTCAAGAGTCTCGTAGGCTTTTTGCCCAAGGCGCAGAGTAACCTTCTTAGTCTTAAGCCGATCGTTTAAGAGCTTCAATTGTTTATCTATAAGGTCTTTCATGATGCTCTTATCAAGCGGATTGAAGGTTAGGACTGCATCCATACGCCCTAAAACCTCCGGCTTAAAATCTTCCTTCGGATTCTTAGAATTCGAAGTCATCATGACAATCGTATTTTTAAAGTTGATGGTGCGACCTTTGTTATCGGTTAGGCGTCCATCGTCCAGGATCTGTAAAAGGATATCAGCAAAATCTGGGTGAGCTTTTTCGATCTCATCAAACAAGACCACACAATAAGGTTTTCTGCGAACCGCTTCCGTGAGAATACCACCCTCGTCATATCCTACATATCCGGCAGGGGCGCCAATGAGTTTGGCGACGGAGTGTTTCTCTGAATACTCTGACAGATCAAAACGCACGATATTTTCTTCGTTGTCAAATAGGTACTGAGTCAGTGCTTTAGCAGTTTCAGTCTTTCCCACTCCTGTTGGACCTAGGAGTAAAAATGATCCAAGTGGACGAGATTCATCGGCGAGACCGGCGTAGCTCGCGATCAGAGTTTCTGCGATCTCGTGGGTCGCTTCGTGCTGTCCGAAGACACGCTTATTCAAAAATTCTTCAAGGTTTAAAATGGAATCCTGTTTGGATTTTAAGATCTTCTCAAGGGGAATTCCTGTTTGGCGGGAAATCACACTCGCAATGTGTTTTTTACCCAAGACCCATTCTTCAGAATGTCCTGAGAGTTCTTTTTCAGTCTGAGGAATGAGCATGTACTTAATCTTTGAGGCCTCTTCGTAGTTTTGATTTCTCTCAGCTGTTTCGAGCTCAAATTTTAAACGGTCAATCCGGTTTTTTATCTCAGCGACTTTTTTAAGGGATCCAATTTCTTTTTCCCAAATCGCTTTCTCTTCCGTGAATCTTTTCTCCATGGAAGCGATCTCAGTTTTTAACTCCTGATTATCTTTTTCCATCTGAGCATATATTTTTTTTGAGCGAAGATCCGCTTCAAGCTCAGCGAGCTTTGCTGGCATCGCCTCTGCAGAGAGCTTCAAGGCACTCGATGCTTCATCGAGAAGATCGATCGCCTTATCTGGCAAATTTTTATCTGTGATGTATTGATCTGAAAGAAAAACGGCCGAATAGACAGCATCATCAGAGATCTTAATCCCGTGATGGGCCTCCATCTTAGTTCTCACACCCATGAGAATTTCAACCGAGTCTTCCTTGGTTGGTTCATTCACCGGGACTGAGCGGAATCGGCGCTCCAGAGCAGCATCATTTAAAATATACTTCTGGTACTCATCCCCTGTAGTCGCTCCAATACAGTGAAGCTCACCTCGCGCAAGAGCAGGCTTTAAGAGATTGGCCGCATCCATAGCCCCATCAGTTCTTCCCGCACCAACAAGCTGATGAATTTCGTCGATAAAGAGGATCACTTCCCCAGCTTTAGATTTTACAAATTTCAAAAGATTTTGAATTCGCTCTTCAAAGTCCCCGCGATACTTCGTACCTGCCATGAGGGATCCCATCTCGAGCGAATAAACAGTTTTCCCTTTAAGAACATCGGGAACCATACCTTTTACGATCTGTTCTGCAAGCCCTTCAACGATGGCCGTTTTTCCAACTCCTGCGGGGCCCACGAGTACCGGATTGTTTTTGGACCTTCGGCCCAATATTTCAATGACGGCACGGATTTCTTTCGTACGCCCGATGACAGGGTCGAGCTTCCCGTTCGCCGCCAGTTCATTGAGATTGATAAGGAAACTGGGTACCTCCTGGTCTTCGGCAGGATTAGCGAACTTCGCATAATCTACTTTCAAACTCGGGAAGATCGTCGGCATCGATTTTAATAAGTGTTTTTCAGAAATCTCACCTTTGCCTTCCTGAGCAGCTTCGCCTCCGGCAAGGGTCATCCATTCATTGAACTTGGCACTCGATCGAATATTTTCAATCGCAATGTTTCCCGTCGTGCGTGGAAGTCTATCCACCAGACCTTCAATTTCTTTTTGATTATCTTTCATCGCCTTTGATGCGTAAGAGGACTTGTTCATCACGAGGCCCAATAAGAGATGCTCTGGAGAAAGCTCCGTATTCTTTTTTTTCAAGGCTTCCGTTTGAGCGATATCAAGGGAGCCTAAAACAATCTCGTCAAATTTATTCATAGAAACCTCCATCAGAGGAATAAGTATTATGTCTCAACTCTTATGATGGTAGTGAATAATAGAGTGTCAAGGATGGCCAAATTATTTATGAAGAGAAATGAGTTTTACTCTCTTCAAATGCTCAACTTCTTTCTCTAGCTCTGTCTCAAGCGATGCCCCAGATAAGACCTGTCGCAGTACTTTCTGTTCAGGGTTGGAATAGGGCCGCTTCATGATCTGGTAGCGCTCGAGTTTATTCTCAGCGCAGACTTCCCAGTCAAAACTAAATTTAGTCTCAGGCAAGACTCGAACAAGTCTCTCGCTGGGATTTTTTCCATATGATTTTTTAGAATAGGCATGAACAATGAGTGGTAAGAGTTTTCGATCTTTCTTTGCCATCTGAGAGAGACGCTCCACATCCGCCCCATGAGAAACGTTTACAAATTGATGGCACCAATCTGTCTCACTATTTTTCATCGGACAATCAGTTGAATTTGGACAAGGGAATAGAATATTAAACTTCTGGCTTAAAAGAGCCTGCCTGATCTGAAGCATTTCTGGAAAAAAATCTTTTGTTCCAGGTTCGATGAAAAGAATATGATCGGGATCGATCCGTTCAATGAAGCGCATGGTTTCAAATGCACCCATTTCATTTGCCGAATGGCCAAAGAGTAAAAACTTTTCGCCCGAGATAGATTTGATGACGGTGTCAGTTTGATGTAGCTTTCCTTCACCATAAAGCCCTCTCCATATCTTCAGACCCTGCTCACGCATGAGTCTGGATTTTTCAACCTGGATAATCTCACCTTCCCCGCCCCATTCCTTAAAGGCAAGACTATAAGTTCCTGGGCCGGCACCCAAATCAATCAGCGAGGATTTTTTTAAATCCGCCAGAAATAATTCTGGAAGCCACTTAAAAGCAGCTTCCAATTTAGGAATGTTAGTCGTGAGGTAAAAGGCGGTGTAAGCAGAAACGAGTCTGGGATCGTTCAGATAGTCAGAGATCTGACTGCGCTCTTTCGTGAATTTTAAAGACAGCTCTTCGATCGCTTTAACGAGATCGTGGTCCGACTTAAATTCATAAAGAAGATGAGGACGGAGGCGAGAAAGTTCCATTTAACTACAAGTGTAGTCAGCACGAACGCCATCTTGAATATCTAGGCAGTGTTTCTGGAATTTCTTAATACTCTCACGGGTGCGAAGAAAAAGTGATTCGCAATCCTGGGGCTCGAGCAGAAAGAAAGTCGCTGCACTTCCCTTTCCGATGGTGAGTCCTTGCACGAAACTCTGACAATCGAGGACAATCTGTTCTTCGATAGATTTAGTATGAAGGTTGTACGACCGATCAAAGCCTTTTACAGGCGACATCTTGTCTACTTTGATTTCCATTGCGAGTACAGGTAAAGCAAGAATCAGGACAAGGCCCAAAAGTTTTTTCATGATATTCTCCAGTGAAATCTCATCGGAGAAGAAATGCATTTAGAAAGATAATTTGGAGTGAGGCAAGTTTTGCCTAGAGCATTCCGACGTCGTGGAAGATATCAGCGACCTGATTGCATTTGACTTGTTCGAGAATCGTTTGGCAGGCCAGGATGGTTCCCGCGGCGGCACCTTTAAAATCAGTGATCTCATTAAAGTAATGGGTCATGGCTATAAAAATAACGGCCTCTGCATCTTCTTTGCCCAATTTTTCATGGATCAAATACCACGCATGGCCCGGCACAGTTGAGTTGTAATGAACTCCGCAAAAATCATTTTTTCCGATACAAGGTTCAACCACCGGTGCCATGGTTCGTGTTGAATTTGGATAAGGCATGCTCGCAAGCTTACCCGATTTATCCGGGCCAACTCCGTTTAAGCGAGAAGGATTTGAGAGATCACGAAGAGCATTGTCACTGGTCAGGGGATTTAAAAAGAGATCAGCTCCAATGTTCCAGTCAAACCGGTCTTCAACCTGTTCACCAAAATAATCGGCAAGAGATTCATTCAACGCCCCCGGCTCCCCGATCGACAAGAGGCCAGCAGTATTTTGAATAAGAGCATGAGTCATCTCATGGCCAGCAACATCCACGCCCTTAGTGAAATCACCAAAAGTTATTCCATCCCCCTCTCCATAGGCGATGTAGTTACCTTTTTTAGACCAAGACGCATTGGCGTAGTCCACACCTGCATGGACCACACTCACGATGACTGCACCTTTGCCATCGTAGCTATTATATCCATGAGCAAGCGCAAAATAATCGAGAAATTTTTCGGAGTTTGCGTCGGCCCTAGCAGCACTATCATCTTTGGAAACATCCGTTTTACAAAGAGCTGGGTTGATCAAAACAGGAGATTTGTTCCAGTTTAAAACCTGGCATTCGGACTGTGTTTTTTGAAGACAAGCAATCATGTTGTATTTTTTTAAATGACGCCCGAAGAGATCTGAAATAGTACAAGGCTCGTCCCCTGGAGATTTTCCAGGAATTCGGGTAGAGATGATTCCAATTTGAGCGGCCGAGAAGCTCCTCCATCGAGGGGAATCGACGTTCAAATCCTCTTTTATCGTAGCGATGTGAGTACCATGAACGGCATCAAACCAAGCAATCCCTCCATTGATCAAGGAGAGTTCATAAATAAGACGATCAGGCTTTCCGCCATGAGCAGGTAAAATTTTTAAAATGATCTTATGGATGGAATCATCTTCTAAGACAGTCTTTGCACGTTCTCGAATCTCATCAACGTTATATTTCGGAACAACAGGAACCTTGATATTTCTTAAGTTGATATTCAATGAAGATTTATTTTGGGAATTAATGTGAAAATTGACTCCAGAGCCGATGACCTCGAGCCCATGAAGATAATGCTTAAACTTCGAGGTTTGAAGAATATTACTTTCAATCGCTTTATCAAACAGAATCTTATTGCCTTTAACATTCAAAAAAGAAGCAACGAGTGGGTTTGCGAGAAATGTTTTCTGAATCTTATCATTGAGGGGGAAACTCATCGCTCCAGCGCTTAAAGAAAAAAAAGCACTCATGGCCGCGAAAGCGGCCATGAGGTGATAATTTCTTTTAAGCGAATTCATCATAGAATCTTTTTACTAGTTGTTGATGTTTAAAACCGCACCACTCTTGTGTCCGCCTTCTTTTTGGAGAAGATCAAAAAGGATTTTAGCATTAGTTGGGTGAATTCGAACGCAACCGTGAGACGCTTGACGACCGAGGTCTTTCCACTCGCTCCTAGGAATTCCGTGAATTGCAATCCCAACACTTGCCATGAAGAACATCGAGTTAGGCATCGGGGAATTATTAAATCGTGATGAGTGGTGCATAACTTCGAAAGTATCGAAGTTAAAGAAACCTACCGGAGTTGAACATGGATTTCCGCCGCGACATTTAAATGTTCCGGTCGCCGTTGAAACAAGGGCACGGTTACTTGTGTTGTTATCAAAGATATTGATTGGAGTAAGATCCCCAGCTGAGGCCGAGTTCTGTCGAAAAACTTCGAGTGTTTCTGGACTTTTCGCAGTCTTACTTCTTTGAACGCGGATAAAAATCTTTCCGGCCGAATTAGCTGGATTGTAGTTGATGCGAGCGTTTTCAATTGAAGAATCATCAGCATTTAAAGAATTAAGTTGCTCGAGATACTCCTGAATCTCCTCAGAATCAGCTTCCTGAGCTTCGACGAGGGGTCTCTTGCTTTCAACGTAGTTGGAAACAGAAACTGGTTTTGATGAAGCAAAGGCCATGTTAGCAGTCAGGATAAAAATTAATCCTAATGAAAATTTCATATCGTCTCCGAGGTTATGAGTGGCAAAAAAATAAGTTAAATAAATTGTAATCGGAGATGAAAATTTATGAAGGTTCATTGAAAACTTTACCGGCCCACCAAGATCTTTATAAAAAGTGTCAAAAAAATAGACAAAAAAAGGGTCCCCTTTGGGACCCTTTCAAAATGAACCTTAAGCTTGAACAGAGAATATTCGCCTCATCAACGCCAGACTCCAGCGACGGAATCTTTCGAGGTATGAGTAAGCGGCAGGAACGACGACAAGGGACAGGAGTGTCGAGCTGAAGGCCCCGCCAATAACCGCAATACCAAGGCCCGTTCTCTGGGCCGAAGCTTCGTTGAGTCCGATCGCAATCGGTAACATCCCCGCAATCAATGCAAAAGACGTCATGAGAATTGGACGAAGACGAGTTTTCGAGGCTTCAGTCACGGCCTGTACCAGGTCCATTCCAGCCTGCACTCGCTGGTTAGTCGCATCGACGATCAAAATTGAGTTCTTGGTAGAGACTCCAATGAGCATAATACAACCAATCATCGAGAATAGATCAAGATAGGCACCGGTTAAGAAGAGAGCAAAGAGCGCACCACTAATCGCCAGTGGAACCACGAGAAGAATTGTAAATGGCGTAATGAACGATTCATAAAGTGAAGCGAGTACCAGATAGATGAAAAGGATCCCGAGTCCCATCGCAATGATCATGTTCTGAACAAGTTCGCGGAAATTCTCTGCCTGGCCTGAAAAGCGGTAGCTGATTCCGGGAGGAGTCGGCAAGTCTTTACCAAGGAGTTGGTGAGTCGCCTCAACAGCACCTCCGAGACCTCCCCCTTTAGCAGCAACGTCAGCGTTGATCTCGTAATAGCGAGTTCGGTCAACCCGGTAGATCGTCGAAGGACCTGTGGTCTCAACTGGACTGGCCACATTGCTAAGTTTAATCAGACGATTATTGATGTTCGGAACATAGGTCACATCAAAACTTTTCTGCAAATCGCGCTGATCTTCTTTCAAACGAACACGGATGTCGTATTCTTCACCGTTACGTCTAAATACTGCTGGAGTCTTACCTTCTACTAATGTTCTCAACTCATCTCCTAGAAGATTTGTCGGCACACCCAAGAGTTCTGCTTTATGACGATCTGGAACAACCTGAAACTCCGGTTTCCCTGGACGATAAGTCGTATCCACATCGGCAAGATCCTTACTGTCCTTCATCTTCGCGTAAACCTGCTGGATATAAGTTTCAAGTTTTTCATTATCGTTTCCGGTAATCAGAAGAGTAAATGGACGCTCTCCCCCACCGACGGCATCGAAATCTTTAACTTTTGGTTTGGCAAAAGCGAATTGTTTCAGTTGTGCGCGAAGCTTGTCTTTAAATTGCGGTGTACTCATTCCCTTGCGCTCTTTAGGTGGAACCATACGAATGTAGAAATCAGCTTTTTGAGACTCCGCATCCGCATTTCCTACGGTCAAAAGAGAAACCGAAACTTCTTTATTACTTCGGATGACATGATCGATTTCTTTTGCAACACGATCTGTTTCACTTAGTGATGTCCCAGGCGGAAGATCGATAGCAACTTGCATTTCTCCGTTATCTTGAGGAGGTAAGAAAGTCTTAGCAACATATTTTGCTGTATACAGACTGAAAACAAAAACTGCGACAGCAGTAAGCAAGGGAACATAGGGACGCTTAGTACAAAAATTGATCACTTTCACATAAATAACTTCAAGCCAGTCTTGAAAGCGACTAAAGGCCGTGAGAAGTTTTCCGAAAGTTTTTCCCCAGATCGAGTTATCAACTTCGCCGTGCTTATGGGGAGCACCCGCAAAGTACGTCGACATCATCGGGGCAATCGTTAATGCATCGTAAGTCGAAATGACCATGATGAAGCAAACAGTGAGTCCAAACTCTTTAAAAAATTGTCCTACGACTCCGCTTAAAAATGCGATCGGCCCAAACACCGCGATAATCGTCATCGCTGTCGCAATAACTGCGAGGGAGACTTCTTTGGTTCCTTCTAAAGAAGCTGTCTTCGGATCTTTACCCATCTCCACATGTCGAAAAATATTTTCTCGCACCACAATCGCATCATCGATCAAGAGACCAATCGAGAGGGAGAGGGCGAGAAGAGTCATGATGTTAATTGAGAAACCAAAGGCCGCAACCAAAACCAGCGCTCCAATCAGGGAGTTAGGAATCGCAAGTCCGGTGATAATGGTCGAGCGCAAAGAACCTAAGAAGAAGAGGACCACAATGACAGTCAAAATAATCCCGAAGCCAATCGATTCGTAAACGTCGAAGACGTTATCTTGAATGGCCTTAGCACCATCTCGAACGAGCGATATTTTGGGTGACCCTTTATCTTTGGCAATCTCTAGATTGATCTGCTCAATTCTCTTTTTAACCATCTTAGCGACTTCAATCGTATTCGCACCTGACTGCCGATAAATTTGAAGCACGAGAGTTTTCTTTCCATTAACGTAACCAATCGACTCTTCGTCTTCCAAGGATTCTTTTACCGTACCTACATTCGAAATGGTCACCGGAACTTCGTTGCCTAAGAAGTTCACGAGGGTATTTGAAATCTCATTCACATTCTGAAATTCCCCCGTCGTACGAAACACTGTTTCCTTTCCATTGAGCTGATCCACTGAACCGGCCGGAACGTTAGCACCCGCGAGTCCGATCCTTTGAGAGACAATCGTCGCAGAAAGTTCGCGTTGTTTAAGTTTCACTCGGTCAAGCTCAACATGAATCTCACGTTTGCGGCCCCCGTAAATTTCAACGAGACCTACGTTATTGACCTGTTCAAAGCGGGGCTTCACTTTTAAATCAGCGAGGTCATACATTTCGGCTTCTGGAAGATCTGCCGTCACGGCCACGGAGAGAATCGGTTGATCGGCGGGATCTACCCGGCGGATCCTTGATTCTTCCACATCATCGGGAAGATCACGTTTAGCTGAAGAGACTTTATCTCTCACTTGTTGTTCAGCATATTTGATGTCTGTCTCAAGAACAAACTCCGCCACTACGATGGAAATATTTTCTTTGTTAATGGACTTGAGTGACTTTAGTCCCGTGAGGGTCGAGAGTTTCTCCTCAATGACTTTGGAGACCAAGGTCTCAACTTCTTTCGGGGCAGCTCCGGGGTAAACCGTCGACACCGTCACGATCGGAAAGTTCACATCGGGGAAAAGGTTAACGGGAAGTTTTCCGAGCGACATCAAACCCGTAGCGATCATGACGATCACCGTGCAGACGATGAAGACGGGACGTTTAATAGATAGTTCCGCGAGATTCACGGTAGCTCCTTATTGATTAGCAAACAAGCGCAGGCGCGCGTGTAATGAAAGTACATCGGTTTCAGCACGTAAACGATTCAACTGAGAATCGGCGTACTCTTGTTCAAAGGTGAGAGACTGAAAAGTGGTTGTCAGTCCCTGAGCGAGACGATTTCGTTCGTGGGCCGTCTTCGCCTTCTGGGCACTCTCGATTTTACGAGCGAGATCAAGCCGGTCGCGAGCATCGTTGAAGCGAGTTAACGTATCAACCCATTCACGGTCCACTTCGAAGGTCTTACGCTTGAAGCGAAGATCCGCGGCGCGAGCCTCGAGTCCTCGTCCCTCTTTGTTTTGCTTCAAGAGTTCAAAGTCAAGGGGAGCAAGAAACCTGACCCCAACGGCATTGTTCATGTACACATTAGAATTTGCTTGGTTGTAAGATGTCGACCAATTTCGATCTTTACCGTTCGAAGATAACTGTGCGAAGACTTCAAGCTTTGGCTTTGAGAGCTCGTAGGCCGACTCCGACACTGCTCGTTCTGCTAAAGATTGTGCAAGAATGGCCTTCACATCCGCCCGCATCTCGCCTTTCACCGGTACAGTCAGTTTATCAATTTCATATCTATTAGTTTCACTCGTCAGTGTCCCTTCGACCTGATCTCCCTCAACGCCACGAAGAAGATTGAAGGTTCGCGCCATTCGGCTCAGGTCTTGGTACGCCTGTTTTAATTGCAACTGCCGAAATTCAAAGTTTGCATCTGATTGTAAAAAATCAATTTTATCGGTTAGCTGTCGATCGACCTTACTTTTATTCGTAGCTCGAATTTTTTCCGCTCGGGCAACGGCTTCCTTTTGAATCTCTACATTCGTCAAGGCCTGTACAAAGTTCCAGTATGCGACTCGCGCATCCGATTCTAAAACTCTCAGGTTAAACTCTTCACGGTAAGAGAGCGCCTTAGCATTTTCAACTGAAGCTCTTTCCTGAGCGACACTTTCTTTTCCTAACCAGTTTCTCCAAAGAGATTGCGTGAGGTTTAATTGAAAGGCCTGGTCGTAGTAATCATAAAAACGAACAAGGGCTGGATTAATTCCAAAAACTCTTGTCTGCTGTTGCACGTAGCCGAGTGAAGCGTCCATCCCGAAGCGAAACTTCTGAGAAAAACCTGTTTCATAACGAGTGGACCTTGTGTCCTTACCTTGGAAGGTGGGAGCACCAGTAAGGCGTTGGTCATCAACGTAACTTCCATTAAGGTAATAGTTTGTGACAAATGGAAGGGAGCCCTCGCCCTTTCTCATTAAGGCCCCACGAGAGGTGAGATCACTGGCAATCGCCGAATCATTTTGTCCGGTGACTTGCGTGATGTATTCATTCACGGTTAGGGCACTGGCCTCAAGACTTAGTATCGTCACACCCAAGGCAGCGACTATCTTACTTCGCATAAATTCCTCCGCTCATAATGAGCATAATTTGATTCACTAAAAATTTTCGGGCAACGGGGTTCGAGAAGCCCCATTCGTCGCCGTGATTGCGTTTAATTTTTTCTTCGAAAAGAATTTGCGTGATGACTTCCGAGCAAAGGAATGAGTTCAAAGATTTTGGATCAATCTCTGGGCCAAGCACCCCATCGGCCTTTGCTTGCTCCAAGAAACTCATGCAAAGAAACGGGATGGTCTTAGAAATCTTATCAATAATATCGATGCCAACCGCCGAGGGATCATTCATTTCATGGATCACCATTTTAACCACGTCAGCACTCTCACTCATGTGATCGTAGAACTGCTGAAGAAACAAACTGAGCTTGGCCTCCATGTCTTGGCGATTTTTTGCTGGCGTTAAAATACTTTTGAATTTCTCTAAATCTTTGGTCATTCCCTCTTCGAGGCAATGTTTATAGAGCTCATCTTTGCCTTTAAAATGGTAAGAAATGGCAGCCTGATTTACATCCGCAGCTTCACAAATTTGGCGTACAGAAACACCCTTAAAGCCAAAGCGTCCGAACAGCTTTCTGGCCACTGTGATAAGACACTCATGTGTAGAACTCGTCATAAAATCCCTTTAATGACGAGAGTATAGGGGGTTCAAACAAAGATTTCAAACAATTGTTTGGAAAAAGCTAAAAAGTCATTTGAAACAAGTGTTTAACGCTTATAAAAAGATCGTAACAGTCTGGCTCTTTATATTAGATTTATTAATCTATTCATAAAAATCATTAATTTTACAGCTCCCACTCTCTCGTTTAAACATTTCTCATACGAGCAATTTTGCTCCCCCTGCAGAGGAATTATATGAACAGCAGCATGACTTTCTTTAAACACATCGCCCTCATCTTTTTCATCAGTTCTGGAATTGCTCGTGCAGATCTGACCGATGTAAAAAAGTCTTTTCTCTTGGAGTGCAAAGGTTCTGAAGGGTCAGTGTATTTTAAGAAGACTCCTGAGGGGATCGATTATGACATCTCGGTTAAAGACGTCTCTCTCCAGGGTTTTATGCACACCTATTTAGTCACTCCGACGGGCTCAGAACAAAGTAGCGCCGCAATTATTGAGCCTGTGTATCAAGCGAATGCAAAATGGCTTAGTGTTAGCGTACTCGAAAGCGTTAAGGTTTATCATGGTCCAAGTCAAGGATGTAAGCTCACAAGAAATGACCAGGCCCCATGTCAACCGATCACTATCCCTGCTGGATATAACAATGTCCCTAAAAAATGGTATTCAATAATGGTCGATGTGAGTGGAAGTGGTCAGCCGAAATTTATGAGTCTCGATCTAGTTAAGCCTTACTTTAAAACTCTGGGGCCAGATACAACTTGCTCAATCAATTATCTCTAAAGCTAGTCGAGGTTTAATTACCCAAAAGAGGTCAGAAAAATATGGCCTCTTTTTTTTAGACTTCAACCTGCTTCGAAAAAGAAATAACCATCCATTCCTCAATCCGAATTCTTCTTAAACTTCTCAAAATTTCGTAAGTTAAAAAAATCTTCCATGACGCCCAATGAAGGGCGCCTTGCGAAAAGGAATTTCATGGAAGAAATGACGAGGGTACTGACTCTTTTCATTCTTTTGTTGCAGCTCGCTGTAATTTTAAGAATGGATTGAGGTGGTTTTAGGAGGGATGCAGAAACATCCCTCCACCTCTTCATTCACTTAAAAGACTAGCAGAATGAAATAAATCGTCAAGAATCATAATCTTCAAAAAAACTTACTTACGCTCTTTCATCGGAACATACTTATTCGAAGTATCCCCAATATAAATCTGACGAGGGCGACAGATCTTAAATCCTGGTTGCTCTACCATCTCTTTCCACTGTGCCATCCATCCAGGAAGACGACCCATGGCGAACATCACGGTGAACATATTCGTCGGAATTCCAAGAGCACGGTAAATGATCCCAGAATAAAAATCGACGTTAGGATAAAGTTTGCGACTCACAAAGTACTCATCTTTAAGGGCAACTTCTTCGAGACCTTTTGCAATATCAAGAAGTGGATCTTTAACACCAAGTTTTTGAAGAACTGAATCACAAGCAACTTTAATAATCTTTGCACGTGGATCAAAGTTTTTATAAACACGGTGACCAAATCCCATCAAACGAGATCCAGAATTTTTATCTTTCACTTCAGCGAGAAAAGCGGCGTAGCCCTGACCAGACTGTTTGATCTCTTCAAGCATTTCAAGAACGGCTTGGTTCGCTCCACCGTGGAGTGGTCCCCAAAGAGCATTGATCCCGCCTGAGATCGTCGCAAACATATTTGCTTTTGATGATCCCACCATTCGCACAGTTGATGTCGAACAGTTTTGTTCGTGGTCAACGTGAAGCACGAGAAGAATATCGAGGGCCTTTGCCACTTCTTTATCGACATTCTTATTTCCCGTCATCATGTGGATGAAGTCAGAACAATAATCAAGAGACTTATCTGATTTGATAAAATCTTTTCCAGCTGAATGGCGATAAGCGTATGCCGCCATCACTTTCATCTGACCCATGAGTTGGGCCATCACGTCTTCTTTCTGCTGAGGGTTTAAGTCCTGAGCAAGAAGATCCGGGTAGTAAGCTGAAAGAGACACCATGTTCGATGAGAGTACTCCCATCGGGTGAGCATCTTTCGGGAAAACTTTGATCATGTCTTTGATTCCCTGAGGGACATCATCGAATGCTGCAATTTTTTGCTCAAACTTTTTCATCTCATCTTCTTTAGGAAGACGACCATGAATCACGAGATAAGAAGCTTCAAGGAAGTTTGATTTTTCAGCGATCTCTTCAATGCTGTAACCGCGATATTTTAGAATTCCCTTCTCGCCATCAAGGAACGTAATCGATGATGTACAAGCGCCGGTGTCCATGTAACCGGAATCGAGAGTAACGTATCCCGTTTCAGCTCGGAGTTTTGTTACATCAATGGCCTTTTCACCTTCAGTTCCGATGAAAATGGGAAGATCGATATCTTTATCTTCGAGTTTTAGTTTCGCAGCTGGCATGGAAGACTCCTCTATGGTGATCAAAAGTTTTAATGATTTTAAATTTACAAGAATAGTTTCGCACATTTTAGCCAACGCCACTCTTCCTGTCGAAATTTCTTTATAACGCTCTTTACGGTTAAGTGGTGACAAGAGTTGAATAAACTTCGCTAAACTGGGGACAAAATATTACGTTTGGTGACAAAAAGGCTCCAGTAAAAGCATGAATCTTTTTCAATGCGAGGAATTCCTAACACACTGAGATTTGCGTCTAGTGTTTAATATTTAAACAATTCTTCCATTTTGTTTTTAGATTTCTTACTCTTGGCCCTCTTGTTGCTCTCTTTGTTTTCAAATTCAAACAAGACGTTTGGGTACTTAAAGGAGAAAGCATGAAAAAAGCTTCTGGATCGTTATTAGTTTTATTCTTTGTCGGCATTCTCATTTCGACCCAAACTTTTGCGCAAATGCGCCAAGGTAATGGTGCAGTTCAAGGCCAGCCAGGTCGTGATCACACTCAACAACCCCAAAGACCTCAACAGCCTCAAGGTCCAGTTGCTCAACCTCAGCAACCACAACGACCACAGCAGCCACAAATTCCTCAGGAACCGCAGAGACCCCAACAACCTCAGCAACCACAGTATGGTCAATTTCCTCAATATGATGAGCACTATCAAGGCCCAAGCCGTGACGACAGACGCGATGATCGCTGGGGACAACAAGGTCCAGCACGCCGTGATGACAGACGCGATGATCGCTGGGGACAACAAGGTCCAGCACGATTGCCTCAGTATCCTTACGAGAGACAAGTCGCTGAGTTCGGTATGATTAGTGTTCGAGTCAGTCAGCTCATTCGTTACCAGGGCCGAGTTGATCTCAAGGAACTTGTTCGCGAACAAACTGGATTGACACTCGAAGGCGCAGAAATTCAAAGGGTAATTGTGGATGGCTATAATCTTTCTTCTTACGGCCGATCAGCTGCTCTCCAAGTTTTGATCAATGGACGTCCTGAAGGCGTAGAGCGGGACCTCAATCCTCGCATTCCGTTAACTCCCATCCTTGTTCAAAGCTATGATCAAGTAAGCTGGGGACTCGAGCTTCAGGTCATTGGTGATGCTCAGATTAACAGTATTCAAATTAGAGTTGGACGAGTTCTCCCCCTAAGAATTCGTTAAGTTTCCTTTTCAAAGAGTGCTCCCTAGATGGGGAGCACTCTTTTTTTATTTAAATACTTAATGACTTTATCTCATCTGAATTTGTAAGTTCATTGTATGGACTGGCCGACAACTCCCATCGAAGCAATTATACTCAAGCGCTATAAGCGATTTCTCGCAGATGTGGTTCTGAGCGGTGAGACCATTCTTGCCCACGTTCCTAACACCGGCGCCATGACGGGATGCTGGGAGGCGAACTGGAAATGTGTTTTAACTAAATCCAAAAATCTCGATCGCAAAATTCCTTATACTCTCGAGATGACCTGGAATGGAGAGACATGGATCGGAGTCAACACGGGGCTTGCCAACAAAGTCGTGAGTGAGTGGCTTAAAGCTGAGCTCATTCCAGAACTCTATGGATATAAATCGGTTGTGCCTGAGAAAAAAATTGGCGAGAGCCGAGTGGATTTTTATCTGGCAGATCATCCTTTTCTCCCCGCTGCGTATGTAGAAGTAAAAAATGTAACCTTAAAACTGGATGGAGTTGCGCAATTCCCTGATGCAAAGACTGAGCGTGGGCAAAAGCATTTGCGAGAGTTGATGGACATTAAGAAGCAAGGCCTTCGGGCCATCATGCTCTTCGTAGTCCAAAGAGAAGATGTCGATTTTTTCAAGGCAGCAAGCTCAATAGATCCTGTCTACTCTAAGCTCCTAAATGAAGCTATTGCGGCGGGAGTTGAGATTCTTGTGTATCAATGTAGAATGTCTCTTAGAGGTATCGAACTCAAACGCTCTCTGCCCTTCCAAGGAATACTGTGATTCGTCTTTTTTTTCATTTTGACGGAGAGATCTTAAAAGTTCGACTTGCGGGCGACGAAGAGGTCATGGCCTCTCCTATGGTTTGGAAAAATCGTATTCAATTTGAACTCACGCAAACCAATTTATTCATGATGAGTTGGACCTCGCTTCTTCCAGATCTGGAGGCACGCAACGCTGAGGCCTTGCTGGATCTCTGCTCTGCTCGCTACCCTGTTTCGACAGATTATGCTGAACTCTCCCGACTCGCTCCGAATTTCGTCGTGGGCCTTGAGGCAGATGAATGGGTTTTCTTTGGTGGAACTTTTAATCCGTGGCACGCAGGACATCAGGCCTGTCTTTCTCTTTTGCCAAAGGAGAAGCTTTGTTTTGTTCTTCCTGACAGAAGTCCTCATAAGGATTTAGGGGATCTTGACTCAGTTCCAACGATCATAGAGCTTAGTGGGAAAATCAAATTTGGAAAAAACCAGTTTCTCGTCCCAACTTTCTTGCTCGATAAGAAAATAAATCCGACCGTCTTTTGGGTTGAGAGGCTTTCAGAACAATATCCTGATAAAAAACTTTCTCTCCTCATTGGATTTGATTCCTTAAAGAACCTTCCTACATGGACTCGCCCTCAGGATCTCTTACCAAAAATATCTGTTCTTTATGTGGCTTCCCGTCTTGAAAAAGAAATCGAACAAAACGTTGTCTCTGCAAAACTCAGGCTCGATTACCCAAATCTTCAGATCCAATTTTTAGGCCGACATGATCATGAGGCACTCTCTTCAACTGATCTTCGACGAAAATAATTAGAGACCCTTATGATTCAGCGTCTTCAATATACTCAAACGGTCGTTAAACGGTGTGACGCAAAGATCATCACAACTTTTCAGAAGACCCTCGATCAATTCATTACGGATGCTTGAGTTGGTGGTGATGTTGTTTCGAAGATCATAAATAAAGGCCTCGCCTCGCTCTTCGCCCACAATATTACTCATTTGATAAAGAAGACCAAAAACAAAATCTGTATTGGCATAATCCGTCGTCTCAAACTCGACTTGGTACTGTTGTTTGCGTTTAGCATTTTTCCCATTGAAGGTATTGTACTCTTTAATTTTCTTTGCAAGCTTTGGCGTGTTTCCAATTTGTCCTGCAAAAAAATCCGCCATCCCTTCAATCACAGCAGTTGAGTGAGACAGAACTAAACGGTCAGAAAGTGCAATGTGAGAGTATTCGTGATAAATAATCTCTGGCACCATCGCCGTATCAAGCCAGTACCATTTACGGGCCACAGCTTTACTCAGAGGCTCCACTGAACGGATGCCAAGCTCGAGCATTAAACTTGCTCCCACGGTGCGAATGAGATTTTCTTGAGAGAATGGTTGCACATCAGAACTTGGATCAGTCACAGTGAGAATCACGTTGGTTAAAAACTTACTCAATGACTGCATGTGAACTTGATTGCGAAAATTTCCCATGAGAGCATTAAATTCCTGCATCCCTACATCGCGAACTTGGATATCCTTGATGTTCACGCGCTTGAGAGGTCTAAACCAAATCTCCATTCCCCAAGGCTTCACGTTTCTTGGAGCGTATCCAGTCCCCGCAGGAACTGAGAGCGCATTATTAAATTGTGGATCGAGAGCATCGTTAGCAAAATGTCCGAGCTCCGAGAATGCATTGCTGTGTTCAATTCGAATCGTCATTTTCGGAAGACCCGCCACATAGGCCGACTTCACGTGGTGGATGAAGTACTCTCGGGCACGAGTTAGATGCAAATAAGTTGTCGCGGCCCGAAGACGTAGTTTTTCATCGGCATCGAATTTCACCGCATCTGTATCTTTGCCTTTCACGATCTTAAAATACTCACCATCAAAACTTGTCGTCGACACTAGATCGGTTAATGTCACGGTCTCGATTTTTGGGTCCATATTCTCATTACGAGTCAAGGCCTGGGTGCTGAAGTCTGAGGCCATCGCCAGACCTGAAAGGAAAACTCCAGAGAAAAGTATAAGTGAAGTTTTCATTAGAAAAGTCCTCCGTTATCTTGGGTCCCATCTGGCTTTTTCAAGATGGTGGCCTCAATCACAACAAGTACAAGTGTAGGAATAAATCCGTAGGGTGCCGGGATAACAACGGCCGCGACCGAGCTGAAGGTCTTGAGCCACACGTCAGCTTTTTCCAAGAAAGATTTCTTCGGATTCCAGATGTCTTCCAGTCCTCCGAGCTGCTCGAGCTCGGATCCTGCGATGAAGCTCACTTCATAAGAAGCAGCGATTAGGTCCATGTACTGTGGCTGCTGACCTTGGAACTGAGTGTTGAGAGTAAGAAGTCTCATCTCGGAGCGGAGTTTCTTGATCGCAAATCTAAAGCGATCCATCGGTTCGAGCGGAATACTCTCTGTCGATTGATCACGGTTATGAACAACAATCTGAATGTCGTTTGAATCCAAGCGACGGCGAAGATTCTTGATCATGTTGGCCATCAAGGCGATTTGAACTTCGTTATAATTTTCATAAAGTCGCTGACGATAACTCTGATTTACCTTATCAGCTTTTTTGGCGATGAATTGGCTTCGTTCAGTATTGTCTCGCAATGGGAATTGCAAACGGAGCATACGGCGTTTTTGTGCGTAGGACTTGAGCGAGAGGCCTGATCTTTCTAATTGATTCTGTCGACCTTGTTCGATACGAACGAACTGTGCCTCAGTGATGAGATTTTTCTTTTTTGCGAGATAAAGAAGTCCCTCTAGATTTCCTGAGCTCGATGTCTTGTCGAGCTTAATGAGGTCGCCGTAAAGTCTCTGGTAGGCATCATCAAAACAAGTCTCTTTGAGACGCTTATCAAAATCTGTAATGAGAGCGAGTTTTTTATCGAGATCTTTCGCAGCTCCGACTCCCCCAACTTCATTGTCTGCCTTGACATTAATCTCGGTCATCACAACTTTATTCGCGCGCAAGAGAATGCTGGCAGCAACGTCATCGATTTCATTTTGATCTCGAAGAAAATCAATCACGCCTTCGTAGTTATTAAAGCGCTTATTGAGCGAACGAAGTTTTGTTCTGACGGCCGTATTAACGTCATAAGCGCAGACTTTATTGGCCGGAACATTTTTATAAGCATCTCTGTGGGCAGCGATCATTTCTTCACCGTCAAAATCTTTTCTGACGTCTTGAATGTCTCGGCGATAAAACATTCCGCTATAAAAAGAGGATCCTTCTCTGTCATTTATGAAGGCCGTATTCTCCTGGGCGAAGATCGGCATTGATAGAAGCCCAAAAAGTAGAATTAGGTAGTGCATAGAGGTGTCCTCAAATTTTCGACAACATACCACCTTCTAACGCAGTGTGCCTTTTGTCGGTAAAAATGTAAGGGTTTCTAGAGTCTTAGCAACGAAAATTACGTCTTTTCGCGAAGTTCTTTGATGATGATTCGGGTGAGGCGACGGATGGTGGCCTCGAGATCTGCAACTGAACTAAAAGGAATCTTGTGTGCCTGCTCGGTCTTATAGATACAGTGATAAATGAGAGCGTGATGAGTGACGTGCCCAAAAAGAGTCTTCAGCGCAAAATGCAAATCAGCATCCGAGAGCTCGCTGCCGACTTCACGGACAATGGCCTCACTAATCGCCTTGCCACCTGGGGGGCCCATAAATTCGTCTTCCGTTCCTTTCGAAACCGCGTGGTGACTATGCTGAACCGACATCATGAGTTTAAAGCTTGAGACAAGATCATGAGTCTTACTCATGAAATGTCGAAAAAGATAAATCAGGGCATCTTCTAGATTTGGTTTATGGGTATCAATGAAATTTCTCATTTCCTCAGAACATTCACGGTATCCAAAAGCAATAATCTCAAGGAAGAGGTTCTCCTTACTTGAGAAATGATAGTTCACCGAGGCCACATTGACGTCCGCGGCTTTGGCAATGTCACGGATCGATGTTCCTTCAAAGCCGTGATCAGCAAAGAGGATTCGAGCGGTCGTGAGAATTTTTTCTTTCGTGTTCTGATCATTCATAGGAGCCTTCAATCATAGACTCATCACCAATCAAACGTAAATGAGCAAAAAGCTGTGAGTCATAGCGCAATTAAGTGACCAAAATCTGGACTTAATCACAGGCCTATGCCAAATTTTAGTCGGTTAAGTACATCCTCATTCAGTCGGAGAAATCATGATCTCGCAAGAGTGGCACGAAATTTTAAGTTTTATTTCTTTGCTCTGGAAACATAAGCTTTTTACCATTGCGGACATCGATATCCGTCTAGGAAATTTAGTGATCGCTCTGACCCTGCTTTTGTTTGCGAGCAGGCTCTCGAAACTCGCAGTTAAGATCATCAACCGTCGCCTCATCGTGCGTTTCGTGGATGATCACGCGTCCCAAACGACCTACCAAACGTTCGCCTTCTATGCCGTCTTCGCACTCTTCGTGACGATGTCTCTGACTGTCGCGGGAATACCCCTCACCGTTTTCACTGTGGTCGGCGGTGCGCTTGCGATCGGAGTTGGTTTTGGTTCACAAAACATCGTGAACAACTTTATTTCAGGGGTCATTCTCCTGGTCGAGCAACCGGTGAAAGTGGGAGATGTTGTTGAGCTCGAAGGAATGATTGGATCTATTCTTTCCATCAACACCCGGAGCACAAAGATTAAAACGGCCGACAATAAGATCTATATCGTTCCGAATAGTTTCTTCCTCGAGAAGAGTGTCCTCAACTGGACTTTCGAGGAATCCATGGTTCGTACGACAATCCAATTTGGTGTGGCCTACGGAACCGATGTTCGTCTGGTTGAAAAAACCTGCATGGAAATTTTGCACTCATTGCCTGGAGTGGAGCAGACTCCCGTTCCCCATGTTTTCTTTGAAGATTTTGGAGACAGCAATCTGACTTTTGCTCTTTATTTTTGGTGCGATCTCGGCAAGGTCGAGGGCCTCGTGCACATGAGAAGTGCGGTCCGTTTTGAAATTGATCGCCGCTTCCGCGAGAACAAAATCGAGATGGCCTTCCCACAAAGAGACATGAATCTCAAAGTTGGCCGCCACCTCGATGTGAAAATTATATCTTAAAGCTCGGCTTCAATTTTTTTCTGAAGATCTTTATCATCCGGTGAAACGCCAGACTTAAAACGTCCGACAACATCACCTTTCTTGTTGATGAGAAACTTTTCAAAATTCCAACCGATGTCCTCATTTGCAGCGAGAACCTGGTACAGAGGTCTCTTCTCTTTGCCTTGAACTGTGCGCTTGTTAAGCAGGGGGAAAGTCACATTATATTTTTTTGTGCAAAACTCTTTCATCCCTTTATCATCCTCTGGGGTTTGTCCGCCGAAGTCATTAGTTGGCACTCCCAAAAGGACAAAGTTTTTTGATTTGTATTTTTGGTAGAGGGCCTCAAGACCAGAAAGTTGTGGAGTGTACCCACACTGAGAAGCAATGTTCACAATCAAAACCACTTTCCCTTTGAGGGAGTCGGTTGAAAAGTCCTGACCATCAATGGTCTTCTCTTTGATACCGTTGATGGAAGCAGCAAAAACACTAGAGCTAAAAAAGAGGCCTAATAAAAATGTACGCATAATTTCTCCTTGAAATGTCCCTTTATTATGATTGAAAGTTACCGAAATTAAAGGGGCAAAGCTGTACAGGTCATTGTACAAAACCTCGACCGCTCCTTGCCTAAACCCCTTTGTTCACGTAAATTGTCCCCTCTCAGGAAGAAAATCACATGGAACTTCAGGATCTCAAAGCTAGCCTTGATGGACTCAAGCTCGAAATGGCGGGCCTGACGGTGAGTAATCTTACCCATGAACTCAATGATCTCGTTCTTGCGGGTGGAAAAAAGTTTAGGCCTGGCCTTCTGTTTCTCGTAGGACATCTCTTCAATTTAAAACCTCAGGACCTAACAACTTATGCCCGCGCCGTGGAGCTCACACATCTCGCAAGTCTTGTGCATGATGATGTGATTGATAAGTCTGACAAACGAAGAAATCATCCGACAATCAATTTCATGCGCGATAATACCACCGCTGTCCTTGCAGGAGATTATCTCCTTGCATCGGTTATGGGTGAGCTCGCCCTCAAAAATGAAAATGATATTTTGATCGATCTCACAAAATCTATTCAAGACCTCGCCGATGGTGAGTGGCTTCAATATGATCTAAAGAAAAAAGAGCGCGTAGAGCTTGAGGACCTTGAACTGATCGCGATTAAGAAAACCGGAAGCCTCATTCGTTGGTGTTGTACAACTCCTGCGAAACTCGCTGGCATGGCGGACGTGAGTTCTCTCGGTATGGTGGGCGAAAAAGTTGGCCTTATTTTCCAAATGGCCGATGATATTGTAGACGGCTTTACAGTGAGTGGAAGACCCGCTTTTCAAGACATCATTAATGACCAGATGAACTACGTTTCAATCAAGCTCATTGAGCTCTTCCCTGAACTCACAAACGCTGTTTACGCTCTCAAGGGAAACCCTCTGATGACTATTCCGTGGACGGATGAGCAGTATAAGAAAGCAATCATCGCAGTCGATGGATTGATCAGAATTGAGAAAGAAAAAGTTTTAAACACATTCTCCTCTCTTTGCCACGCCAATGGAAAAGAAGATCTCATGCCCTTCTTTGAATTGATGATCACTAAGATTCAATCGAACTATCTCTCACACTTTGAAGACCTGGCGAATAGTTAAGTTCAAACGTTCTTTATTCACTAAGAAATCTTCCGAACCATCTGACAAAGTTTTTGCATAGACACTCCCTAGACCGTGCCGCATGAGCCTCGCACTCTTTCCGAAAACATAGACGGAGTTTCCTGGAATCTTTGTATCTCTCATCACTCCCCTTTCATCTTCATAAAAAAAGCGACAGGTCGATCCGAAGTTAAGACCTATGACCGGCGCATCTTGGTTCTCTTCATCCTTATCCACATGGAGCCCCATGGAAGAATCTTTGGTGTAAAAATTCACCAGCACAGACTCTGGAGAAAAGTCCTTCCAGGGAAAATGATTTTTTAAGATCTCTTGGGCAAGCTCATGGAGTGAGTTTGGAATCTTAAAGGGCTTCTCACCGGTCTCAGGAATGATGGGATAGTAGACATAATCCAATGGATTCCAATAAAGGCCCAGGCACATGAATTTTTTAACGGGGTATTTGGGGGCCTTGTGAAATCGATTAGGACGTACATAAGGGTGATGAAAACCCTTAAAGGGATCTTCTCCCTTTTTTAAGATCAATTTAAGCCAGAACCTGGCACTTTCTCTTTCAAAAAAGTTCTCGAGTATGAGAAAGTCTTTCCTGGGTTCAAGAATGTTCATAACCCCTAATATAAGGTTCAAGATGAAAGATAGCGATAAACAAATCCAAGACTGGCAGGAAAAAGTAAAAAATACTTTTGAACAGAAGGGCCAGATGGAAAAATTTCTCCATGAGACGATGGATAATTTCTATTACCGCTACCTAGAGACCGCAGAATGTAAGGATATGAAGACTGAAAAAATCGCCAATAATATGTGGGGAGCTCAGAGCTTTGAGAGCAACATGGTGGAGGCCCTAAAAAATCCGAACACCAACATCAAGCCTCATGTGATGGACCTCGCCAAACGCGTTCCGAAGGCCCAGAAACCGATGGTGAGGTACACTCTGGCAGCGATTCACGGGAGTCTTGAGGAAAAAGGAAATTTTCTTTTGCTGTCAGAAGTTTCTTGGGACTTTCCAACTTTTGGTGATCCTTCAAAATGCTTTCAGAATAAAAAAACTTTTGTGTATGAAGACATCACAACCTTCCGCAAGGGTCTTGCCCTCGCCTTGGAAGATGTGTGTTCGATTTTTATTAGTTAGATCGTCGATGTCTGCTCAAAATCTATTTATAAGGTGCCGCTAAAGGCTCACCGATGAAATTCCCTTGGAAAGTAATCCTCACACTTTTCCAATATGATTCTATCAAAGTGTCCCCATGACCATAACGCTGAACCATGATTCGTGGATCTGGAAATTTTTCCTTGTAAGCACATGGCTCACTGACAGTCCCGAAGGATCCAGTTGCCCCATTCTCAATGAACTTCAGGATACTCATTTGCCCAGACCCGCTAAATCCTCCACCAAATGAAGTTAAATGATCTGCAACAGCACCGGGAAGGAAGGTGTTCGTGCTCAGATTATAAACAGTTTGTCTTCCTGTGAAATAGAACATGACGTCCGATTTATTTGAAAGAACATCTGAAATTAGAAACTGATTTTTAATACTAGAAGAATCTTTAAAACCATAAGGAATAGACTGATCCACTGAGAAGAGATTTCCGCGAAGGGATCTAAGATTATCTGATGTCTTGAGGACATAAGCACTCGCAAGAGGTCTTGTGCCATCAGAAGCAACTCCACGGTCTATCATCGCTTTAGCCTGGTCAACTGTATAAGCAGCAAGGAGCATCGAAGGACGCAAACCATGGGAGGTAAAGGGACTATTTGAAGCAGAGTTGTACATAGGATTATACCCTTGTGTTCCGAAAGAGCACGATGGGTAGGCAGTTCCATTTGGAGTACATGGGTATGGATCAAAGCCGCGACTTAGTGCAGAGGTAAAAGAATTGCACTCCACTCGGTGCGGGTATTTCCAAGCGACTGCGAAGGCCTGGATGTGGGCCGGGATCCTGGCCAAGAGTGCTGTTTTAAAAGTATTAAATTCTGTTCGGTTCATGTCGCGAACTGGGATATTAACACGGAAGATATTTGCATCAGGAATCTGGCGAGCATTTTTATAATAGTCGCCGATCGCTACGCTGTAAGGATCATTCGTATTAATAATTAAGGCCAACTCATTATTCGTCAGATGCGCTGTCGCCGATGGTAGGACTTGAATATTAAAATTAAATGAATCCGAACCTGCCGAATTGGAGGTCGTTAGTGTATAGAGGCCTGAATGAATAACTGAAGCAGAGCTGATACTCAATGAAGATGATGACCCAACAACTGAGCCATTTTTCCTCCAGGTGTAAATGACATTTGAGGCTGGAAGGGTTCGGGCCTGGAGATTGATGGCTTCACCTTGATTGTAAGTATATTTACCATCCACATTTACTATCCCAGGAGCATTGGCAGGTAGAACGATAACTTTAATATCTGAACCGATCGTTGATAAAGTATTAGAAATTAATCTTGCTCGGTAGGTACCTGCGTGGCTTGATGACAAAGTAGGAAAGTTCAAATTTTGAACGTTTCCACCTGATAAGGTGCTTCCATTTTTAGTCCAGCTATACTTTATCGCAATATCTGGATTTGTATTTTCTCCGATTAATTCAAGATTTAAAGAGCTTCCGACCTGACCCACAATTCTTGGATTAGGATACTTTGTGATAAATGGATATTCAGATGGAATGACAGTCATCGTCGGTGAGATCATTGAACTATAGGGAGTGGCTGCATGAACTGTGTAGTTCCCTAGATCACTATATTTTACATCATTGATACTGTAGGAATAAGAAACTTGTCCCGGGATTAGCGCGCCATTTTTGTACCAGCTGTAAGTTACTGGTCCGTCCCCTGTGAACCCAGCATTAAGTTTTACGATGTTTCCGATGATCACTTGTTGGGAAGGTTTTGACAGGGATACAAGACTAAGTTTTTCACTCGTCCCGCTTTCAACCACCAACTGAATAACCTGTGACTTAGTTTGTCCACCAGTGGCAGAGATAGTGACACTATAGTCTCCGGAGTGGGATGCTAATAAGCTCGGAATCTGGAATACATCCGAAGTCGCCCGCGCGATATTGACTCCATTTTTTTGCCATTGATATTTCATGTATGTACTGCAGGAAGCACTAACTTTTAAAGTAAGCGTTCCATTAGCAGAAAGATAATAGGGACCACTTGTGATACTCGTAATGGCGGGTATGGGAGTTGCACCAAAAAGACTACTCGATAAAATAAAAAAAATAGTCAGGAGAAAAAATTTAAATGCTTCCATGCGACTCCTTAAAGTTAATGAAGGTTAACAAGAAGCAAGGGAGGAAAGTTTAAGGAATGTAATTTGTGAGCGATTCAAAGAACTTAGATCGATTGAGAGGTCATGATTTACCTTCTAGGTGCCACCAATTATTGTCATTAATGAGAAATTAGACCGTCGTCTTGGAAAATTTCTTCTGATAGAGCTTTCGTCCTCCCCAAAATAGAAGGGCCGCACCCAAGAGTGAGAAGACGATGATTTTAACCTGTTCCATATTGTCTAAAATCAGGTGTCCATATTTCGCTACGAGGTAGACTTGAGTCGGCACTGAAATCAAAACTGCAATGCCATCAATCAGCATGAACTTCCAGATCGGAATACCCAAAAGTCCGCAGCTCAGATGTCCTGGGAAACGTACTCCGGGAGTGAAGCGAAAAATACCACAGGCAAGCCCGCCATATTTCTGAAACCAGCGGTTGATGCGATCAAAGCCGGCACCGGCCACTTGTTTTTGGAAGAACTTAGTCTTAATGATTTTTGCACCAAAGACCTTACCTAAAAAATAAACGAGGTTATCACTGCCAAAGACCGCAAGAGTGGCCACGATACACAAGGTGATAGTGCTCACACCTACGGCACCTGGAAACGGCGGTGGATACTTAGCTGGGTCCTGCGCCATGTGAGCTATGAGCCCGGAGCTCACAAGAACAATCTCTTCTGGGATCGGAAGCCCAAAAGAACTTAAGAGCATGAAACCCACAACGAAGAGATAAAGATTAGTGGGTTGATAAATCAACGGCTCAAATAAACCTGAAAAAAAGGAGTGATCTAATCCAAACATGGAGGAAATTTTAATAAGTATCTGTTGGTAAGAAAAGCAAAAACCTTAACCATCGGAGAGAAGTGAGCGAGGTTTTGCTTCCACAATGCGCCACGACGAGAGGAGAATGGTCAGGCAACAGAGGATTAAGAGGAAAACTCCGGGATAAATCATTCTTGGCCAATCGATCATTAATGATAATTTAAAGATTTCATGCCCAATGATCTGAGCGATGAGCCATCCTAGAAAAAAACCCAAAAGCATGGCGAGGGTAAATAAAGAACCAAATTCTATCATTAAATTGCTGCGAATCTGGCGTGAGGAAAGGCCCAGGCTCTTCATCAAAGCGAGATCATAGTTCCTGCGATAAACCTGATCGTGGGAGAGGCCGTACAAAATCACGAGACCTACGAGCAAACTTAAATAAGAAATGATCTCAATCGCCTGACGAGATTTTTCAAAAAGTTTTGAAAGTTTTCCGATGATTTCCTCTACATCAATAAAAGAAATATTTGGATAGGTGTCTGCGGCCTTGCGCTGAAAAGAAATTTTTGATTGATGGTCTCCGGCAGGAATGACAGCCAGAAAGGTCTTCGGAGCTCCTTCAATGACTCCCGGTTCGAGAGTCACAAAGAAGTTCGGATAAAATGTCGTCCACTTAATTTCCTTGATGTTGTGAACCTTCCCTTCTATTTCCACTCCCTGGACATCGAAGGTTAAAAGATCACCTATCTTCACCCCAGCTCTCTCTGACCAACGTTTTTCGAGTGATACCAAAAGCGGAGCATTGGGGTCTGAGCGTTTCTTCGGAAAGGGGGTTCCTTCGAGAATCGTTTCCGCGGTGGTGAGGTAATCTCTGTAAGTGAGATTGAGAGCATTATTTCGTAAGCGATCTTCCTCATCTTCCTGGGCACTTCGGACGGAGTAAGAGCTTTTTGCTTTTTCAAATTTTTTTCCATTAATCTGAGAGAGCCGCGCACGGATCATGGGAGTTATCGCTTCGAGAGAAGTCCCCTCTTTTTTAGCAAAGGCCTTAAAACTATCGATCTGTTCGTCTTGAATATCAAAAATAAAAAGGCCGGGTTTATGATCGTCCCAGACAAATTCACTTTGAATCATCCGGTCAAGTTGTAAGACCAGAGAAATGAGAGTCGCACCCAGGGTGATTGATAAAAAACTTAACGTGAGTTTGTGTCCTGAGCGAGAAAGCCCACGCCAAGCAAGACCGGCCGGGATGCTTGGATTTAAAAGACCGCGAGTTCCTACAAAAGTTTTGAGAAGTTTCTGCAACACCATCACGATCACAGTCGATAAAATGAAAACGATAATCAAAGACGCAAAAAAGAAAAAACCAATTTTATGGGAATCAGCAAGATAAGAGGAAAAGCCCCAAAGGCAAAGGATGAACGGAATGAAGTCATAGAAGCGAAAACGACCGAGTGATATTTTGGGAGCTTTTAACTGCGCCCCCATGCTCGTTCGAAGAAGCCCAAAGAGAAGCGGAATGAGAATCGTGAGAGATAATCCATAAAGAAAAGGCATGAGCCCAAAGACCGGAAGAATTTTAATATTCGGGTTTAAATCCAAACCCAGGTTTTGAGACAGGACGGGGACAAGGAGCTTATAGGCAGGAGAAATGAGAGCGAGATCCAGGAGAAACACAAAACCAAAAATCAAACTGAACTGAAAGATAATCATCAAGATGAGATTTTTCTTTTGAAAGCCAAAAAGATTGACCAAGCAAAGATCTTTTAGTCGTGCTTGAAGATGAGATTGGTATAAGTAGAAGACTCCCACCAAAGATAAGATCAGTCCTATGAGTGCAGAGAGAGACATAAAGTTTGAGATCATCTGGATCACGCGGCCAGTTTGCTCACTTGAATCTTCCGGCAAAACGACTCTCGCGGCTGGATCGCGGATCTCTTGATAGATATTTTTTTTGAGAGCCAGTAGTTCGGCCTTCGACATGCCCGGCAAAAGATAGTGACGAGCAAATCCTCCGGTCGATCCAGGTTTTAAAAGTCCCGCACGCTGAATTTCAGAAATCGGTAGATAAGCTCTAGGCGCCAACGAAAAACCACGCAAACCAACCGAGGTATCTGAAGCAACAATTCCTTTGACGACAAGCTTTAGCTCCCCCACTCGAAGAGTTTCTCCCACTTTTATTTGCCAGAGCTCAGAGAGATCTTTTGAGATATAAAAACCTGAAGAATCAAATGTCCCACTCTCAAGCTTCACTTCGCCGTGAAAAGGAAAACCTTTTTCAATTCCGCGAAGTTCGACTAAGCGGGTTTGACTATTTTTTAAGTGAGTGACCATGGAGTAGACGTCTATGACCTGATAGGTCTCTTTTCCTTTCATCATGCGATCAAGCACATCTTTTTCTTTTTGAAAAAAATCACGACGGGCAGAAACCACGAAGTCCGAGGTCAAGAGATTATAGGCATTACTCTCCAACTGCTCTTTTACCTGGCCTGCAATTAACTTAATGCCGATGAGACCAATCGTTCCAAGAAAGAGTGTGAAAAGAAGAAGCAGGAAAAAAAAGGGAAAACGCTTCAGTTCACGTATAAAGAAAAAGCGAAAAATCACAGAAGGGCCCCGTGTTCTAAATGAATTGTGCGTGAGCAGCGCTTGGCCAAATCAGGATCGTGGGTGACTAAGATCAAAGTTGTCTTGGTGTCTGAGACCATCTTGAAAAGAAGATCCATCACCTTAGTCCCCGTCTCTTCGTCCAGATTTCCACTCGGCTCATCTGCAAATAACAGAGATGGTTTTGTTGAAAGTGCACGTGCAATGGCAACTCGCTGACTCTCTCCACCTGAAAGTTCTGATGGTAGATGATTCATTCTTTCCTTGAGTCCGACACTCTCAAGCAAAGATGCGGCACTTTTTCTGGCATCAGGCCTTTTTAAAAGCTCCAGTGGAAGCAGAACATTCTCTAAAGCGGTGAGAGTTGAAACGAGGTGGAATTGTTGAAAGACCATGCCCATTTCATGAGCACGAAACTTTGTCAGTTCGCTCTCACTCATTTTCGAAATATCCTGGCCCTTGATCAAAATTTCGCCGCTATCGGCCCGATCTAAACCGGACATGAGAGAGAGAAGTGTCGACTTGCCTGATCCTGATTTACCAATCATAGCGAGAGTCTCTCCGGCGTTAACATTGAGTTTTATTCCTTTCAGGACTTCAACTTTTGTTAAACCATTGCCGTAACTCTTTTTAAGATCATTGATTTTCATCATAGGAGCGGCTCCAGGTACTTGATCAGGTTACCCGCGATTATGACCTGGCCTTTAGGGTTCGGGTGAATACCATCTTGGATGTTAAGCGAGGCCACTCCGGCCACTCCTTCCAGGAGAAAAGGCATAAATGCTAGGTCATATTTTTTTGAAAGCTCTATAAAAAGTTTCTCAAAGTCAGCGCGGTAAGGTTCACCATAGTTTGTGGGCATTTTCATTCCCGCCAGGAGAATCCGGATGCCGCGCCCTTGAGCCTTCACGATCACGGCCTCAAGATTTTTTTTGGTTTCGGTTAACTTGAAACCCCTGAGTCCATCATTGGCACCCAGAGCAAGGATCATAATTGAGGGCTTCGACTTTAAATACCAATCCAGACGCTTAAGTCCGCTTGCCGTCGTGGCACCACTGACTCCACCATTAATAACTTTGATGTCATATTTTTTTTCTTTGAGCTTCGTTTCAATGAGGGCCGGATAGGCCTCTTCCCTTGAGAGCTGATATCCTTCAGTCAGGGAATCGCCCAGAGCGAGGATAGTCTGAGTGGCAGCGGTCACCGAGAAAGAAATAAGTAAGATAAATAAGCTTAAAATTTTCATGTTAGTTCCTAAAGAAATTCTTATAGCGCCCAGGTCGAAGAGCAAACACAGACCATAATACAGGATAAATAAATTTCTCGAGTGCTTCATTCGGGCACTCGTAGTGTATGTCATCGATAATCTCACAGCGAAACTCACTCGTTTTTATCACTCGGTGGTGATGGTGCCAGCGCTTTAATGGCCAGGGAAGAATCTTACCCTCATCAATAAAAGACCACTCCTGAGCATCCTCTCGGTGGGAAGTGATCACACTCACCCACTCTTGGTGCATGCCAAGGATGGAGAGATCGAGATGAATCTCATCTCCCGAGAGACACCCATCAAATCGTTTGATCTTCACTGCGCTAAACTCTGGTGAAAGAAACTTAAACAATTTGATATCGAAGCGCTTTGCAACTGATTCCATCGTCTGGTTAATAGGAGTACGAAAATATAACTTCATTTTTTCTTTTGCAGCTCTTCCACTTGGATTTTAAGTTGAGCGATCTGAGATTTCATTTCTTCTATCTGAGCATAGATTTTATTAATCTCTCGGACATTCATAGTAATTCTTTCAACTGTATTATTACCGGACACAATATCATTTTTAAAATATTTCTGATCCTGAGCCGTGAGATAGGCATCGGCCCAAGCAGTAGACACCAGGCTAAATGAAAAGATGAAAATCTGAGCTCTTAGATTCATAAGATCTCCTCCGAAGGTTGGAATTATTTTATACTAAAATTCTCGTAGCCCTCAGCATCAGTTTGCCCGACTGTTCAACTATTTTTTTTTGGATTAAACTCCTATGATGAAAATAAGCATCATTGGACTCGGCTGGCTGGGTTATCCACTGGCCCTAGAACTAAAAAAGCAACATCACTCTCTGCTTGGAACAACCCGAAGTATTGAAAAAATGGATCGCTTCAACAATGTGGGTATTGAGACCTCTCTCTTAGATCCTTCCGTCACACCTCATTCACAACTTTTGGATGTCGATGTCTGCGTTCTAAATATCCCACCTTTCAAAGAGGAACTCACATGGTTTAAAAGTTGGAACTGGAAAAGAGATACCCGACTTATTTTTATCAGTTCAACTTCTGTTCATGGTGACAAAGAATCTGGGAAAATATTGCTCGAGCAAGAGCAGTGGATTAAAGAAACTTTTCTTCATTGGAATGTCCTGAGACCCTCTGGGCTCATAGGCCCCGATCGCCACCCAGGTAAATATCTCTCAGGTAAAAAAAATCTCGATGGAAAAAATCGCCCAGTGAATCTCATTTACCGGGATGATGTCATCGGTGTGATCACGACCTTGATCGATAAAAAACTTGATCATCTCACCCTCGATGTGACTTCAGATGAGCACCGTACGAGAAAAGAATTTTATGAATCTTATTGCAAAAATCATGGACTCCCTTTGCCTGAATTCAATGAGGATGAGTCTTCTGGAGAGAGAATCTCAAATGTAGAGATGAAGAAAATTTATAAGCTTAAATTTCCTACAATGCCTTGAACATTTCGAAGAGATCTTTGTCTGATGGTGCTGACCCGTCAATTCCCTTATCTTTTAAGAATTGTGGATTATACATTTTTGTCATCGCACGGTCTCCGCCGTCACAAAGAAGAGTGATGATCCTCTGGCCCTTACCGTATTTAATGGCCGTATTAAGAGCTCCGCCAAGATTTAAAACGGCGGACATACCCATGACAATGCCTTCTTTCTCACGAATATACATCGCGAGGCTCGTGAACTTTTGATCATTCACTGTCACAACGTCGTCTTGAATGATCGGATCATAGTTCGAAACCTTGCGAGTGATTCCTACTCCTTCGGCCATGGTGTACTTTCCGTCAGTTTTAAATTCACCTTCTTTATAGTAGTGAATGACTCCTGATCCGACCGGATCAGGCAGAATGAATTTAATTTTTGGATTTTTCTCTTTCATGTATTTTGAAACACCCGCTGCCGTTCCACCAGAACCCGCGGCTATGCAAACAGCATCGATTTTTCCATCCATCTGAGCATACATCTCAGGCCCCGTGGTCTCATAGTGAGACATCCAGTTATCAGGGTTATCAAATTGGTTGGCCCACCAGAAATTGGGATCACTCTGGCCGATTTTTTTTGCGACTAAAAAGAAATGCCTCTCATCCGGATAAAAGACCGCATCGGTTTCTACAATTTCTGCTCCGTATAGGTTGAGCATGCTATGTTTTTCTTGTGCCATTCCTTTCGGAACCACCACTCTGACTTTATACCCAAGAGCTCCACCCACCAAGGCCAGACCAATTCCAGTATTTCCAGCAGTCCCCTCAATGATTTTCATCCCCGGTTTTAAGTCTCCACGAATGATGGCCTCGACAATCATCTTCATCGCTGGACGGTCTTTCACCGTTCCACCGGGGTTAAGATTCTCGCACTTCATAAAAATTTCGCAGCCCGTGAGAGCACTCAAGGACTGAATTTTCATGATCGGTGTATTACCGATGACCTGGAGGAGGCCTGTAGACATAAGTTTCGCTCGAAGATCCATTTCTTTTTCCTGTCTCTTATTGTATTTTAATGACGTTTTATATACTTCAAAAGGTCTCTCATGTCTTCCTCACTGGTCTCTTATTTGCACCAAAAAAGATTTCTTTCAGCATCCATTGTGATGAACCTTCCGGAAGTCCGAAAGTCCATCGACGAGCTCATCTGCCTTCTCTATCCAGAGCGTGGCTGTTTGGGCGCTCGGAAAGAGGAAGATCTCGCCTCTGATGTGACTGATCTTAAAAGACGCTTTACCCATTACTTTGATTCCCTATCGGTGCTTGATCCAAAACTTAAAGAGAATGCCGAAGATAAAGTTGAGTTATTCTTTCAAGAATTACCTAAACTCGGGGAGATGCTTGATCTTGATGCCGCTGCGGCCTTTGCTGGAGACCCGGCCGCCTATAGTAAAGAGGAAGTCATAATCACCTACCCCGGTTTTTATGCGATTTGTATCCATCGTCTGGGACATGCCATTCATCAGCTCGGCATTCCTCTCTTTCCGAGACTCATGAGTGAGTACGCCCACGAAAAAACGGGAATCGATATTCATCCTGGTGCCACGATTGGAGAGAGTTTTTTTATCGATCACGGAACTGGGGTTGTTATTGGTGCCACTGCTCACATTGGTAAGAATGTTAAAATTTATCAAGGGGTCACTCTTGGTGCGCTATCTGTAAAAAAGAAAATGCAAAATCGTAAACGTCATCCGACCATTGAAGATGACGTGGTCATATACGCAAGCTCCACCATCCTAGGCGGAGACACAGTGATTGGTTCAAACTCCGTCATCGGTGGAAATACCTGGATCATGGAAAGTGTCCCAAAGAATAGTGTCGTGATGAACAAAAGTCAGACTTCGGTCTCGGAAAAATAAATGGAGATCACCACCAAGATTGTTTCAAAATGGGTTCAAGAAAAGAAACCCTTCAATTGGCTCGATGTTCGGCGTGATGATGAGAGAGAGCTTTCAAGCCTTGGAGGAATTCATATTCCTCTCCATGAACTTGAGGCCCGCTTTGATGAACTACCTCAAGATAAATTACCGTTGATCGTTTATTGCCACCATGGGGTTCGGAGCCTGCATGCGACTCAATTTCTCAAGTATCACGGCTTCGACGCCCTCTCCCTCAGAGGCGGAATTGATCTCTGGTCACAAGAAATTGACCCCAGCGTTCCACGCTATTAGACTAAGATCAGGAGAAATATTTATGCTTGAGATTCCTTATAAGATCATGGCCATCGTTTTAGTTGGGACAGCAATCATCCTTGCGATTGCTTTCGGAGTGTTACTGCCCTTTAATTTCTTTATGTAATTAGAAGAGATCATCTATTTTATTTAAAAGTCTCTCGGCCTTTCTTTTTTCCATGCGATTTTCAGGCGCAATATCCGCTGGAGCATCAGGGGCCTTCAAGACAAACTCCAACTCACTTTTAAACTCTTTCTTGTTATCTTCTTTAACCCAATAAAGTTCTGCAAAAAGCACTCTCGAGGTAAGACTCTCCGGAGCTTCTGCTATCGCTTCTTCAAAATATTTTTTACTCTTTTTCATATCTCCACCAGCAATCGAAGGGGCCACAGCATAAAAGCTTCCCCAGAAGCGTGGAACCGCTCCATGAAAAAATTTCGGATTCAATTCTTCCACTTTCTTGATCATCTCAATGATCTGAGCTTTAAATTTAAGCGAAGAAAAAACGCCATTGGCCTTGGACCATTTGCCTAAGCTTGCGGCCGTCCAAAAGAGAATTTCCATTTCACGAAGATCGAGCTCGCGAATGGCCTTCTCGATCCCTTCTTTTTTTTCACGTTTCTGAAAATCTTCATTAGTCATCAGACCCTTCAGTCCGTAATCCTTGGCGCGTTCAAGATAAATCTTTTTAAGCTCGGTATCTTCTGTGAAGACATCTCCTAGTAAAAAAAGTCCCCGCGAGAGGTAAGTCATAATCTCAAGATTTTTCTCATCACCACTTAAAGCGAGCTCAAACTTCGAGATCGATTCTTCCAAAGATTCTTTCTCATCTCGGCTTTCCCACTTCCTCAAGGCCTCAGTGAGCATGAGCTTAGATTCCGCGGGGGATAAATCTCCTGCAAAACTGAGAGAGGGAAGAAAAATCGCTAAAAAGCATAGTAAACGAATCATGTGTTGGTCTCCTGTGAGAATAGCTTAAGAAAGCCATTGGCGAGTGGCAACCTTAGTTTTATCCTTTTCACATGGACACTCGTCTTAAAATCATGGTTCTCAATGCTCAAGATCTTTTTCTTTTCATGGATAAGCATAAAGGTGAAGAGGTAGGCCTCTTAAATGAAATTAAGTGGCAGCTCATGAGTTCGAGCCTATTCTCCAATAAATCTAAAGAAAAATGTCTCATGCTCGGTAAAACAATTCTAAGTACCGAAGCCGATATTGTGATGGTGACAGAAGTGGGAGGCCTTGAGTCTCTCGCGAATTTTGCGAAGTTTGTGCTCGAAGATAAATACTATGCGCTCTCTCTTCCTTCGAACTCTGATCGTGGAATTGATTTAGGTTATCTGATAAAAAAAGATCTCCGATTTGATACAGAACTCAAAACTCATAAAGACCATGTTCTTCCTGCGCCTGCCTATAAGTTTTCTCGGGACGTTTTAAGGCTTGATCTAAAACAAAATGGTGAACTTAAACTCACTTTGCTTCTCGTGCATATTAAATCCAAACTCGACATCCGCCGCGCTGACTTTGAAGGGCGGACTCGCAGGGTTTTAGAAATTAAAGCACTCCTTGATATCTACGAAGAGCTCGAAAAAAGTGGGGTTCCTGTTCTGATTGGAGGAGATTTCAACGGCCATGCCGGAGAAAAAGACACCGAAGAAGAGTTCCAGCAAATTTACAAACGGACAGACCTGAAGGATATGGCCTACCTTGCCCAGATTCCTGATGAAGAGCGCTTTAGCTATGTGTATTTCAACCGCGGAGGAAATCGTTTTGTTCAGCAGATTGATTACCTGTTCTTGTCCGACAAATTTACTCACCTAGTCGATGCACCAGAATGCTTCTTCCCTCGTTATATGAATCTTGAGGGCTCACCTCTCCCGATTCCAAGAAGAATGGAGCAAAAGAACACCCTTCCCTCTGACCACTATCCTTTTCTAGGAACCATAAAGATCTAAAATCTCCGATCTTGCCCGGCCCAGATTTAAGAGTTAAGCTGTTTCTACCGAATAAACCGTATTAATTTCCTGAGAGGATGCATGGCCTACGATTCGAAGAAAGACCCAAAAGACAAAATCCGCATTGATATCTCTGATAGCTTCGGTGTTGAGAGAGCTTTGAAGAAATTCAAACGCCTCTGCGATGCTTATGGGATCGTAAAAGAATACCGCGCTCGTGAGGCCTACGAGAAACCGTCAGTGAAGAATAAGTTGAAGCTTGAAGCGGCGGATAAGCGTCGTAAAAAAACAGCTAAGCCACGCGGACCGAGAAAATTATAAATTAGAGAGCCCCTTTTCGAGGGGCTCTTTTTATAATGATAGATGCCTAGATTTTAAGTTCCCTATTTTTTAGTCTTCGCTTTTTTGTTTTTTATGTAAGCCAACCCCATCTCCGCCTCACCTAAATATTCCTGGGCTAAAATATGAAGAGGATCAATCGCTTTAGCCTCTAAGAGAACTTTTTGTGCTCTAAAAAGAGAAGGTTCATTAAGAGTATAAGCATGGGTTAAAATGTGAATGGCTCCTAAAGAAGTTAAAAACTTGGCATCCTTATTCTTGAACGGATACATGCTTTCTCCATACTCCCCGGCTTTTACTCCATACTTTGTCGCCTCAGTCTTCATTTTAAGATGATGATAGGCCAAAATAATACAATGATGGACCATTAATTTTTCGGTAGGGTCATTTGTATTCTCCATCGATTTCTCCATGACTTTTACATAATGATTTATGCTTTTATTCAGAGAAGTCGCGGCATTGTAATAATATGTGTGTTTATTTGTTACATAACTCGCTCCTTCATCAATTACTGCAACTGCTCTATCGAAATTTTTTCGCTTGATATAAATTTCAGATAGTCCGAGAAAAACTTCCTGCGTGGGATTTTCAGTCGAGGATTCTATAAAATCTTTTTCAGCTAACTCCAAACGATTTTGACTCATATGGGATTTGGCCCGAGCTAAAAGCGTATTTCTCACCATCTCACTCCACTTCCACCCTGCCATTTTTTTATGAGCTTTTGCCGTTTCAAGAGCTTCATCAAATTTACCCAGCACTGTTTGGCAATAATTTAGGTTAAAATATGCCCAGTAATCAGTCGGTTTTATTTTTAATACTTCCTTATAGGCAGCACTGCATTTTTCATAATCTTTTGATCTTGAAAAGATTGCTCCTTTTTGAAAGATTGCAACTTCTTTGAAAAAAGGTTCTTTTGCAGTCAAAATGCCATCATCTAGAGCCTTCAAGGCTTCTGTAGTCATCCCCATTGTTTTATAAAGATGAGATAAAGACATTAAATCCCATGGATCTGTGAGGGTTGCTGTCTTCAAATATTCTAACAGGATCGCTTTATGTTCCTCCTTTTTATCTTGATAATAATCATTGGCCAATAAATGGAACTTCAAAGAAGCATCATTGGGTGAATACTTGAATCCATCTTCTAGAACTAATCGGGATTTTCTCAAACCGGATGCGCCAAAAGAATCTATATCGGCATTTTTCCACATTAAAGAATGAGAAAGCATTTTGAAGGCGCGGGGGTCTCTGGGATTTTCTCTCATATTCAAGTTCAAGAGTTTTTTTATATCACTATATCCATAGGCCGTATCTTCCCACTTGTAGTAAATGTGATTCGCAAGTTCCAGACGTTTATCAATGGTCTCGTTTGGTTTCAGATTTTTAAAGAGAGTTGCAACTTGAGGAGCCGGCTTAAAATGCTCCGCCGGTGTCCGGCGAATTACCATGTATGCGTTATTTGCACAGCTAGTTAGATCTTTTTGATATATCCGAAAATCTTTCTTTTGAAAGTCTTTATTAAAAGCGAAGTTGGCTTTTCCTTCTATTAAGAGAGTGACTTTAATACCTTCAGGAACAAGTTCTATGGCACGTTCGACATCTATCCAGGGACTGTGGATATGGCACTCATAGGGTTTTTCAGCTGCGTAAACACCCTTGTATAAAACGGTGATATCCGTCTTGTAAAAATACCCAATCCATAAATCACCCACCCAATCACTTACATTACTTCTTGAGCGTGTTATTCTTGAATTGATGTTAGGAATTCTTAACCATGTTTTTCCTTCTTCATGTGTTGTTATGTTACTAGCAACTGTGTATTTTATATCGATGTTCAGAGGGGCAAAAAGAGTAGTTTTTGGTTCAGGAAGACCTGTCGTTTCGACAAGAATTGCTTTCTCACCTTGAGACATTTCAGATAGAACTTGATTAGTAGATGGGTCATCATAGAAATCTTCGACCATATTGCCTTTAATTATCATCTTTCCAGATACAATAGCCTGATCGTCGCTCGTGAAATTTACAATTTTAACAACTTTTGTTCCACTATCGGTTGCAATCATTTGAGGAATTTTTTCTAATTGAGACCTACCATCGAGTGTGAGAGCGGACTTCTCAGCGATATCAGAATGTGGATACAATCCGAAAGACCTTTTATTCGTAGGATCGATCCAATAATTTTTACCTTTTATATTAACCCTTACGATCGCATGATTGAAAGCTCCAATTGTGGGCAGTTCAGGATCCCTCGTATAGGTATCATTGAAAGAGGATCTATAGACAAGAGCTACATGAGAATCAATTTTTAGTTTTCGCAGGATCACAGTGAGAAGGCTTGCAAAGTCTTTGCAGTCTCCATATTTAGTCGTTAAGATTTCATCCAGAGCTCTAGGTTTAAATCCACTTTCTAAAGTGCGCCAATCTCCCAAATATGTTAATGCATTCGTAAGATAGGCAACTACATAATTTATTTTAGCTTCGTCGGTAGATAATTTGCTTGTTAATAAAACAAGTGAATTTAAACTAGCAGGGACAGGGCTCTTTAAAATTTCATCGAAACGATTCTTCATACTGTTAGCGATTGTCGTCCAATCATTGTCAGTACTAAGGCTGATATATGTCATCGAATTTTTTGACCTAACCCCACTTTCCTCGACTGGCATTTTAAAGAATGAATACTTAAAAGATGCACGCAGTTTATGAATGCTGTTTTCAGTTGAAGCCACAACTTCAAGCGCATCATAGGGATCATTAATAAAATGATTGAATGGAACATCAGATTCCACTTCTAATGATCCAGATTCGATTAAACCTTCAGTCCCTAGTAGTCGTCTTGTTGAGTAGTGTCCTGGAATGATCGCTTTAAAATGATGAGTTTCAGCTCTAATTCTAATTTTAGATCCCACCTGAACGTTCGGAAATGCTATTTGCTTAATTTTGAGATCAGATATTGCCGGCGATTCCCCCTAAAAACTAGGAATTTTACAATCTGATACCAACCGTGTCATAAGACACAAAAAGGAATCAGATGAAGAAGAGATTTACCGAAGAACAGATCATCAAAGTTTTAGCTGACCACAAGACCGGAGTGACCG
>JBBQGK010000015.1:0-48788 GCA_038322885.1 Bacteriovoracales bacterium | reverse complement strand
CCTCTGCTGCGAGGATTTCCTTCAATACCATGGTATCAAGTCCGTCTTCACTTGAAAGAAGGGCGACCTCGTTAGTAATTGGTCCAGACATTTTCAGTTTACCCTCAGAGAGAGTCAGGGTTTTTCTGTCTGACTCCAATTTCCAACTTATATCGAGAGATTTTTCCCCGCCTCCGAAGGCAGCGGTTCTTTTTGAGAGCAGAGTTCCTGTACAAGTGGCCGTGATCACGTCTGCCTGAGCGAGTGTTGTGAGGGTAAAGAGAGCTAAAACGAGTATATTTTTCATACTGTTGTCCTTGGAGTGCTTAAGTTTTGTACAGGGACAATAACACAATTAGGATTCAGGAAAGGGGGTGGTGTAAAACTTTCCTTTTTCTTTTCAGAAGGCCATCCCAGAGGTAAAGAGTGACATGGAAAAAATGAATCCCGATGAACTCCCGATTACGGCGTGGTTACCTACGACTTTAAAAGAAGCTAAAAAACGTGGCTGGGACGAGCTCGATGTGATTCTGATCACTGGAGATGCCTACGTCGATCATCCCGCTTTCGGTGCAGCAGTGATGGGAAGAATCTTTGAATCACTGGGCCTTAAAGTTGCGATCATTCCTCAGCCAAATTGGCGCGACGATCTTCGCGACTTTAAAAAATTTGGTAAACCAAAACTCTTCTTTGGAGTGACTTCAGGGAATATGGATTCCATGGTGAATAAATACACTGCTGGAAAACGACTGCGCTCAAACGATGCGTACACTCCGGGAGGCTCTCCTGATTTTAGACCTGATTATGCGACGACGACGTACTCCAAAATTCTAAAAGAACTTTATCCAGATGTGCCGGTCCTCATCGGTGGCATCGAGGCATCTCTGCGCCGAGTGACTCATTATGATTTTTGGGACGACAGACTCATGCCTAATATCCTCTCCACCAGTGGTGCAGATCTTTTGGTTTACGGGATGGGGGAGCAGCCCATTCGGGATGTTATAAAATATCTTTTACGTGGAACCCCTTTCTCGAAACTAACAACGATTCCTCAGACGGCCTTTCTTCAGGATCAAAAAGAAGAATTACCAAAGAATAAACAGTGGGAAACTTTTGAACTCACGAGTCACGAAGATTGCCTCCTTGATAAGAAGGCCTATTCAAAAAATTTCATGCACGTTGAAGTTGAAAGTAATAAGCAATACGCTCGCAGACTCACGCAAAAAGTTGAGGATAAAATCCTCGTCATCAATCCGCCTTACCAGACGATGACTGAAAAAGAGATCGACGCAAGTTTTGATCTCCCTTACACCCGTCTTCCACATCCTAAATATAAAGACCGCGGGCCAATCGCTGCCTTTGAGATGATTAAGTTTTCGCTCAATACTCACCGCGGATGTTTCGGCGGGTGTAGTTTTTGTACGATCTCTGCCCACCAGGGGAAGATGATTGCCAGCCGCTCGCAGAAATCGATTATGAAAGAGCTCGATCAAATTGCAGCGATGCCCGACTTCAAGGGCTACATCTCTGACATCGGTGGCCCTTCGGCCAATATGTACGCTATGAAGGGTATTGATCAAGATGTGTGTGATAAGTGTGCGGCTCCCTCATGCGTGTTCCCACAAATTTGCAAAAACCTAGATACCAATCCAGAAAAAATGACTGAACTCTATAAAGAAATTTCTGCTCATAAAGACGTAAAAAAAGCTTTCGTGAGTTCTGGTCTTCGTTATGATTTGATGTTTGATCCTAGAAGTTCACACCCGAAAGAAGATGAGACGTATGTTGAACAGCTCATCACTCATCACGTCTCCGGACGGTTGAAAGTTGCTCCGGAGCATACTGAAGATGCAGTTCTAAAACTCATGCGTAAGCCGAGCTTTGATTACTTCCATAAATTTAAATTGCGCTTTGAAGAGGTCTCTAAGAAAAAAGGGATCAAGCAAGAAATCATACCTTACTTTATTTCAAGCCATCCCGGATGTACGGCCGAAGATATGGCGAAGCTCGCGGCGAAAACAAAGGCCCTTGGTTATAAGCTTGAGCAGGTGCAAGACTTCACACCAACTCCGATGACTGTGGCGACAGAGATTTATTACTCTGGCTATCACCCTTATACGATGAAGAAAGTGGATACGGCGATTAGCCTTGATGATAAAACCAAACAGCGAACTTTCTTTTTCTGGTACAAACCAGAAAATAGAAATTTTATCCGCAATCACTTATCGAAGATGAAGATGAATGATGTGATGAAAGAGCTCTTCGGCTGATTACCAGCGGTAAACAGCACTTCCCCATGTAAATCCTGAACCAAAAGCAGCACTCGCTACGAGTGTTCCTTTTTTCAGTTTTCCGGCCTTCTGAGCTTCTGCCAGGCAAATGGGTATGGTGGCCGCAGTCGTGTTTCCATATTTTTGAATGGTGTTGAACACCTTCTCTTCCGGGATCTTCATTTCATGAGCAATCATTTGATTGATACGAAGGTTCGCCTGATGGAAAACAAAAAGATCGATGTCTTCGAGTTTTAAATCATTTTTCTGAAGCTCTACCGTTAAGCATTCGCACATTCTTCTCACGGCGTTGGCGAAAACTTTTTTTCCATTCATCGATGGATAGTGAAGACCTTCCTCTAAATGAGCATGATTAATTCTCTCTGATCCCACGGCCGAGCCGGGAGCAGGTACCCATAGCTCTTTAGCACTCGAGCCTTCAGCATAAAGCCGTGAAGATAAAATATGAGAGGAAGCCGGGGAGTCAGAAGTTGATTGCTTAATGATCACGGCCCCTGCACCATCTCCGAAGAGAACCGAAACATCGCGGCCTCGGCTTGTTTTATCGATTCCCTTGGAATGAATCTCAGCACCCACCACGAGAAGATTTTTATGCTGTCCTGATTTGATAAATGAGTCTGCGATACTTAAGGCATGGAGAAAACCCGTGCACTGCTGGCGGATGTCGAGTGCGGGAATTCCGGTGAGACCAAGTTTCGCTTGAAGAAAACATCCGACCCCAGGGAAATCGTGATCTGGGCTTAACGTCGCTACAATAATTCCATCGATTTCATTTTTTGAAATGCCCGCATTCTCGAAGGCATTCTCGGAAGCTTTAAGAGCAAGGTCACTTGTGCACACGTCACCTTCTACCCAGCGCCTCTGTTCAATTCCCGAACGCTGAACAATCCAGTCGTGACTTGTATCCATGATTTTTTCCAAATCATAATTAGTCACGATTTTTTCCGGAACAAACATTCCAACGCCAACAATCTCAGATCTAAACATCTTGATACCTCTGGTAAAAGGATAAGGATGAGATATTTTAGCTCTGGTAAGGCTTATGGCAAAAGCTTTTCGTCTTTTTTGCATTCACCATGCATCGATGCGTTGAGGATAACCATGGTGTCGTATTCAAACTCATAAAAACAGTCCTCCAAGTATTGAAGTCCTAAGCAACCCCCGACCGTCTCACATTGATAATTTGTTCGGTATGCCGAAGGTTCTTTGTAATCAACCCAGGTTTTGTGTTCACTACGCTTGATAAATCTAGGCGGTAATTTTGAAAAGTACGGATGGATACGAAGGGACGTCACCGGCATTCCGATCCATGGATGAAGATAATTATCATCGATGATAGACGAGCACGAAAAGATCATCAGGAATAAAAAATACTTCATCTATATAGGATAGAGACTTCCGCGTAAAAATCAAACCCTTCATCTAAAATGATTTCATCGCCATCATCATCGGAGTACCGTTACCCATGGAGGGGAAAATATTCCAGCTCTGTTCAGGATCTTTGGTCTTATCTTTCGGTTGATTCATTTGAACGACAGATCTTCCGATTAAGTACCCCAACGCAATCCCTAAAGGGTAATCGCTGGACCAATGGACACCATTATTGATCATCTGAAAGCCTAGAGCACCTAACCATAAAGAACCGACGGCAATGATAGGAACCTGAGATTCTGTGTAACGACTGGCGAGAACAGTAAAGGTCAGCGTGGCGGTCATCATGTGTCCACTCGGCATAGCATCGTACTTGGCGGTGTTGGACTGATAATGTTTAAGACTAGGAAAGGGATACCATGTCCCGCGGTCCTGAGTCTTTTCAACGGGGCTCTCTCGTCCGAAAGATCGCTTTAAGAGTTGGGCGTAAATTCCAGTCATGGTGAGACCATGGAGAATCATGATACCGGTATTGTAATGGTAATTATTGTTAGTGATCTTTCCAGTCACCATCAGAGCACCTGCTGCCGCGATGTGAATGAACCCGTCCCCTGAATAATAAAGTATAGAACCAAGGTCACGAGGCAATTTGACGAGACTAAATTTGGGTCCAAAGGTATTGGTGGTTTTGTAAACAGGACTCACGTGCCAATTGTGAGCATGGTAGCGGACACTTGAGGAAATCTTCTCATCATAATAATAAAGAATTCCGGTACTCGCGGCCAAGACTCCCCAGTAAGGAAGTGCATCTTTTCGGAATGCGGTCTTGGCTCCACGCTTAGAGCTCTCAGGAATTTTAGTGAAGATTTCCTTGAAGGGAATCGCTTCTTCTTCTTGAACTTTTTCTTCAGCGCAAAAAGCAAAGGTGCTCGTGAGAAGAAAAAGAAATATGGCAATCTTCATTCAAAAGCACGAGTGTAGGCAAACATGAGACCCTTCACATCAGGGGTGGGCATGACGACACTCGACGATGTTGTATTTCCTTTGTTGATCTCAGAAACCCCATAAGCGTAGGCGAGACCAATTGTTGTTCCAGCAAGAACATCTTTTAAGTAGTGCTTGTTATCATTTAAGCGGCTGTAGTTAACAAAAGCACCAACGGCATAGGCCGGAACCGCGTAATACCATTCATGCTCAATGCCGATGATCCCAGCAAAAGCAAAAATAGTGGTCGCATGTCCTGAAGGGAAAGAATTTCTTGCGGAACCATCTGGTCTTTTTTCTCGGATTGAATATTTCATGACCGTGATCATCAAGGATGAATAGGTGGTGGCCTTCGCCATAAGAATAGCACGACGTCTAGAATCGAGATTGTCGCTAAACTTATAATGAATCCACATCCCGGCCGTATATAAGATGTTGGGGACAAGTTGGCCCAAGATATCGCCCGATTTGGATAAACGGCCAAGGGGTTTATTCTTGGCTGCATCTTCTTGAAGATCATCATGAGTTTGAAGAAGACTCACAGCGGTAATCGCACCACCTGTCAGCATGATATATTTAGCTTTTGTTGTAAAAGGTGAAAGTGAATCATCTTTAATCTGCTTGGTCCAAGACTGAGAAAAAGCGAGTGAGCTAAAACAAAGTAAGAAAAAGAGATAACTACAAAGACGAATAGACATCTAAGCTCCAAAGAAAAAAAATTATAAGATCACATCTTATAGGTGAATAAGAGAATTTGAATAGATCAAATGGCACATGGATGTGTTTATTGTGTTAATACCAAAATGATCCATTGATGAAAGGGTAAAACTTAGTCTAAGTTTATTAAAACAAGGAGACTTCATGATGAAATTCTTTTTCGCCTTTTTGATATCGGGTTCTGTTTTTGCCGGAACAAATTTCAATAAAGTCTTGATCGTCGTTTTTGAGAACACTGACTATAGTCAGGCCGTTAAGCAGCCCTACTTTTCTTCACTCATGAAAGAAGGGTCTCTCGCCACTAATTATTTTGCCCTCATGCATCCCTCTCAGCCCAACTATGTCGCACTTATCGGTGGTTCAACTTTTGGAGTCCGGGACGATAGGAATGTCACTTTGGATCAGCGCCACTTAGGTAATCTTCTTGAAGACGCTAAAAAATCCTGGAAAGTTTATGCTGAGGATTATCCGGGGAATTGTTTTCTAGGGAGCCAGCAAGGGAACTACGTAAGAAAACACGTTCCTTTTTTAAGCTTTTTGAACGTTCAAAACGATCCTGCTAGATGTGCTCGGGTCCAAAATGCTTCAAATTTTAAGACCGATTTTGATGCTGGTAAACTTCCAGAGTTCTCATTTTACATCCCTGATTTGCAAAATGACGGACACGATACCGGAGTTGCTTTTGGTGATAAATGGCTCAAGGCTAATTTTGATCCCATTTTTAAGTCGACCAAGATGCCGAAGGATCTTCTTGTCATCATAACTTTTGACGAGGGCTCGCATTCAGCCAGTAACCAAATCTATACTTTGTTTTGGGGTGCTAATTCGAAGAAAAATTTCTCGACCAATAAGAAGTATGATCACTATAGTTTGCTTCGGACGATCGAAGAGGAGTTTTCTCTTGGAAGTTTGGGACAGAACGATAAGTCAGCTAATACGATCTCAGATATTTGGATGAATTAACTTTCACATATGACCGAGCTTATTCATGGTGATTAGAATTTTCTCATCGCCATGAATGAGATGTTTCCTTGTAAAGGAACCGGAACAATGTTCCAGGCCGTCTCGCTCTCTTTTTTCTCTTCTTCGGTTTTTACAATCTTGGTGGCGTATTTTCCAAAAATATATCCCATACCAATTCCCAAAGGGTAGTCACTTACCCAGTGAACCCCATTGTTGGCCATTTCAAAACCCAGCGCCGTAATCCATATTCCCCCGACGGGATAGATGATGTGATTGTACTCAGGGTAGCGCTCAGCAAGAATAGTGAAGGTCATAGTAGCAGTCATGACGTGCCCGCTCGGCATGGCATCATATGAAGCAGTCCGGGTGTTATATTCGTTGAAGCTTGGAAAGGGTCGCCAGCTGCCGCGTTCGTGAGTCTTAACTTGTGGACTTTCACGGCCAAAGGATCTCTTTAAGGCCTGATTAAAAATAGTTGAAGTCATCATTCCGTGAAAGAGAATGATCCCCGTATTATAGGTATAATCATTCTTGGCGATTTCACCGGTGGCAAGGAATCCGGCCCCGATTCCCGCGTGAAGCCATCCATCCCCAAGAAAGTAGAGCGAAGAACCTGTGTCAGTAGGGAGTCTTAAAATATCATGATTTGAAAAGGTAATGACTGGTTTTGTATTGTCATGATTTCCAATTCTCCAATCCCGACCACGTTTTTGAGCATCAGAATAAATTTGTTCATCGTAATAATAAAGAAGAGCTGAGGAACCTAAAATAATCCCCCAATAGGGGATGGCCTCTCTAGAGAAACTCTTCTTTAAAACTTTTTTGCTGGTCCCAGGTATCTCAGTGAAAATCTGTTTAAATTTCAATCTTTCTTCTGCGATGGTGTTTAGGCTCACACAAAGCATGAGCAAGATGAATATTTTTTTAGTCATTCTAAAATCCACAAGTCTTTTATAAATCATGTTATCTTCAAATTCACAGTCATCCATAATTTCTTGAAGAGAATGAATCATTAAGACTCTTGAGTCAAAGGTTTTGAGTTATGAATCAAATGATAGACGTCCATAGTCCAAACGTAACAAAAAAAATAATTCTATCAGGATATCTTCTCTTCTTTTCCTCACTGATCCTTGATCTCTCGGTAGATGTTTTTAATCTAGAAGAAAGCATGAGTGGACCTTTGAAAGCGATCGAAGTTGTCATCTTCATTATCGGTACAGGTGGTTTTATCTATTTGTGGAAATTGCTAGGGCAAACAGATATGCATTTACGTACGATTCAAGAACTCAATCGCACGGTGAATAAGCACGTTGAGGCAGGCGAAGTTATGCGACAAGAGTTCCAGGAATACGTCACGGCCCAGTTTGAAAAGTGGTCTTTCACGGAATCAGAGCAAGATGTTGCATTTTTTATGCTCAAAGGGCTTTCATTTAAAGAAATCGCCGATATCAGAGGGGTTGCTGAAAGAACAATTCGCAATCAATCGATTTCGATCTATTCAAAATCTAAACTTTCTGGAAAGCATGAGCTTGCAGCTTATTTTCTGGATGAAATGTTTAGCCGTTAACAATTCAATTTAAGAATGTAGAATAGCTTCATACATCTTTTTGATGATGAGGTTTTATGACTTACCTTTCTTGTTTCTTTCTCTTCCTTTTGTTTTCTTGCACCCATGACCAAGTCAAGCAGGAGCGAGCTTTAAAGGACGTTGATGTTCCTTCAGAGGTTCGTGTGGCATTCCTTAAACGGCACGAACACATCCAAGAAAATTTCCATTTGCAGGTTATCGAAGGAGCTGCGTCCTACGAAGTTCATTTTGTAGAAAATGGGAAACAAAAATCAGAAAGATTTAATGCCAAGGGAATACTTGTTGAAGATGAGGAGCACATTAATTTCAGTGACATCCCTGAAAAGTCTCAAAAGACAATCCAATCTTATCTTTCTAATGAGCAAGAAAGTGAAATTCTTGAAGTTCAAAAAGTTCATACCCAAGAATTCGACGGTTATGAGCTTAGAACGAAGTCTAAAAAAAGTAAGACGGGTCTCATGGAGTATTTCTTTAACGAAGACGGATCTTTTCATCACCACGAAGAAGTTGAACTCTTTGCCATTCCGAGCCTGAGCTAATCATGAAATATCTAATCATCTTTTTATTGTTTTCATTCTTGAGTACGGCCTCAGCAAGTGAGCTTAATCTTTTTGGATTTCGTCCCTACGTCTCTCTAAATAAGACCATGGGCCCTCGTTGGGAAGGTAACGTTTTTTACGCAGAAACCATTAATGATTCGAATGCAACTTTCGGTAACCAGAAATTTGTCCCTCGGGATCTTCAATCTTATTTTCAGACGGGTATGACGTATAAGCAAAACCCTCACTTAAACTTCACCGCGGGTTATGTCTTTCAAAGGAATAATCCATTGTACCGTGATTTTGTTAACGAAAACCGGCTCTGGCAGCAGATGATTGTGTCCCATGCTATTAGTTACTTTTCTCTTTCCCATCGATTTCGTTTTGAGGAGAGGTTCATTCAAAACCGAACTACAAAAAATACCGACCCCATGACCACGAGGCTTAGGTACCAGATAAATTTTGTGGCCCCTTTGCAAGGTAAAGAGATTGATCCAGGAGAATTCCTTTTTAGCGCTTATAACGAATTTTATTTTTCAACTACTGGTGTTCGAAATGCTCTCTATAGCGAGAACTGGTCCTATGCTGGTTTTGGTTTTCAAACGGCTAAATTTGGGCGCATTGAACTGGGGCCTCTCCTCCAATGGGCGGTCATTGACCGTGACCGGCACACGAGAAGAATTCTTCTGGTTCAACTCGGATGGAGTTATACGTTTTAATTCTTGAGATTTTGTATGTTCGAAGGCTTTCCTGTGCGCTAATATTGGCCCATGGCGACACTCTGCACACTACAAAATTTAAGTCTTCACTATCCTCATAAAGTTATTTTTAAAGACGTAACTTTTACCTTAAATCAGGGCGATAAAATCGGTGTCCTTGGCCTCAATGGCCATGGAAAATCATCTCTCTTTAAAGTCCTCGCGGGTGAAGTAACGCCAGATACAACCGTACCGGCGTTCATCTACGATAAATCCAGAGACTTTTCTTACTTCTATGTACCTCAGGAGCTTCATGCTCTGAGTGACTGGGATGTAGAAAATTACTTTTATGAATTTCATCCAAATCTCAAGGCGCTGAAGAAGCGATTGGACGTCATCGGCGATAAGATGGCGGCTGGAGAAGGCAACTTCGATAAGCTCATCGATGAACAATCTCACATTTATGAAGAACTTCAAAAACTAGGCGAAGATCGACTTCATTCTCAGTACGTGAGCTACTTGAAGTATTTCGGAGTCGACGACATTTCAAGGAACATGAGTTCGCTCTCTGGTGGTGAGCAAAGAAAAGTTGCTTTGAGTTTGGGCCTTTCAGCACCTCAAGAACTTATCCTGTGGGATGAGCCTACCAACCACTTGGACCTAGAAACAATTCAAGATTTTGAAGAAGAGCTCAAAACCTCTCGCAAAACTTTTATGGTCATCTCCCACGATAGAGAACTCCTCACAAATGTGGTGGAGAGAATCGTGCATATTCAACGCGGAAAACTCAGAAGCTTTATCGGAACCTATGAGGCCTATTTGCAGTTTCTGATCGAAGATCAAAACCGCCGAGAAAAAGAACTCAATAAACTTAATAACGACAATCGTCGTGAAACTGCGTGGATCCGCCGTGGGGCGAAAGCTCGCCGGACGAAGAGTAAAAAGCGAATTGAAGATTATGGAAACTTGAATCAAGCGATCGCCAATCTCAAAGCTGAAGCTCACAAAAGTGTCACGGGTCTTAATCTTCAAAGCTCAGGTCGGAAAACGAAAGTTCTCGTGGCCGCTGAAAATCTCACCATGACCTTCGGTGATAGAACTCTTTTCAAAGATCTCAATTTCTCAATCGCAAAAGGCGATAAGATTGCCCTTATGGGAAGAAATGGTGTGGGTAAATCGACTCTCCTCAAAATCATTTTGGGAGAACTTGAACCCACAAGTGGAAAGGTCACGCGTCCTGAAGGCCTTGATGCCGGCTACTTCTCACAAAAACGAGAGGCCTTGGTTGAGAGTGAAACGCCTTGGAACTTAATTGGTGAAGGAATCGATTTTGTCATCTCGAACACGGGTGATAAGCGCCATGTGGCGAGTTACCTCGAGGGTTTTCTCTTCTCCACTGATGAAATCAAGCGTCCGATCCATACGTTCTCCGGTGGTGAGAAAAACAGATTGCAGCTCGCTCAGTTTATGAAGCACGCCCGAGACATCTGGATTTTCGATGAGCCCACCAACGATCTCGACCTGGAAACAATTGGTATCTTAGAAGAAGAGCTTCGCACTTATCCTGGCGCGCTTATCATCGTAGGCCACGACCGTGCTTTTATCGATAATGTGACTGATAAGTGCTGGGTCATCCACGACCAAAAGATTGAAAACTTTGAAGCTGGATTCTCTCAAGCAGAAATCTTCCTCGAAGCGATCCATCTTGAAGAAGTACTGCAAAAGAAAAACGCGCCTTCAAAATCTTCTCAGCCAGCAGCACAACCCGCGGCCTCGAAAGATAAGATGAATAATAAAGAGCGCAACCGCTATAACGAGCTCACCAAAGAGATTGAAAAGCTTGAAGGCAAGATAACAAAATCTAAAGAAGAGATGGAGAGCTTTGATTATTCAACGATGGATAAAGAAAAAAAAGCGAAGATAGAAACTCTTAAGTCTTCGCTTGATAAAAATGAAGCCAATTTAGAGAAGCTCTACACTGAGTGGTCACATCTTGAAACGAAGCTTTGAGCCGACGCGACTGATCTGACTCGCTGAAACTCCCGTCACAATGACCATCCCAAGTCCTGCTCCTATGAGGGCCCCCTGCAATGGATATTTAACGTAGCTTCCGAACTCGCGTCCAACTAAGGTCGTACTAACGACTATTCCCAAAGATTCCAAAAGATAATCACGATCAAGTCCATCGTGTTCCTGAAGTTCGGTTACTTTAGCGCGGAGTTTTGAAAAATGGTCTTTCAAGTGGTCGTCCTTTGTTCGTTGATAATTCATTTTAATTGATAAAAAGGTAATAAGACGATTGTGAGAAAAAAAGGCGGTCAAAATTTTAAAGTGTCTAAAAAATGATCAATTCAATTGAATATAAACAGGTTTGATGTTCTAGGCCTCTTTAAAACTTCAATTGAGTGGCACGATTCTTGTAACTTATTAGGTATTAACAAAGGATACTCCTATGAAAATTCAAACTTTGATTTTTTCCCTTCTGATCAGTGCAAGTTTTTCGGCAATTGCGCAAGTTCCTAGGGCCACCATTTCAATGTATGTTGGTGATGTTAATGTAAATTCCTCAACTCCAAAGGGTAAAGCTATTCTTCTTAATGAGATGAGTAAGAGTCCCATAGACCGCTCATTAATGAACTTTGAGAAGGCAGGGCTCGCTAAACCGGAATACGCCAAAGCAGTGGCAATTTTGCGGAATAATGTTGCCTTAGAAATAGGGAAGACGAAATTTTTCAAGGCAAATACTATTGAGATCCAGCGTCTCACTGACCTTCGACTAAGCTTATATTTAATGTCGAGCACAACTACTAGAATGCTTTGCCAAGAATTTGAGACAGGCCTTGCTAATATCAAATCATACGGGGATTCTATGTGCAGTCAAAATGGCGAAGAATTAAGTCGATCCCATTTGGCGGGCTTAGCGAGACTTCAAAATGAAATGATTAAATATGTGCATAGACGAGAATCGGCATTGATAGAACTGGATCAGCAAGCACAATTTCGTAAAACAAAGCTAAGTGAGTTTTCTGAGCTCCAGATCAACGATAGTGATCGCGCTATTCAAAAAGACGATAAGTCTCCTTCAAATAAACCCGTCTACACTGGTAAACAGGCCCTCGAAGCCTAGTCACACTCTTTAATTAAAAAACCCATCCCCTGAGCTTAGCTCGGGGGATTTTCATTTTAGATACCTCATTTAAAATGTCTAAACTTTAGACACCTGTTGGCCCCCTGACTAATTTCCCCCTCCAGAAAGGCTTATTTTTGAGTATGGAATGGCACCTTGCTTGCAGCCTAATGCGGGCAAGGAGTTTACTATGAGACATAATTTACTGGTTCTAACTTTGTTCACTCTATCTTCACTCGCTCAGGCGGAGGTTTTTGAATGCACATTCTCAAACCCCTCACTCAGTGTGAAATATGATTCAAAGACTGAGCAACTCGTATTGAAAAAGAGTCTCATTGGTGACCCGGATATTACGGATAACGTGTCTATTCATCTTTTAGGATCCAATATTGTTGTTTTGAAAAACGACAAGGGTTCGCAAATGGCAAAACTCACATTTAATAATAATGGCAGTGATGGGGTTTCGAAAATTCTTTACCCTTTTGAAATCGAACTCAAGTCTCTTGAGAACGAAGAAAACCAAGGTTTGGGCGGTTGCACGTCTTCCTTAATTAAGTCTGTTAAGATCTAAGGTAGGCCTCTTCAAGATATGAAGAGGTACGATTGAGCTTAATATTCCTCTCCGGAAATCTTCCAAATTCACGAATTGTTTTTTGATGCTCAAGAGCTTTTTCTAGCCCGAGCCTAGTCCATGACTTTATCTCTTTAGGTGCTTCCCGGTGAAGCTCGTAGAATTTTTCAACAGATAAATCCTGCATTTTCAGATCTTCTGCATGTTGCAAAGGCATGTAGAGAAAAATTCTCTCTGGCAAAGTAAGAAAATTTTCTTGATCGGAATAGATGAGGGATAGAGCTTGCTTTAAGGCGCGATCATCGCCTGTATGAGCAAGAGAAGAGTCTCTGAAAGCATTCCTGCGAAACTGGTCTTGGATAATGATTTGAGCAAGCTTCTCTCGAAGGTGATGGGCCTCAAGATCTGGGTCTTGATCAAGATATGCCTTGCAGCTGATATCCAAATCTTGATCCATTCCAAAAAACCAGCGCGTGATATTCTTTTTGTAATAGTCTTCTGTGAGCTCAATATCTCCAAACCAAAACTGATGGATGTCCATCAAGCTTTTCAAGCAAGCCTTCTTGTAATAATACTAAGCGGGTTTGAATCCACCCGTTCAAACTCTTCTTTAATCTTCTTAACCGTCTTCTGAATTTGTGGTGAGAACATAAGATTTAAAACTTTATGACGAAGATTTTCTTTATTTAAGTGATCCGCAAGGATCTCATCGCCAACTCCCAATTCCTTGATCCTGAGTGAATTCGAAAACTGATCTTTCGAGTGGGGGATAATCAGCATGGGGACGCCATTTTTCATTCCCTCCGAGATACTGTTCATTCCGCCGTGATTGATGAAGACATCCGTATGCTTTAGTATTTCGAGCTGTGGGATATTGGTGAAGGCACGAACGTTTGGGGCAAGGGGCCCTAGTGAGTTTTTAATTTCTTCAGTCCCAGTTGCAAGAATGATCCTGAACCGCTCATCTGATGAAAAAGCTTCAAGGACAAAACGGAACCACTCTAAGACCCTTGGATCTTCATCTGGCAAAAGAGTTCCGAGTGCCATGGTGATCACCTTGTGCCTCTTCTTTTCAAATAAAAAATCTGGAAAATTTGTCAGAGTCTCTTTTCTTGTGGGTGAGCCCAGAAAATGAAAGTGATCATCATTTAATTCTCTCAAAGGGGGATTAAAAGTTTTAAGAGTAAAGACGATGTTGCAGTCATGGTAGGCCCCCAGAACAACATCAAAATTGAGCTCCAGTCCAAATGTTTCCTTGATGGTTCGTAGAACCTCAAGATTTTTATCATCGACTTTGACCTCGTGGGTATCAAACATTTTCTGCTTCTCAGACTTTGAGAGGGCCATAGTAGTTACCAAACATACTGAAGGAATTCCGTAGATGTGCGCAAGGAGAAGGCCCCAGGGTGCCATGGAATCGTAGAGAATGAGATCGGGTCTTTCAGTTTCTATCTCTTGGCGAAGAAAAGGAAGTAGACCCAAAGTGGCAGGTAAAGTTTGAAGCACGAAATTCGTCCCAGGATGATAATCAGATGCTTTATAATCATCCCGCCCATAGTTTCTAAATCGAGCTCCCGTAGATTCGATCATCTCACGTCTCTCGGGGGAGGAGTGGTAGATCACTTCGTCACCTCGATCCACCATGGATTTTACCAGCGGAAGGGTGGGGTTTATGTGTCCAAGACCAAAAATATTGTAAACAATGATTTTCATATAATGTTTCTACCTCGTGAAAGTTTGGTAGAACATTCTATGAATTGTAAGTTCGGTATAGGGACTTAGCTATGGAATGATTTCTTCAATTCTTCGAAAACTTTTTTACCTTCTTCTGACTGAATCATCTCTGGATAACAAACAAGGGCGAGCTTATCTTTAAAGGTCGGTGTGTCGGTTACTTTTTTTAGATTCAGACGTTGGGCCTTAACCACCTGCCCGGGAAGAATTCCCATCCCTGCACCTGACTCGACCAAATGAGCAATGAGTTCAAGATTTGGAACTTCGATTCTTTTGACGGGAGGATTTTTCCACTTTGATAAAATACTCGTGGCCTGGATCATTGACGGATTATAGATCAGGCAATCGTCGTAGCGGGTTTTTGATTCCCAAACGTGCACATCATCCTCACCGATAAAGCGCGTGATGAGTCCTGGAATAGGGAGGGGATTCATGACTACACCAAAATCGATCTCACCATCGGCGACCTTTTTATTGATCTCATAAGATGATCCATTCACAATTTCAAGTCTCAGATCGGGGGCCGACTTATGCATAGATTTAAGGAAATCCCCTAGAATAAACATCCCAACCGAGTGGTGACAACCCACTCGGAAGCGCATGCCTGTTGGCACTCCCTTAATCGTCTTTAAGAGCCTAATAGCCTCTTCTGCCTGAGGCAAAATCGCCTTGCCCTGAGGGGTAAGCTTGATCCCATTTCTTCCTCTCGTAAATAGAGGCAGGCCAAGTTCGTCCTCCATCTTCTTGATCCCTAGTGAGAGCGAAGGTTGGGCCATCTCCAGCTTCTCAGAGGCCTCAGAGAGAGTCCGGGAGTAGGCCGTCATAATGAAGTTTTCAAGGTCTTTAAAAGTAATGCTCATATGTGTTTACCTATGCTGATTATATGTTCCATAACATTTTTAAATCGAATCATTCAGTTTATCAATAGAAAAGGTAAAGTGAGGTAAAAAATGATGGCTCAAAGAATTGAAGTTGAATTTGCTCCCAACACAGAAACGATGGTCATGAGTGCCGTGATGAAATTAAGTCACCACGATTTGCCTTTCGATTTTAGAGAGATCCCTCTTTTTGATAAAATTCAAAATCTCATCGCAGAAAATAAAAAGCTGTCTTTCCTTCTTCCAGCCTTTCCAGCCAAAAGCCCAAGTCCTGCGAAAACTTCTGGGATTCTTCCAGATATGGGAGAAGTTGTTGCGCTTATGAATCTTCAAAAAATGTGTGATGAAATTTCGGAGCACTACCCTGCAGGAGCGGAGGTGATTATATGCTCTGATGGTAGAGTCTTTAGTGATGTTGTAGACGTGAGTGATGACATCATCGATCAATATGCAGACGGTATTGATGGGATCATCCACGAATTTAATCTGACTTCTCTTAAAACAGTTTCGATGGATGATCTCTACCCGCATTACACGCCAGTGGAGCTTCGGAATAAGCTGCTTAAAGAGTTTGCACCAAGTTCTGAGGCCATTGTAGAGAGAGTTGCAACGGATATGAATTCGCAAAGAATGTTCAATGGTATGCACCGTTTTATGGTCGAGGACCAGCGTGGGCGAAGTCAGGTTTCAAAGACTCAAATTCTAAAGGCGATGAAGCCAAAAACTTATGAGCTCATGCGCCGATCTGAGGCCTGGTCTAAGCTGTTAGAAGTTTTTTTTCCAGAATCACTGCGCCTCTCGATCCATCCTTATCCTCTTGAAGCCGAAAAATTTGGCATTAAGCTCCTAACGACGGCCAAAAAATGGGCGACTCCCTGGCACAACGTCATGGTGAGATCTGAAGGCCGCTTTGAACTTATGCCCCTTTCTGATGCTGAAGTTTTTGGGGCCCAGCAAAAATTTTTCGGAGGGAAGTATGTTTACTTTGAAAAGAGAGCTTAATCTCAAAGACAATGAACTTTTAGAATTCGCACAAAATGAAAGTCTGAAAACGGGCACTATTGAGGATAAACTTCTTCACTGGGACTTTGGTCCCTTGATGTCGATGAAGTTTGATCCTGAAGCGAAAAATTACCTTTTTTCTTCCGGTGCAGTTCCTTTTCATTGGGATGGGGCCTTCTTTAAAGAACCACAAACTCTTCTTTTTTACTGCACAGAGAGTGTCGGCGAAGGAGGGGAAACACTTTTTGTTAACACAGAAAAAGTCTGGGACTCACTCACCCAAGCTGAAAGAAATGAATGTGAGGGGATAACCCTGACCTATGAGACAAGTAAACTTGCTCACTACGGAGGAAAGATCACTTTGCCTTTGGTTCAAAGGCATCCCATCACGGGCAAAACTATTCTTCGTATGGCCGAGAAGGTCCAAACCGAACTTAATCCTGTGGCTCTTACCATTGACGGTGCCTCTGATCCGGAAGATTTTTATCAGCGCATGGTAAAAAAGCTCTACCAACACTCATTTCATCATCAGTGGAAGAAAGGAGATTTACTCCTCGTAGATAATCACACATTTCTTCATGGCAGACTGGCACTTCAGGGAAATATGTCCCGAAGCTTCAAACGCATTCAAATTCTCTAGGAGTTATTTATGGAAACCTCATTTCTTGATTTTAAAAAAACATCTTCTGTTGAAACTTTTCCTGAGGATTTCTCAAAATATGTGAAATCTGGTGGCGATATATATTTTTGGGAGCAGGGTAACTTTCATGTGGTTACGAAAGCAGATCTGGCCCGAGAGATTTTAACAAGTGCCAACTATAGTGCCGATCGGGGCGGATTTTTTATTTCACGTATGCCCAATATGGATCTCTCTCTGATTCAGGATTTTTTTGGCGTCGTTAAGCGCATGATGGTCATGAGTGATGACGACGACCATGCCAAGAAAAGGCGGCTAGCCGCCACGGGTTTTGAGGATCATATTTTGGAGCGCTTCACCAGAGTCCTTAAAGGCACGGTAAAAAAACTGGTTGACGATGTGATCAATCAGAAAAGTTTCGACTTTGCTGAAGAGATTGCAAAAAAACTTCCGAGCACAGTCCTGGCCGATCTTCTCTCCATTCCATCCGCAGATCGTGAGAATTTTTTTAAATGGTCTGGCACAATGACAGGATTTTTCGGAGGGGCATCCCAGTACCGGAATGAAGATGGAATAGAGGTTAACCACGCGGCCAAATCTCTACGAACTTATTTTGAAAACTTGGTTACTAAAAGAAGACAAGATCCGGGAGAGGATTACATCTCAATTCTTCTCAGAGTTCAGACTATGATGGAGATGAGTGATGAAGACCTGATTGCACAGATCATGATGATGCTGGTCGCGGGACAAGTGACGACGACAGACCAGATCAATAACTGCATGTTCCTTTTAGCAAAAAATCCTGACCTCCAAAACGAGTTGAAGCTTAACCCCGCTCTGATCGCCCAGGGTATTGAAGAACTCAAGCGCTTAGATCCCGCCGTTACATTTATCTTTCGAGTGTCCAGGACTGATCATGTCCTCGGTGGATCAGAAATTAAAAAAGGAGACGTCATGTTTATCTCCACTCATTGTGTGAACCGCGATCTTGATTCAGGAATGAACCCTCATGAGTTTGATCTTGAGCGCAAGGCATCGCACTTCTCTTATGGCCATGGTTCTCACTACTGCATGGGAGCAAAACTCGGCCGCTTAGAGATGAAGCTTCTTTTTGAAGAAATCTTAACTCGTATGCCGAATCTTGTTCTTCAGCATGCCGAGCGCGATCACTATTCACTTTCATTTTCGGGGTTTCAAAATCTTACTTTAAATCAGATTTAACGAGCGTGGTAAGTTGCGCGAGTCACTTCAACTGAAACATTGAGACGGAGAACCTCGAGCGACTTGTAATCAGTCCACAAAGTTTGCTGGGAACTTCTCACGTACATGATACTCGTGGGAGCAGAGTAGTAGTGTTCTTGAAAGCCTGCCGAGAGAAGCTCATCGCGCTTTTCTTGCGAAATACCTTCTACTCTCAGGACCGAACTAATTGGAAAGAATCGGTTATTGTTTTTATCATAGGCGACTTGCGACCAGCTATCATCACTTCTGCCATTAGCAGGTTTAAAATAAACCATACCCGATTCTTCTCTCACGATATCGCCCATCTCCGGAGAGAAGTCTTTTACCTTAAGGGCCCGTAAGGCACTGGCCACTGAGAGGCCACCAAGTCCGCGGTAGTTTGCGATTTCTGCATCAACATTCTCGACGTCAGGGCGATCATGCTTCTCAAACTTTACGTCCGTGAGGATCGTTGAACCCCGCTGGCCTTCAACGACCGGAAGCCTTGCGGAGTCGATCTGTTTTAGATCAAAATTCTTTTTAGCACGGATAGATTTCGGCTTTTGAAGAGTCGCTGGGGAGCGTTTGTAATTCGGTTTGAAAACTTCCCGAGATTGTTCTTGAGCAAAAAAAAGGGCCGTAAAGGAGAGAACTCCACAGAGGAGAACAAGACCTTTCTTCTTCATATCCCCGCCGTCCACATTCCTGAAACAGTGGTAGACGTATTCTCTGACGAATCAATCGCTCGCACTCGGAAGAAATAGGTTTGACCAGTCACTAAGTTTAGGTTCGTTGCCTGAAATGAATTTGTATTTCCAAGCGAATACCACTTTGCCTTTTCTTCCCCTGTCGCAGTTGATCCGATCGCTACTTCATAACGGATGACATCTCCCGAGGCGGAGTTAGTGAATGTCACCATTGGTGAAGCGGTCAGTGAGGTACTGGTGGCCGCGTAAGTTAAATTTGTTATTGGATCAGGCGCAGTCGTATCAGTTGTAGGTGTGACCTTATGCCCATTTATTTTAATCGCCCAGGCGGTCAGATTTCCGGTATCAACAGGTGCACCATCGATCACATTAATCTGCCATGAACCCAGAGATTTTTCCCCATAGAAAGCATTCGTTAATAGGGTAAAATTCGAAAGCCCTGATTGCTTAATGTTACTATTCACGAGAAGAAGCCTGCTGCGTTTTCCCGAAGGTGCAACGAGTTCTACTCCAAGATCTCCAACATAAGTGTGATTGGTTGAAATTTTAATTTGTACTGACTCAATCACATAATTGTGAAGCACACTTAAATTTGAGGTGACCCCAGTTGGATCTTCATCTGGAATGGCAAGTGCAATGGCACCAGAAGAGTAGTACCACGAATTATTTAGATTTGAATTTTCAGTTTCTTCATAGGTTCCAAGAGCAGAAGAATACGTCTTAGCCATTTGTACTGCCGCTTGTGCATTCACGCGCCCAAACCCGTATGAATTTGAATAAGATATACCGGCGTCATTCACCGTATAAAAATAATCGTAAACGTGTGAGCTCATCGCAATCGATGTACTCACGGGATGAGACATGGCCGCGGTAGAGTAGTTAACCTTTTGGGCGGTCATGGCGAGGATGTGTTTCACATCTCTCCAACTCAAAGATGGATTTGCCGACAGCATAAGAGCGACAATACCCGAAAGAACCGGAGTCGCCGATGATGTCCCGTTCATAATGCTGGTATAGTCACAATTTGAATTCAGAGTATTCGTCCCTTTATTAAAGGTGTTCGCCGTACTCGAACTCTTAGAGAGACCATCAGAACAACCCAAAATATCTGTTGAGACCATCGCTGGTTTTGTGGTTCCAAATTCTCCACCGGCCGATGCCACCCAAACTCCACTTCCGGGAGTCGAGTAAGAAGAAATATTTCCGTTTGCATTCATCGCAGCTGCCAGAATGAGATAAGGAATATTTTGATCTTCGCTCGTGTTCGAGTTTCCAAGATAAGTGGTGCTATTAGTTGCATCACAATCCGTGTTATCCCCAATGTAGTCGTTCCCAGCGGCCTTAACATAAACCGCACCCTTCCCACCTCGAAGATTTTTGATCCCCGCGCGGTAGCCATCACGAATACTGTCACTCATGGGAACGAAGCTGCAACCGAGGTAACCGTAGCTGTAATTGAAAATATCGAAATTACCCCAGAGTTGATCAAGAGACTTTGCTTCAGCGGATGCATTGGTGTCGGCAAAATTTCCAATAAAAAGAAATCCTGCGTATTTCGCACCGTAGGCCACACCCCGAGAGCCAATTTTATTAAAACCTTCAGCGGCAGCAAGGCCCGTGACTGCCGTACCATGACCTTCGAGTTCAATAGGGTACGGGCTCACATTCGCACCTTTCCAGCTTGTGGAATCAGTGGTCGAGTAATCACGGTGAGCACCCACAATTTGATTATCATTTAAATCTGGATGAGCGAGATCAACTCCGGTATCAGAGATAGCAATTTTAATACCGGATCCTGTGATTCCTTGAGAAGTGACATCTAAAATTTTGAGATCTTCTCCACTAGTACCTGCCCCACTGGAGAAGCTTTTTTGTCCAGTATTGTGGAGGTGCCATGCTTGATCTGCCAGTACATCTGGCCCACTCTCTTCAATCACAGTGGTTCCACTACCGGTCCCCACATTCGACAATGGAGCATTCACCTTGGCATTACAGGCAAATAGTCCGAATAAAATTAAGAGGGTCAAAGAAGACACTTTCATACTCATTCTATCGGTCCATAAGTTGAAAAAATGAGGGCCAAAATTGAATGAAAAGCATGGACTAAGACTCCATGGATTTTATAGAATTCTAAGGAGTTATCGAAACAAAGGAATAATCATGGAACCCATCACTACGCGCGATGCCTACGGAAGACCTGTGGCCGCCAAGATTTCAAGCTATATGAGCCAGGTCTATGCCTGGATGACTCTGGGAATTCTCCTCACTGGTTTTGTGGCTTACGTCGTTTCAAATGACGAAAGTATTCTGACCGCCATCGTTTCAAATAAAATTATTTTTTATGGTTTGATGATCGCTGAAGTTGGTCTCGTGATCGTTTTAGGAACGGCGATTAATCGTATTAACAGCCTCACTGCCTTGAGTGTATTTCTTCTTTATTCTGCTCTCAATGGCGCCACCCTTTCGATCTTTTCTCTGGTCTACACGCAAGCAAGTATTCAGAGTGCGTTTTTTACCACGGCCTTTTCATTTGCAGGACTTTCTGCCTTTGGGTTTATTACAAAAAAAGATCTGGGCCCGGTTGGAAACTTTTGTACGATGGGACTTTTCGGTCTTGTGGGCCTCTCGATTTTGTCCATCTTCTGGCCAAATCTCATGGGCGGAATGACCGGACAGATTTATGGTCTGGTTGGGATCGTCGTGTTCGCAGGCCTTACGGCCTATGATACTCAGATGATCAAAAATCTCGCGCCCATGAATGCAAGTCGAGAAGATGAGAAGAAAGGTGCCATCATGGGTGCTTTGAAGCTCTATCTTGATTTTATCAACCTCTTCATCTTTATCTTGAGACTAACGGGTAACCGTCGTAAATAAAGTGCCTGATCGGGGGGAGAGTGATTCTTTTCCCGATCAAACCACTCAATCAGAAAGAACTAAAATAGGCAGTTTCTTCCTGCTCGGGTCTGGGCCAAATTCATTCTATACTTATTGTATGAGAATGATGTCACTCTTCATCGTATTCTTCCTTGCCCTCTACACCTTTTTGCCACGTCGCCAGAAAGGGGTCACGATCGACTCGATTAAGACCAAGCTTTCTGCCATTCAAAATTCTAGGCCCCTTCAGAAACAGATGGCCCTTACTCAAATTCAGTCCAAAAATAATGATGAGACTAGTGATGCTGAAGTTGAGCCTGAGATCAGTAGTAATGAAGACGAAGCCGAAATCCAGGTCGCCCAGGCGAGTGACTCTTCGGTTCCTTGGGAAGAGTTGCAAAAAGGCTGGGAGAATGATCTCAAAGACACACTCATTCGTCTCGAGCCAGAGGACGGAGAAGTCATCTTCAACGCCTATCTTCAGGAAAAAGAAAATCATCAAACTGAACTTGATAACCTCTTTCAAGATAAAAGCGCAGGTGTTGATAAAACGCGTGCACCATCAGATGTTCCCTCGGACTTTGATCAGATGGTTGGACAAGTGGACCAGAAACACCAGGAGCGCTTGAAAGAGATTCTTGGAGCCCACTTTGATGAGATCAACAAGCGCCATGATGAGTACGAAGAGTCGATTCAGCACGCTAATCGTGACAATGCAGAAATAAGTATTGGGATTTCTCTTTAAAAATTCCGGAATTTCTTAAATTACCCCCGAAAATCTGAAAGGCCGGCTTGAAAAAGCCGGCCTTTTTGCGTAGATTAAGCCCAAATTCTCCGAGGAAATAATCCATGCTTGCTGTTCATGATCTTCGTCTCCAGTTTGGAGGCCGTACCCTTTTTGATGATGTGAATTTGAAATTCAATGCGGGTAACTGTTACGGAATCATTGGTGCCAATGGTGCTGGAAAATCGACCTTCATAAAAATCCTCTCAGGCGAAATTTCTCCAAGCGGTGGAAAAATTGAGATCTCTCCCGGTGAGCGTCTCACCGTTTTGAAGCAAAACCATTTTGAATACGAAGAAGAAGAAGTCTTAACGACTGTGATCCGCGGCTTCCCAGAACTCGTGAAGATCATGAAAGAGAAAGATGCCCTTTACGCGAAAGAAGATTTCACTGATAAAGACGGCGAAAGAACAGCAGAGTTAGAAACTCAATTTGCAGAAATGAACGGCTGGGAAGCTGAGGCCAATGCGGCTTCCGTGCTCGCGGGCCTAGGGATCAAAGATGATCTTCATCAGAAAAAAATGAAAGAGCTCACGGGCGGAGAGAAAGTAAAAGTTCTCCTCGCTCAGGCGATTTTTAGTAAACCAGAAATTCTCCTCTTAGATGAGCCCACCAACGATCTTGATCTGAAGGCCATCCAGTGGCTTGAAAAATTCATCATGGATCAGGAAAAAACAACTGTCCTCGTTGTCTCCCACGATCGTCACTTCTTAAATAAAGTATGCACTCATATTTGCGATATCGATTTCTCGAAGATCAAACTCTTCGCGGGGAACTACGACTTCTGGTACAAATCAAGTCAGCTCGCGGCCCGCATGCTCTCGGACGTGAATAAGAAAACCGAAGATAAGATGAAAGACCTTCAAGAATTCATCAGAAGATTTTCTGCCAACGCTTCGAAATCTTCCCAGGCCACATCAAGAAAAAAACTCCTAGATAAGCTCACTCTCGAAGACATTCACCCTTCGAGCCGAAAGTATCCGTATGTTGGTTTCAAGGCCGAGCGTGAGGCCGGTGACCAGCTCCTCCGGGTTGATGGTCTGACTTATACTTTTGAAGGTGAGAAAATTTTAAATAACGTGAGCTTCACTATTAAAAAAGGTCAGAAGACCGTTTTTCTCGCAAAGTCTGAAGTTGTGACTGGTTCTCTTTTTAAAATTCTCATGGGGGAGCTCACTCCTGATTCAGGTAAAGTCGAATGGGGGATTACGACCACTCGCGCTTATCTACCTAACGACAACTCGCAATTTTTTCAGGACGCCAAACTTGATCTCATCAACTGGCTTCGTCAGTATTCAAAAGATCAAACGGAAACTTTTCTTCGTGGATTCTTGGGCCGCATGCTTTTTTCAGGCGAGGAAGCCTTGAAGAAATGTAATGTCCTTTCAGGGGGAGAAAAAGTTCGTTGTATGCTTTCAAAAATGATGCTCAGTGGTTCCAACGTCCTCGTGATGGACAATCCGACCAACCACCTTGATCTAGAAACGATCACCGCAGTCAACGAAGGCCTGATCGACTTCAAGGGTACCTTGCTTTTCACTTCTCATGATCACGAGTTTATTCAAACAATCGCAACACGTGTCATAGAAATCCAGCAACGGGGAGTCAGAGACGAAGAGTGTACCTACGATGATTTCTTAGGTTTAAGCTAAACCAGACTCGTGTTATCCTTTTTTTATGGAAAATATCTATAAAGGTCTGGCCCTCCTCACGGGCATCATTCATTTTTATTTTATGGCGTTAGAGATGTACTTTTGGAACAAACCCCTTGGTCTCAAAGTCTTTGCTCAAACTCTCGCTCAAGCAGAGGCCTCTCATACTCTTGCTATCAATCAGGGTTTCTACAACGGTATGCTGGCCGTGGGATTATTCTGGGGAATATTTTCTGGTCAAAATTCCATCGCTCTTTTCTGCCTTTTCTGCGTCTTCGCTGCAGGCATCGCAGGGGCCTTGACCGTTTCTCCTAAAATCTTTTTCGTGCAAAGTCTTCCGGCGCTCTTTGCACTCATCGCCTACTACTTTATTTCTAGATCAGGAATGCCCGCATGAAATTCACTTTTGTTTTTTTTCTTCTTTCTTTTTCTGCGTTCGCGTTTGATTGGCAAGGTCACAGAGGAGCACGGGGTCTCTACCCAGAAAATACCATTGGGGCAATGGAAGAGGCCTTGAAATATAACGTCACAACTCTTGAGATGGATGTGGTGATTTCAAAGGACCTGAAAGTCGTGGTCTCCCACGAGCCTTGGATGAATCCCGAAATGTGCCTCGATCCACACAATAAAGAAATTCAGACTGAGCGGCAGGTGAACCTTTACAAGATTAATTACGATGAGATTCAAAAATATGATTGCGGATCAAAAGTGCATCCACGTTTTCCTCATCAGAAGAAAGTAGTCGTCGGAAAGCCTCTTCTTTCAACACTCGTAAATGATATGGAGAAAACTCTCCGCGAGCTCCGCCGTACGGAGGTGAGCTATAACATCGAAATAAAATCAACGCTTGAGGATGAAAAGGCGGGGTTTCAGCCGGACTATCAAAAGTTCACCGACTTTGTTGTTAAAGAAGTTACGGAACTTTTACCTTACCCACGCTTCACACTTCAAAGTTTTGATAAACGAGTGCTCAAATATCTTCATGAAAAATACCCCAAAGTTCGGGTCTCAGCTCTCCAGGAAGAAATGTACGATGCAGAAGCGCTTCTCAAAGAGTGGGGCTTTACCCCGCAAATTTTCTCCCCGGATTTTGCCCTCCTGACTGAAAGTGACGTTATCTTTTTCCATTCTAAAGGTGTTGAAGTCATTCCCTGGACTGTGAACTCAATTGAGGACATGAAGAAAGTCATTTCACTTAAAGTGGATGGGATCATCACTGATTATCCAAATCTCATTTCTCAAGTTGGACTTAAGACCTGCAAGAAAAGAAGCAATTACTTCGAGGGAAAATGCGTCGATGTCCCGCAACACGCTCTTCCAACGACTCAACCTCCCGGATGGGTGTGTGAGGCAGGTTATAATCAGTGGAGATTTCACTGCGAAAAGATTCGTAAACCGGCCCACTCAATTTTTCTTGAAGATGGAAAAACCTGGGTCTGCGAGGAAGGTTATGTTCGCTACCGGAGCAAATGTAAAAATAATTCGAAAGTAAAATCCAGCTAAGCTTGGGCCAAACAATCTTGTCGTAATCCATGATTAAAATTATTGTCGGTGAACTCAACAAGAGACTCTTAAAATAAGGGCCACATGAAGTTCTACCGCGGGAAACTTTTAGACCACATAAATCTAAAGGTAAGAGATATATCCAGAAGTCGTGATTTTTATAAATCCATCATTGAAGCCCTTGGGCATACTCTTACTTCTGAGGAAAAACTTTATTTTACCATTGATGAATTAGTTGTGAGTGAAGACCAACATGCCTCTCAGTGTATTCACCTGGCGTTTCAGGCCCCAAGCCCTGCGAGTGTGAAGCTTTTCTATAAGACAGCTCTCCAGCACGGAGGTCGTTGCAATGGAGAACCTGAAGAGAGAGGGCGGCATATGGGACAGTATTCGGCTTTTGTCCTGGACCCAGATGGAAATAACATCGAGGTTATCTATCAAAGCCCCCTTGCAAGACCTGCTACTCAGATCGAAATGTTTCATCCCCGGGACGCTAGCGCATAGTGTAAAATCTACCTCATTCCTTGTAGTTAATTACGATAAAATGTATAACGCAGCACATCTTAAATTTTTCCATTAAAGGATCAATATGAAACGCCTCGCTGTACTCGCTGCATTTTGTGTCATCGGCTCTGCTCACGCAGATAAGTGGAACGCTTCAAATAATCCCTTCTATTTCAATGGAGTTGCTACGACTCCGCTGACGGCGAGGTTTAACTCTCTTCCATTGAAGGCCGCACTTCTCGACGAAAGCTTGGGATGGTCAGAGAACTATTGGCGAGCTGACTTCGGTGGGATCGCTTATCGCTGGAACTCCCCATCTTCTCCTAAGTTCACTTATAAGCTTCATACAAAGCAAGAGCTTTTGATGATGAGCGAAGACCAGTTGAATGAACTTTCTCCATCTGAGCTTTATGACATTGCTCAAGGTGACTACGACTATCCGTTAACCAAGAAAATTTTGAAAATGAACTCGCCAAAAGATTTATGGTGGGAGGGGATTTGTCATGGTTGGTCTCTTGCGGCCATTCACTACCCTGAACCAGACCAAGTTGTGGTTAGAAATAAAGATGGGATTCAAGTTCCCTTCGGCTCTTCAGATGTGAAAGGACTTCTCTCCCTCCATGATGCTTTTAACTCAAAAGGTCTCTACGTCCGTGTCGGAGATCGTTGCGGAGTTCAAGGTAAGGTTGCCGGTGAAGAGCTTCCGGAAGATGGAAAAGTCCCACAGATTTCTGCAAAAAATGCAGCAACTCCTTCTTGTGAAGACGTAAACGCAGGAGCTTTTCACATTGTGATCACAAACATGATCGGAATTAACTCTCAAGGTTTTGTGGCCGACATCGATAGATATAACGATGTCTGGAACCAACCCGTAAAAGGTTACGACTCTCAAGTCGTTGGAGTTGAGCCTCTGAATGCACTAGATATCAAAAATGGTGTCACAACTAAAGTACGCGTGAAAACAGCTATGACTTATGGTGACGAGCTTGAGTTCCATAACGGCGACAAGCACTCGCAAGATCTCGAAGCTGAACATAATGAATCTTGGGTAAGTAAGCTTCCAGTAACAGGTACGATCCACCAACTAGATAGCCAAAGACATTACGAATATGTTCTTGAGCTTGATGCTACCGGGACGATCATCGGTGGTACGTGGATTTCAGAAACACGTCCGGACATGCTATGGTCAAAAAAGAAAGATGTTAAATTCAATAATGGTTTCAGATTTTCTCTCTCTGGTCTTAGTCAGATCTACAGACCAGTTAGAAGATAGTTGTTTAAGGCAAAAGCCTCGGGTGAAAATCCGGGGCTTTTTTTATGTCCACTCGCCTTTGAGAAAAAGTTTAAAAATGGTTCCTGCTGGCTCACTTTCACCTTCCTCAAATGACTCAACCTTAACTTCTCCACCATAGACTTCCATGAATGATTTCATGATGTGCATACCGAAGCCGGTACCAAATTCTCCTGCGGTACCAGGGCGGGAGGTCTTCTTATTTAAATCAAAAAGATGCCCTAGGATCGTTGGTGGCATTCCCACTCCAAAGTCTCTGATCTCTAAAATATACTTATGATGATTATGTGGATAGGCCCTAATATGAATGGAAGTACCTGGAGTAGAGAACTTAATTGCGTTCGAGATGATATTGGCCAGGACTTGATTTTTGAAACTAATAGGCTCAACAAAAAACTTTAGACCTTCAGTTTTTTTATGGTCCCACAAAATGTGCATTCTCTTTTTTTCGAGTTCCTCAGAAAATATATTACTCACATAGGTGAGGCTTTCATTCAATGGAATGAAACTTAGATCCATGTCCACTTTGCCCTTGCTAACGGCATACATTTTTCTCACATTCTGAGTGATCTCAAACATCGATTCTGCTGCTTCAGTGGCGATCTGGATCCCTCTCACATTATTGCATCCACCAAGATCTCTCTTCGCAATGGTAAGACCAATGTTGATTCGTCCTAAGGAATTGGCGAGATCATGGAAAAGCACACGAAAGAGCGAATCGACTTTGATGGCCTGCTCGTTTAAGAGTCTTTCGGAATTTTCTTTAAGGATCACAAAGATAAAAGAGAGAACCGAACCGAGAGCAAACCATCCAAAGACGAGAAAGTATTTTGCAATTCTATGGCCTTGAGGACTCATCAGATCGGGAAATGAATAATCTGTTAATGAGAGGATAAAAAAAACGCTGATACAAGCTAGACCCACAGAGGCCCAGAGCTTGGCCCCTCTTCTTCCCGAAGTCATAGAAGCTAGCATGGGTTTTGAGACGTACCAGAGTATGGTCATACTCTCCAAGCCACCCGTGTAATAGGAGGTCGTTGTAATGAAAAGTGATCCTCCAAACAGCATGGCGTTACTTGCATGAAAGGAGCTATTGCTTCTAATATAGATGAGTGGCGAGAGCATATGAATAATAGATGAGAGAATACCAAGCCAGAGAACAATCTCAGAATCCATGAAAAAAGCCACAATAAAAACATACGACCACATGATGGGCGAAGTCACGAGCACAGACACAAGAAGGGAGTGAACCTCTCGTAAGTCAGTGTCTTCGTTCTTGATACGATTTTTAGCAATGAATTCAAATAAAGACTTATAGGTCTTTAAAATCCAGTTACTTCGGGTCACATCTTGCATGGGGAAAGTTTAAGATAATCTTAATTAAGAGACAACTAAAGACTTTCTAAAGACAGAAATTATATTAAAAAACGGCTTTGAGTTTAACTTCACCTAACACACTTTCAAAATTTTTTAACAAAACGTCCTGGTTGATCATGTCTCTTCCAAGTGAGTACTCTTTTGGAGTCAGGACTCTTTCAATCCGAACACTTTCTTTGTTAATTTTATTGGTGGGGCCAGAGGTATCTAGCTTCTTCACTTGAAAATCAAAAATGAGTTTTAAGTTTTCCTGATCCATTGAGAAGGTGAGAAGTAAGGATTCAATGTTGGCCATGTCTCGGTTGGTAGGAGGAATGAGTTTGTACTCCACGCCGAGCTTCGCCGTTTTATACTCTTTGAGTTTAAAGCGCTGAAACGTATCCATCAGACCAATAAGTTTTCCGTAAAGTGCTCGTGGGCCAACGTTTAATTGCAGATGAGTTTCTTCGAGCCCTCGACCGTAGGTAAGAAATAAACTTCCTTTCTTATCACTCACGGGAGCATTGGCCGGAATCTCAAGAGAAAATGGAAGCTCTAGGTTTGCCCCGGGAGATAGAGTTCTTTCAGAAAAAAGATTTTTCACTTCAATCTTGAGTGCACCCGGAGACTTTGCATGCACTTTTTTTATATCCGCGTGGGCAAGGCCCACGCCTGCATTGTTTAAATCGATGGTCTCAGTGCCATGATTTTTTACTCGGAGAGTTCCCTCGATTTTAGATCCTTGGGCCCAACTCTCCGCAGACGTCTCGATATTCCATTCAATGGGTTTATTAAAAAACGTTCCTTTCATAATTATTTAGGAAGCTGGCAGCCAGGAATGGTGAGATCAAATTTAAAATCAGGAGTGAGGCAGCTATAAACATTGAAGGTCTGTTCACCGTAACGGACACCCTTTGTCGCGATGGTCGATCCGTCTGAGCGCACTTCGCAAGGATTGTTGAGGGTACAGTTCTGACCATCTTCATTTGACGTGTTATTGATCCCTACAACTGTGCGTGTGCCTCTTGCGATAATTGGTGAGCCTGATGTTCCACCGATCGTGTCACAGCTTGCGGTATAGCGAATCGAATCAAACCAAGTCCACATCCCTTCACGAAGTTGTGGAATGAATGAATCAACGTCACATGAATAACCCTTGTCCCAGTAGCCTGAGATGATATCGATGGCGATCCCTTGCGTGGGATGATTCATATCGAGAGTCAGAGGTCGAACATGGGTGCGGTCTAAGATTTGGGCGTAAGTTTCGTTTAACTCGTAAAAAGTTACATCGGTATTGGTCATCGTTGCATACAAAACTTTTGTGGTTTGAATCGGGAAGAGTTTCATGTTTGTATCAAAAATTTTCATCGCGCGAGAGATGGGTTTATTCACCCAGACTTCACCCGGATTCAAGTAGCCACCTGGCTTTTGAACGCAGTGGCCATTGGTCATGACGATCCCCATAGAAGTATCGGCTTGACCGTTAAATTGGATGAGGGCACCAGAGCAATTTGAGAGTTTTACGATCCCTTCAAAATCATAAGCGAGAGCACTAGGACTCATCATCTTTGATTTTGCTAGGTGTTCAGGGGAGAGGGCATTGTGAGGAGCTACAGGGAGGGCGAGGGCATTAAAGCTAAGTAGGGCGAGAGCTGTGAGTGCTAGAAATTTCATCTGTATCCTCCAAAAAATAGTACTTAAAAGTTCTACTAAGGAGAGAAGAGGAAGTCCTGCTTTTGTAACATTTCCATGGGAATAAGGTTCAAATATGGACCTAACTGACCGGAAGGGGGGTCTTTTTAACTTTGATTCGGGTCGCTCGGTAACCCTGGGCCCTGATCGTTTCTATTTCTAGTCCTAGTTTCTTGATTTTTTTTCGGATTGAAAACACCTGAACATCGACGTTTCTTGCCATCACATCATCGAAGCTCTCTTGCATCAAGGCCTCTCTGGAAATGATCTCATCCATTTTAGTCAGCAGTTGATTCACGATAACAAACTCTTTAGGAGTGAAGTTAACTGTTACCCCGTTATTCACCACCGAATGAGCTTCCGGTAAGATTCGGAGACCTACATTCATCATGTCTTTCAAAATGTTTTCAGTTTTTGATTTAGCGTTGTTCACCTTGAGCATCAGGTGATCTGGATGAAAAGGCTTGAAGAGATAATCATCGGCCCCAGAAACAAGCCCTGAAGAAATCTCTTGTTCGGACCTGTGACCAGAGATCATAAAAATGGGTGAAACTTTATCAATCGTTCGGATTGTTTTGACGACATCAGTTCCTTGAAGACCTGGAAGATTTAAATCCACAATGTAGATGGCGTGATCGTGATGAGTTCTTAGGGCAAGGAAATGTTCGGCAGATTTATAACTCTCAACGAAGTAATGACTTCTTTGAAGAAGAAATGTGAGCGAGTCCCTCACTTCCGGGTCATCTTCAACGATCACAACCGTATCGATCATCCAATATTCTTTATCTTTGGCCATAATAAAAGATAACACCGATGAGAGGAGATTTATCAAACACTTTAAAAGAAAAACGAAAATCAAAGAATATTTAATATTGATTAAGTTTTTTAAAAGAAATGTGAATTAGAGTTCTTCGCCTGCAGGCTCAAAGAGCGGTTGAAAATCGCCTAATTCCTTAGACTCTTCGAGTAGTCCAACAAGATCCTGATCGAGAATCTTAAAAAGATCATCAAAACTGTTCAGGACATAATAAAGCGGTTGAGGAATATCAATTCGGTAGGGCGTTCTTAAAGCAGTCAGCGCATCAAATGGGGCCCGTTTGGCGATGGGACTCTCCACTGAATAAACCGTCTCATGAATTGAGGAGAGCATCCCCCCACCGTAGGCCCGGATCTGATTCTTTTCTTTCAGGAGTCCAAACTCAATGGTGAACCAGAAAACCCGGAACAGGCGACGTCTGTCTTTCGGGGAAATGGATAGGGCGAGCTTTCCAAACTCCTCCATGAAATTTGCGTACTCTGGAAAAGTCAGCAAAGGCACATGGCCATAAAACTCATGGAAGATATCTGGCTCTTCAATGTAGTCAAGCTCCTCTGGGATGCGAATGAAGCTTGCCGCAGGAAATTTTTTATTCGCCAGCAGGGTAAAAAATTCTTTAGCAGGAATGAGGGCAGGAACAACTTCTACTTCCCAGCCGGTGAAGTCTTTTAGAGCGCTGTTGATTTCTGTGTGTTGAGGAACACAATCCTTAGAAAATTTGATCCGATCAAGACCTTCGATGAATTGTTTGCAGGCACGAACTTTGACGGCCTCATTTTGCCGATTGATGAGAGTGTTCCAGGTTTCATTCTCCGCCTTTGTCCAGTCGATGAGACCGTCCTTTTCGGATTGTAACTTTGATATGTAAGTGGTTTTTTTCATGGCCTTGTTCCTTAATTCTTTATAGACGAATTCTTGGATTTAGAATGTGAAATTGTAAATAATTCGTTGGTGCAAAAGATGAACAGAGAAGACTTTGAGTGCTTGGATAACACCCCTGAGGGTAGGGGCGATCATTCCAGAAAAATTGATGAGCGCTTGGGTTTTCAAGTGGATCAGATTGAAGCCGAGCTGCTAGAGCGGGCCCGGAAGCTGCGGCCAGGAGGACATCTTTGGACTTTGGGGCAGGGTTTGCATGAAGGAAGTCAGACCTGGATTGGGCTCGATCCCCAGGTGATTCAGACCCCATACGCTGAGATTGTGGAAATTCTCGATCTGCTCGACTTAAAGTGCAGCAAGAAAGTGGTCGACCTTGGTGCCGGCTATGGACGCATGGGAATTGTTTTGAACGTCGTATCACCGTCTTCATCATTTTTAGGCCTTGAACTCGTCATCGAAAGAGTAAAAGAAGGGCAGAGAATTTTCAAGAACCTCTCCCTCGATGCAGAACTTATAGAACAGGATCTCACAAATGATGAGTTTGAATTACCTATAGCTGACATATATTTTCTTTATGACTTTGGTGAAGTGAGACATATCAAAAAAATCCTCGACCTCCTTCCTGTCGATAAGAAATTTCAGCTGGTGGCTCGTGGAAAGGGAAGTCAGTCACTCATCGATCATAAGTTTCCTTGGCTCTCAGATGTTGGGCCCGTGATCAGGAAAGAAAACTTCTCGATTTATACTAACCTTTAAGACTTGGGCAATCCGTCTCGAGGCGCTTCTGCAGATCTGCTACCATCGCGATTTTTCGCTCACGGGCATCGTCCGGGAAACTCTTTATGTAAGATTCGATATCAATGTAGCAGAGGTTCATCCGAATCGGTTTAAAGGGCCTCGGCAAGAGCTGACCCGGTTTTTGAATATGATGAAGACCACCCGAGAGACATAACATCATCCCACCACCCTGAATCGCCTCGACAATATCGACAAGTCCTCCGCGCACACTCATTTGCTTCCCGTATTTATCAAGACCATTGGGGCGCTTCATGCGGCCTTCGGGGGCTATCATGACCGTGCTATCAGTTTTGATGCTGGCGAGATAGTTGCTCCAGGTTTCATCTTTTTTGCGAGAGACTGGTGCAATGTTTGGGACCATGAGTTTCCAAAAAAAACCGACGATAGGTCGCTTGAGTGTGACGTCGGCACCGGGAACGCTTAAAGTGCCAGCGAGGTGCCAAAGGTAGGGGTAACTGAAAACCTGGATATAAATGGGTTCGTAAAGAGAAGTGTGATTCATCAAGACGATGATGCGAGTTTTTTCCCAAGCATCATAAGGCGGCTCACCAACCCAGTGGTACTCGCAACGCCAAAGAAGGTGAGAGATTGTTTTTACACATGAGAGAATAAAAAAGGCGATCAGTCTTCTCATGAAGCAAAATCTTTTTTCATCATCTCATAGAGAAGAAAAGGATGGGGATCTGTAGGATCATCCACGTGGCCCTTGAAATTCATCTTGAGTTTCTGCATGACCTTAATGCTGTTGGTATTATCCGGCATGGCCTTCGCCACGATACGGTCCAGGTGGAGAGTGTTGAAGCCATACTCCAAGCATGCAAGGCTCGCCTCAGTGGCGTATCCCTGGCCCCAGAATTTTTTCATGAACCTATAACCTAGATCGACCTCTTTATTTTCGGAAAAATAGCGAAGGCCACACCAACCGATATACGGACCGTTTTTAAGATACACGCTAAAGCGTCCCATCTTGTAGAGGTTCCATTGAGGGAGAAGGCGCTCCATCACAATTTTTCTTGCCTCGCTCTCATTGAGTAAATGTCCATCACCTGTGAAACGGATGACGTCTGGATCAGCATTGAGCTCGATCATGGAATGAACTTCATCCAGGGTGGCGACTTTTAAAATGAGGCGAGAGGTCTCGATCATCTTTGTAGGATACTCTGATTTTAGCTATGATCAAAGGATGAACCAAAAAAATCTCTCTATTCTTCTGGGACTTTTGACTATTACTCTCTGGGCAAGTCTTGCAACTTTCTCCAAGCTTTTGATCCATTTGCCACCTTTCTATCAATTAGGAGTGGCGTTTATCCTTGGTGGTCTTTTTTCACTCAGAAAACCCAAAGAAATTTTCCCCAGCGTGAAATTATTTTTATGGGGAACACTCGGTTATTTTGGGTATCACTTCTTTCTTTTCTATGCATTCAGGTATGCCCCAGCGGTTGAGGCAAATCTCATCAACTATTTGTGGCCTCTCTTTTTGGTGCTTCTCACCCCACTTTTTTTTCGGGAAAAGAAGCTTCGTTCTTACCATATTCTCGGCGGAATTCTGGCCCTATCGGGGTGTGTGGTTTTAGTCAGTGGTAGTGGACTTCAATTTAGATTTGATTCGATGAAAGGCTATCTACTCGCATTTGGAGCAGCATGGACCTGGCCCCTATACTCACTCACAAAAAAGAAAATGCCTTCCACCAGTGTTTGGGCGATCGGAGGTTTTTGTTTTGGGGCGGGGATTTTGTGTCTTGTCACTCATGCCCTGATTGAGCCACTCGTGAGGCCGATTGAGAGCGATTTATTTTTGATTTTTGTGATGGGGATAGGTCCCTTTGGAATTGCTTTTTATACCTGGGATTTGGCGATGGAGAAGGGGGATCCGCGGGTCATTGGCGCCTTAACTTATCTCACACCGATTCTCTCTACACTGGGACTCGTTTTATTTACCGGTGAGGAGCTCCATTCCCATACTTTAATCGCCATGGGCCTGATTATTGGGGGGGCCAGCACTGGTCTTCTTGATCTCTTTCCGGTTAAAATTAAAGCAGGAGCTTAAGCTTATGGAGAATTGCGCCATTCACGGGAAAGACACGGGAAATTTCCTCGAAAATGAAAATAAAACGAAATGGGTCACCATCATCACTCTTCTTACGATGATCGTGGAAGTGAGTGTTGGTTATTGGTCTGGATCCATGGCGCTCTTGGCGGATGGCTGGCACATGGCCTCCCATGCTGTTGCTCTTTTTCTCTCCCTCGTGGTTTATTACCTTTATCGTCATCCAAAATTTAAGTCTTCGTTCACTTTCGGTGGAGGGAAAATTCTCTCTCTCGGTGGATACACGAGCTCACTTTTGTTGATTTTTATCGCGGGCTCCATGATCGTGGAGAGTTTAGGCCGCTTCTATGACGAGCGAAGTATTCACTATCCAGAAGCTCTGGGTGTGGCGATCTTTGGACTTGTGATCAACCTTGTTTGTGCCATGATTTTGCATCAGGGACATGATCTGCCTCACGCAGATGAACATGTGCATGGAGAAAATTGCGATCATTCAAAAAATAAGTTAAGCCCTATAGCTCCTGCGCACAATCATCAACACTCTCATTCACACTCGCACGCTCATGATCATAACCACGAGAGTGCTTACGTTCATATTCTGACTGATGCGTTTACCTCAGTTCTCGCGATTGCTGCCCTTCTTTTGGGGATGTGGCAGGGGTGGACCTGGCTTGATCCGGCGGTTGGTATTTTGGGTGGTGTTGTGGTTTTAAGATGGGCCATCACTCTGGTCCGGCAAAGTGGAATGGATCTTCTGGACGCGCACGATGGGTCGATTGATCGTCAGAATCTGGTGGAGAGTTTAGAAAAAGATGGCTCTCAGGTGCTCGACATCCACCTCTGGAAACTCTCTCCGGGGCAAGTGGGTTGCGAAATTATTATAAAGAAAAGTAGTCCAGAGAAATCATCGTCAACTTATCGAAGCTTTATTCAAAAGAATTTTAATATTCAGCATTTAATTATTGAAGTGATCTGACCTGCATGAAATGCACCCCTTTGAGCGTAGGGTGATTTTCAAATTTCTTTAAGTACTCAAGAAAAGCTATTTCCTGAACTGCACCACCGCTGCTTGTGGCGTGACGCTGGTAAAGAACACCTTTTTTTCGAATGAGAAGTGCCTGGTGAGAAATGTTTTGATGAGTGCCGATGGTTTGAGTCAGGTCCCAGTTTGGTCTGACAAAATTCACAAGGCTGCCGGTGGGAATACGATTCACGAGTTCAGGATGAGCGAGAAGGAAGGCAATTGAAATATAGGGAACTGATGCTTCGGTTTGAGTGTAACGAGATGCCAAAGCGTGCAACTCTTCAACCAGAGATTGTTTTTGTTCTTGAGAGGTCAGTGGCACTTGGATGTTTTCAAGTTTGTGAGAAAGTAGCCATCCACCGAAGTTGATCCGCGCCGTTGCGGTTAATATGTGCGCCGGTGAAACGATCCGATCATTCACTTCAATGAGTAGACCATTATTTATATTTTCAGGAATCCACTCGAGATCAGTGAAGTGATTGCGAGAGAGGTAATCGACGTTTGCATCTGCGTAACGGATGCGGTTCATGTTGGATTCAAATTCTTCAACGTCGGTTGATATGGCAAGTGAAACGAGGGTTTCAACAAATGTCGTGCAATCAAATGTGTCGAAACGGTAAAGGGGATCTTGGTCATAACGGCCATCAGGGCCTTCGCCCAAGGGGCCTTGAAAACCATAAGGGAGACCCAGGAATTTTTTGGAGAGAAGATCAAGTCTTACGCTGATTTGATCTTCTTGAGCTAGACCCTGCAAGAGTGCCTTGGCCTCATCACGTGCTGAGGCAAATGAAGTGAGTGAACCAAATAGAAGGACAACAGAGAGGAGAAATTGCATGACTGTGTTTTTCCTTTTTCGCGGGTTTTCCGTCAAGAAAGAAGGATGAAAGCGAGTAAGAACTTCAGTCTACGAGCTCTCTGGCGCGAACGATGTGAGTAGAAGATGAATTTCTCCTCAGAAGTCCATGCATCATCCGGTGAGTGAGTTCATCGGTGGTGAGGGGAAGTAGGTTCATTTCAAACCGTGCACTTTTTACCATCGTTTTTAAGCTCGAAATGATCATTCGGTAGATAATTGTCTTGATGCGGTCGAGGCTTCCGAAAGTGTATTGGCCTACTTTGTCACTCCCAAGTTTTTTACTAAGAATGTAGAAATAGCCTTGCTCTCTTCGCTCGTATCTCTCCTCAAAACGAATGAGAAGTTTCCAAATGAAGCGGTTCCAGGAAGAAACTGTCATGTAGTTTGAAACCCAGATGTCGGCATACCGTCGCGAGAAAAGCATCCGGGCCGCCATGCGGACCTCGCCCGTTAAGATGTTCGCCTGAAGAGAGCGTTTGTTTGAGTGCGTGTTCCATCCTTCCACGACGAGCCAGTAATCTTCGAGCGAATGCCGACGAAGCTGTTCGAGACATTCGACCAAGCAAAGCGTGAAACCCACGCCTTGCAGTTTTACGTATTCCTGGCGCTCTTTAAGCCAATCTTTTGAAGGGGCCTCAACGATGTATTTTACTGAAGCAGGTTTGGTTTCAGTTTGAATTTGGATGTTGAGGTTTGAGCTCTTTATGAGACCAGATCCATCGGAGGCAAGAGAGAGGCGAGTGTTGTCTTCCGGTGAAGCTCGGGCGAGCTCGATGTTACAAACGTTCTCATCTTTTAAGAGTTTGAGTGCTTCTTCAATCGCGGTGAGATCACGTTCATCCAGCGTTGGTCCCACTTCCATTTCTGGAGAGTTTCGGACCATATCAAAAGCAATCGGTAGTGCAGCTCGGATCACCTTAAAGGGTCCAATAGCCACGATCTGCTTGACGAGCATCTTCCAGCCAAACTGCTTTTGGAAAATTTGTCCAAAACTATTACGAGTGGAGATGGCATTTGAGGTGAGGTAAATCTGAGAGAGTCCTCTCAAGGCGGCCTGGACTTCAATCCGTAAATTGATATTCGCTTCACCTAAAAGACGCACAAATTCTGAGAGGTAGCGGATGAAGGCACCGCTGTTTCCATTCTCGATGAATTCACGGATGAGTTTTTGGTTGCGTTCAGATTTTAGATCTTCCGGATTTTCAACGAGCCCTTTTAGACTCTCCATGATGCCCTTCGGATCTGCGAGGATGAGACGGTAGATGAAGGAGATGAAAATTCTTATCGTCGCCTTGTCCCACGTAAAACACGGATTAAGATCGATGAGTTTAACCTGAAGCTCTTCAGGGTTATAAAGAATATTCCCGGCATGAGGATCGGCCCAGATCACACCTTTCTGAAAAAGAATGTGAAGGTAAGCATCCGCCACTAAATCAGCGATGCTTCTGCGCTCAAGATAGCGGGAGTTCACAACCGAGGTGACCTTATCTCCGATAATTCTCTCCATCACTGCTACGTCGGGTTCTACTTGGAAGTAGCGAGTAACCATGAGGTCAAATTTCCCCTCGAGGGCTTCTTTAACCATTTCGGCATTTTGCTTTTCCACTCGAAAATCAAGCTCGCCGATACTTTGAACGGCGTAGTTGATGATCGTGCGCTTTAAGGCCGTGATGAGTCCTTTGACTTCGAGTTGCTCATCGTCTGAGAGCTCCGTTCCGTCTAGCGAGCGCTCGATGTGATCCAGGATACTAATAAGAGTATTTTTTTGTTGCTCAAAGAGTAATGTGAGCCCTGGCCGTTGAACTTTTAAGAGCACACTTGTTTTACACTGGAGTTCGGTGCGACCAAGAGGGGTGAGCTGGAACTCGTAGATCGCGCCGACTGAAGCTCCAGCGAAAGCATTCTGTCTTTGATCTGGAATCACAATGAAGCGGCGAAACTCACGAAACGAGGGACGGGCCAGAATATCCAGAACGTACTTCCAGGATTTTTCCTGGCTTCCAAATATTCCTCCGAGTTTATCCTGTTGGTGCTTTAATTCTCTCGCTAAGGCCGGAGGAGCAAGTTCAGCTAAAACTTGGGCAAGCTTTACATACATGCCCCCAAGCTCCTGGAGAACGATCGAGATGATTCGACCCTGGGTCAGTTCTTCTTTTGGAGTGCAGAGAATGCTGATCAAGGCCGTCATGCACCGGTCAGGTGGCAAGTGATTCACGGCCTCATCGATTAAAGGCAGAAGAAGATTTCTTCCTTTCAAATTATCTTTGAGAGTTTCTGCGAGCTTTGGACGAACCTGAAGGTCATAGAATTTTCTCATGACTTTTTCAGTGAAGATGGTGAGCTTCTGATGCTCCTCTTCCGGTAATTCGTAGAGTGCGGTGAAGAGCGGCTCGCGAAGAAACGGTACCATCGCCTGAGCTTCATTCGAGAAAACTGGAACGAGTTTAAAAATCGGAACAAATCTCTTGGCAATAATTCCCAGCATGTCTTCTAAGAGATCTGCCTGATCCAGCATCTCGAAGAGCTCCGGGTGCTGGCCCACGATGTGAAAAAGGCGACGAAAGAAAACGCCCATGAGTGGAGAAAGTTTTTCTTCTTCTAAAAGATCTTCATTGAATTTGTCGATGCCCATGGTTTGAAGGGCGGCCATGGTACCGGCAATATCTGGTGGGAAATTTCCATCCTCATCAAAACCAAAATGAACCATGTCACGAGCAAGGACTGACCAGGCCCGCTTCATTTCAAAATCTGGCACGGCCTCAAAGCTGACCTTTGAGATGGCCTTCGCAAAAAATTTTCCTAGAGACTCAGAGTACTCTTGGCAATCGAGAGCGAGTTCAGAGATCCAGGAATATTCGCGCATGGGGAACCTTTAATTTTAAAGAACGTGAGGGAGACCTAAATCTTCCTCAATAAGATTCAGGACGTGTTCAAAATCAAGAGGCTTGCAAAAAAAACGACAAGGACCAAATTTCTTCATGGTTTCTGCGTAAACACTCTCATCATCGCCACTCACAAAGTAGGTGAGGATCTTAAAACCCTGGGCCCGAAGTTCACGGGCGAGTTCAATGCCATTCATGTGAGGCATGTTAATATCACTCAAAATGAGATCTGGTTTATTAGTTTCAAACCACTTTAGAAAATTTCTTGAGTCATCAAAAAACTTAAGATTAATAATTTTTTGCTCAACGGCATCTTCCATCAGCATGGAGTAGAGCTGCTCCATTTCTTTTTCATCATCAATGATGGCGATGGTTTTGATCACGATTTTACTCCGGGTTTTAACCCAAAAAATTAAGTCTTAATTCTATCGGGAAAAAATGCATGTGGTCTAGTTAAATGCAGTGCTGCGAGATCAAACAAGATCCTCAGTTATGAGAATGGCAAGCTCTGTGAGATTTGATCTTTCGAGCTCGTGTTTTGAGTGCGCCAAAGTTTTCATATGAGGGTGATGAAGCCATGAGGCAAAAGTCTTCGTTTCCTCTTGAGTTACCATGCGGTCCTGGTCACCCAGAATTAGGGTGACGGGAATTTCTACAGAATGCATGTCCTCACGATTCAGTCCGTCGAGCTTTTGCAAGTTTTGCATCATGTGCGCGGTTGAACGAAGGAGAGATTTCCACCTGTCTCCATGTTTTTTTGCCAGGGCCTCGGCCAATTGAGGAAATTTCTCTGAAAGGTGTTCCGGTATAAGCATAGGCAACTCTTTTGCTACCGAAGCTTCAGTCCAGTTAAATTTCGTCCCATAAGTTGTGATCGAAGAGATGGGCGAATCGTCAAAGTTGGCCGCGTGATAAAGAGCTACATAACCCCCCATAGAATAGCCAAAGATCGCTACATCTTTCAAATCATGAGTCGTGAGATAATGATCGAGGTCCCGGGCAAATAAGTCGATCCGGAATTCAGTTGGCCAGGCCACTTCCCCGTGACCGGAAAAGTTAAACGCGAGAGTTTTAAAACCTTTTTGCTCAACGAGCTCTCGAAGTCCTGCTAGATCGTTCATGGTGCCCAAGGCCCCATGCAAAAACAAAACTGTCGGGGCATCTTTTTTTGAAACCATGTTCACCTTATTTGCAAACAAAACGACTCAGGGAATGTGATCGTTTATTAACTATTTTCATTTTAAATCTTTCTCTCTCAAAATGTGAAGCAGGACTGCTAAGTAATTAAAAAATAATCATAAACTAGGAATAAACCCGACCCGGGAGTAAAATTTAAAGATCTAAAATTTCCAGGGAATTTCTATGACAGCTGTTGCTGCTGAGTCTGATTTTGACAAAATTGTTAAAAATATCAGAAATAAATTACCGATCCAAAATCCACTTCCAACCTTTGTTCATAACAACATCCTCTTGATGTTTGAAGGAAAAGATTTTCACGAAGCCTTGAGTGATGCCGGGGAGCTCTACCGCGCCCGAACGTACTGGCCTCTTCAAAACTACCGTTCGCGCTTTGATGAAGGGAAGATGACAGAAGATGATATCTCTGAGGCCCTGACCCATTACCTTGGAAAGTACAATAACTTTCCCGTCCTTCAAAAAATGGGAATCTCTGCCAAAGATTTTCTTCATCGTCTGATGTTCTCTGATCTTGCCTTCAATAATGATGAAGTCCAACCCAACATCCTGGACAACCATCTTTGGGATTCTTGTCAGGAGAAAATGAAAGATCAGGAACTGACTTTGCGCCGCTCAAGTGTGAAGTGGAGAGGGAAAGAATACTGGGAAAAATATCATAACGAGAACTACACTTTAAGTGTCCTTCCCTTCGTTTTTCGTCTCGTCTCAAGCTACCTTGATCAGGGGCAGAGCTTCTGGTCAAATCCTTTCGTGAATAAGGGGTTCTGGACTTTTGTGAGCTTTGATATTTTGGAGACGAAAAATTTTCTCACCGGCTGGCAGAAAAATCTCGCTTTGAAAATGAAGAGCTATGAGAACGAGACACCGGATCAGATCATCCAAAAAGAATTAAAGACCATGGGTGTTCCGGAAAGTGCCTGGGAAAAAACACTCCTCGAAATTCTCTTTGATATGAAGGGATGGTCTGGAATGGTGAACAAGCTTGAGCTCGAGCCTTGGCAAGCGACAGTGAAATCCCCGTCGATCAAACTCCTCGATTATCTCGCCTTTTTAGTTTTGATTGAATCTTCGATGAATCAGTTCCATTCTCAAGAATCATCCATCGATATGTCACTCATTCTTGGTCGCCAGGACAAAGTGGAGATGAAGAGCTTTCAACTCTCCTTGGCACTTTATCAGATCACTAAAAACTTCAAGCTTGATAGCCACTGGATGAAGGATCTCACCCCAGCTGAGCTTGTGAAAGTCGTAGATGATATTGATGAACTCGAACACACTCACAAAATCCGCGTTTGGCATGAGGCCTATGAGCATCATTTTTACCGCGAGGCCCTGTCGGCGATAGTTCAGCACCGAGAAGAAGGGCGGGCCAAGACTCCGGCAAGGCCCTATGCCCAGGTGCTTTTCTGCATCGATGATCGTGAAGAATCAATCCGAAGGCACCTTGAAGAAATCGATCACGGCGTGCAGACTTTTGGAGTGGTAGGATTCTTTGGGCTTGATATGAAATTTTCGAGTCTTAAAAATCAGCGCCTCATTGCTCAATGTCCTCCAGTGATTAGTCCGAGTCGAGTGGTGCGAGAAATTTCGGTAGATCAGCAAAAGGGTTTGGGCTTTGATAAATTTAATAAACTCATGGGCGGAAGTGGGCTCTTCTTATACTACTATTCTCGAACACTCTTTCGCGGTTTTTTCGCGACTCTTCTCCTTGGCGTTTTAAGTCTTGTGCCCATGTTCCTTGCGGTTTTCTTTCCAAAGCAGAGTCAGACTTTCAAGGCGTGGCTTAAAGAATTTTTCAGCACGACCCCCACAACTCAAATTGTTGTTGAGAAAGGCGAGGGAGATTCGGGCTACACGGTTCAGGAGCAAGCTAAAATTGTTGAGGCGATTGTCCGGATGTGTGGTTTAAAAGCACCGTTCTCACCTTTAATCGTCATGGCCGCTCACGGATCATCATCTACGAATAATCCTTTTCGTCAGGCCTACGGCTGTGGTGCGTGCGGCGGAAACGCTGGAGTTCCTAACTCTCGTGCCTTCACAAAAATGGGGAATGATCCGCGCGTGCGAGAGGAATTAAAAAAGGCAGGCCTTGAGCTCCCTGAAAAAACTTTTTTTATCTCGGGCTATCACGATACATGTACCGACGAGATGAACTTCTTTGATCTAGAAAAATTACCGGCATCTCACTTAAAAGAGCTCGAAGTCCTTCGGAAGAATTTTAATGAGGCGTGCAAGCTTAATGCCTTTGAGAGATGTCAGCGCTTTAGTTCTGAAACTGCGAAGAATAATCCCGACGAAGCTTTGAAGCATGTGCGAGAGCGCGCTCAGGACCTGGCCCAACCCAGACCTGAGTATGGACATTGTACGACTGCTCTTTCCATTTTAGGTAAGAGAGAACTCACTCGCGGACTCTTTCTTAACCGCCGCTCATTTTTGATCAGCTATGATTGGGAAACAGATTCGGATGATGGGAAGCTTCTCTTTCAGGCCGTGATTGGTGCTATTCCAGTTTGTGTGAACATTAACATGGATTATTATTTTTCTTGTGTGGATAACGATAACTTTGGTTGTGGTTCCAAACTTCCACTTAACCTGACTTCGCTTTTAGGTGTGATGACAGGTTCTCAAGGGGATCTTCGCATTGGTCTGGCCCGCCAGATGGTCGAATTGCATGAACCGATTCGCAATATGACGATTGTCGAAGCACCTCTCTCTCGTGTGAAGAGTGTTTTTGACTCTCATCCACGTTTGCGCAACATCCTTTATCATCACTGGCTCAGGATGGTCGTTTATGATCCCATCGAGAAAGAGTGGTATATTTATGGCCAAAATGACTGGCGTATTTTGAACGCAGAAAAATTTAAGATGAAGCATTTCAAAACCTCGTTTGAAAATATAAAAATTACGCATTCAAGCGAAGACTTCGCGGAGATTGACGAATGATTGAGCAAAACTTTATCGCCCTTTTAATCATCCCGTTCGTCTGGTGCTTATTTCTTGGATTTGCTTTCTTCTCGAGGATAAAAATCTCTGAATTCTTTCTCGCGGAGAGTGCAAAATATTATTCCTATGCCATGGCGGTATTGGCACTCACTCTTTTTGTGCAAGCATGGATTCTTTCACCCAGAGATCTCTCCCTTGATTACGCCAACTGGATTGAAGTAGGTGAGTATGAGTTTAAGATTCGCTTTATTGTTGATTTATTAGGTGCGACTTATGCATTCTTGTCCGCTCTACTGATCAGTACGATCTTTCGATATTCACAAAATTATCTACACAAGGAAGAGGGGTATTTTCGTTTTGTGTTTCTTCTATCCATTTTGCAATTTGGACTCATGATTGTGAGCTTTTCTCGATCGCTTGATATTCTATTTGTTGGTTGGGAGCTTGTTGGAACAACTTCCGTTCTTCTCATTAGTTATTTCTACTCTCAGGTTCAGCCGGTGAAACACTCTTTGAAAGCGATTGTGAGTTACCGTTTGTGCGATACCGGAATCCTTGCTGCTTCTGCCTGGGCCCATCACTATCTTCATTCAACGGACTTCATTGCCTTGCCGAAACTTTTGCAAGAGCACGGCCATGGGAGCACAGCACTTTTATTCATTGGTGTCTTTGTCATCTGGGCGTCACTCGCAAAGGCGGGACAGCTTCCGATGAGTTCATGGTTACCGACGGCTATGGAAGGGCCAACACCATCTTCGGCCATTTTTTACGGAGCCCTCTCGGTGCACCTGGGACCATTTCTCTTGATCCGCTTTCACGACTATCTTGCTTTCTATCCCTCACTCCTTTGGGCGATAGGAATTATCGGAGCAATGAGTGCGGTGTATGCGACTCTCGTTGGTCGTACTCGCTCAGATGCAAAAACGATGCTTGGATACGCCACCATTTCTCAAGTCGGGATTATCTATATTGAAATTGCACTCGGGTATACAAACTTTGCCATGTTTCACATGTTCACTCATGCGAGTCTCAGAACCTATCAGTTCTTGCGCTCGGCTTCTCTCATCTCAGACTTTGTCGATAATCCGAATGTTCATCAAAACGTATCAATTCAGAGAAATTTATCCGTTGAAAGATTTTTTTCAAAGGGCTTAAGAAGAAAAATTTATATTCATGCGCTTCATGCTTTCCACTTGGATTTTTTAACTATGAAGTTTCTGAGTTTCGTCTGTTTTCCTTTCAAACTCTACATGAAAGCTGAGGATGGATGGATCGAATGGGACAATAAACTCATTAAACGTATCTTTGGAAAAGGCTAAGCGTATGCCGATTAAAATGCTTCCACTCCTTTTGACTTTTGTCCCGGCGATTTATTCGAGTTTTACGGTCATGGGAAAAAAATGGCAAAACTTCATCATGGTCTTACTCGTCACTCTGGCGACTTTCTTCGGCGTCCTGTTCCTGATGCCTGAGTTCATGCCCACTGATTCAAATCATGCGATGTTGAATCTCGCCTTTAACAAAATTACGGTCTTCATCGGATTTTTATATGCAGGCTCTCTTTTTATTGGGCTTTTTCCTCTGAAAGATGAAGTAACTCTTGATACAAAATTTCTTCTTCATCTCGCCTCTGGTTACGGCTTAATTATGGCGGGAAATCTTCCGACGTTTTTTCTTTTCTGGCTTTTTCAACGCATGCTTCCTGCAGTTGGTTTTATTAAAGACATTCGAAATGGAAGCTCTGCTGGTGGTGGAACCTACATTATTCAACATTTTCTCACAGCTATTTGTTTTCTAGGCCTCATGACTTACGCCTATGGCGCCGGAGTTTTAGACCTTCCTTTCAATGAAATTCCTGCGACTTTCTTCACTTGGCCGGTCCTTTTACTCTCCTTTATTATTATTTATCAATCTCATGGAGTGTTTCCTTTTCACTCGTGGGTTCATGATATTAATGGAAAACTTCCTTGGTATGAAATTTCATGTCTCTTCCTTTCTCGTGCTGGAGTTTTACTCTTTGTGCAGTTCCTTTTGCCCTCTCTCCACACTGACCCTGACGGGTTTAAGCTTCTTCTCTTGGGTCTTTCAATTTTTTCTTCAGTCTATTGGTCATTTCGAGGGATTTTTGAAAAAAATATATCCCGCACAACAACCTACTTTTATGTCGCCCAAGCCTCGCTTGTTTTAACAGGTCTCCAAGTCGATTTGACTGCCGCACGAGGATCATACCTTCATCTTCTTGTGATTTCCATTTGTGGAACGGCGATGTACTCAATCATGGGTTATATACAGAATCACTTCAGCTTGAAGCGGCCCAGTCAGTTCTACGGACTGGCCCAGTACTTTCCAATACTCGCGACTTTGTTTTGTTTATTTGGTTTTGCCATGATTGGAGTTCCATTGCTGGCATCCTTTGTAGCAGAGGATCTTGTGATCAACGGACTTCTGGCCCAACAACCTTACCTCGGACTCGGTCACATCATCGCAACTTGCCTGAATGGGATTCTCTTCTTTCTTCTTTTCACGAAGCTCTTTTTGGGCCAAACAGCCTACAAACAACACGTGGTAAATTATGACATGAAACTCGGCCGCACCTTTCCCTACGTCATGGGCTTTATGATCATGCTCGTTATTGGTATTCTCCCTTATCTTTTTCTGGAAAAAATCACATGGTAGAAAATTTAAAACTAGGTGGACTCTACCAGCACTACAAAGGGAAGAACTACATCGTTCGTGATGTGGTTCGGCACTCTGAAACCTTAGAATGGATGGTGTTCTATGAATGCCTCTATGAAAATCCAGCGGGGAAACTTTGGGTAAGGCCTTTGGGGATGTTTCTCGAGACGGTTGAGATTGAAGGCAAAACTATTCCACGGTTCAAATACATCGGAGATCAAAAGGGCAAAGAGAGGCTTTAGGCGGATCTTTAGTTTATGGTCTCAAGCCGATTCGATTTTGTTTGGGTCGAATGTTAAAAATTGGTTGATGAATAGGTATTTGAGGTAATGAAATTTTTCCCACCGACATACTTTCATTTATCATTATTAGGATTTAAAAGCTTCGTGGGGCTTACTCCACATGGAGTTTTACAGAATCCAAGATGCACTTATCTTCCCAGAACCACCCAGTCTTAAAGAGAGCTGTGAAAACGGTATTGACGTCTCCGAGAGCAATTTCTTGCTCAGAGATACACTCAGATTGATGTGGCATTTTTACGCTGCTACTAACAAACGATAATGCGTTGTCTTCGGTCTCAAGTTTAAGACTACACTTATAGTTGTAGTTGTTTCTGCTTAGCCGTTCAACGTTGAACATGGGGTTAACTAAAATGGTATTCGCTGGAAGGTGTAGAACATCCAGAGCAACTTCAATTCGCCCCTTGGCCTGGGTCGCAGCAGCTTCACATTTCTGATGCCAAAAAGTTGGATTATAATTCATCGAGTTTTCGCGGAAATAGTCTAGCTGGGTTGATGCAGAATAAGAGGGAATCGAGACGAATCCAAAAAGACCGATCATCAGTAGCATTTTCATAATTTCCTTTTTTAAATGGTGATACAAATTGTATGGAGTAATGTCAATTCGGACCCAAGTTTTTACATATAAAATCAAAATTCTTTATCCATATGAACCTCTACCAAGTTCAGTCTCTAATGATTCTGATTAGCCTTTAAGATCGATTAGTTTGGCCCTTACCACTAAAACTCAAGACCTTGCTCATATGTAGTGGAATGGGGGCTTCCTCCGGTATTAGCCGTTTCCATTTGGTATTAAGGTGATGTCCGAAAACCAAGAGATAGTAGGGGAAATAAGAAGACATTGAGGGGGCATGCATTGAATTTTGAAGGCTGGTTTTCAAATCTGCCATCATTTGTTTTTTAAGTAATAATTCACAAGGACGTAGATAAAAACTCATCCCAATCTTACGAAGGTATTTGATTTATCTATCTTCCGAATTAGCGGCTTGCTCCCTATTGATTATCGATAGCATCCAATCTGCATGATGGGCGGCTGGATTACCTATAGAGATACTTCGACAAGCATCTCCACCACTATGAACTGCAATTAGAAATGGCTTCCCATTACTTTTGATTGTCCAGCCGCTACCGCTGTCGCCGTAACAAGTCGTTTTATTCCTGTTGAAAGTAAAAAAGAAGTATGGGTCAGCCCACTTCGGGAAAGCCGAAAACAAACTCTCTGAACGAATTTGATATAGCTGATCAGAGGCCAATAACGGAAGTTCGATCTTCGAAAGAGCCCTGGGTACTCCTGTTTGAGTGCTATTAAGATAGCCCCAGCCATAAATAGAAACTAATTCATTAGAGTTTTTATAAGGATTAGCACTCGTTTCAGAAAGCATTGAGATGGGGCCTAAAGAAGGACTAGGTTTCACATCTTGATTCAACATTATGAGCGCGATGTCATACTCAGGAGTCTCTTTCACATTTCTAAATTTAGGATGAACAAATATTTTTTTAACTTTCCCAATGTTCAAGAGATCAGATGCAAGGCCCGAACCTCCACCAAAAACTTGGAAACGATTCACATCCTGTACTTCATCAAAACAATGACCAGCTGTGATGACCCAGTTAAGCGAAATAAGACTTCCTGAGCACCAAAGATTTTTGTCAAACTCAATTTTTATAACCCATGGAGCCTCGATACTTTGAACTTGAGTACCATTT